>JAYTDO010000001.1:0-6180 GCA_043735935.1 Chthoniobacteraceae bacterium
TCGACCATCCCATGGCGAAATTTGACAGCGACTTCCTCCTCCTCCGCGGCCGCGTGCTCATGGAGTTTGGCCGCTGGAACGAAGCCCTCCAGGAGATCGAATCCTTCCGCGCCATGCAGCCCGACAGCCCCTACCAGATCGTCGCCGACTTCCACCGCGCCCGCGCCCTATTCGAGCTCGGGAAAAAGGACGAAGCCCGCGCCCTCTGGAAAGAGATCGCGACGAAGTACCCCAAAAACGAACTCGCCCCCGAAAGCCAGCGCAACCTCGGCCGCCAATAACCCCGCCGCTCCCGGGCGGGATGTCACCGCGCGACGCCATGCGGAAGCTTAGGCTGCCTCGGTCTGCGTCAGGGTGCCGCCGGTTGCGGTGATGACCGGGGGAAACGCGAAGGAGTTACTGCCGACGATATCATTGCGCATGTTCGCTCCGTCACCAGCGTCCAGAGTCATTGCGCCCATGAAGAAGACCTTCAAGTTTGCGGCGTCGATGGCATTGCCGATGCGGATTTGATCGGCTCCAATGCCGGTGAGGATGGTTGCGATGCCCAGCACGTGCGAGGTGCCGGTGTAAGCAGCGTTGCGCTCGATCCGTAACTCGTCCGCGCCGCTTTCCGTGTCCACATCGAAATCGTTGACGTTGACATTGTCGATATTCACCACGTCGGCACCGGCGCCGGTCTTAAGCTGGAAGTTACCGCCGGCATTGAGATTGAAGATATCGACGGTGCTCACGTTTTCCCCGGTTTGCGCAAGGAAGGCGTTCGCGACTTGGATATTTGCGATCGTGAGCACATCGACGGTGGCACCGACCATGTCGATGGTCAGGCTCCCGCCAAACTTCAGCCCGTTGGCAACCCCTGCGCGACTTTTCAGGATGGTGCTTGATGGGCCTGTGCCATCCAATCCCAGTTGCAGATTCGCGTCCCCGGTGATGTTGCCATCGGCGCTAATGCTGACGGTATCGTTTGAAGTGCCGCCGGTGAAGGTCAGGCCGGCAAGCGTGAGGCTGCTGACATCGAGGTCAAAAATCGCGGCTCCCGTGCCACCATCCATGCTGGTGGCACCGGTCACGGCAAAGAGGCTTCCCGTTCCCCGGAACGCGTCGTCCCCGCCGCTGCCAAGAAAGGTGAAGTCCCCTCCAATGCTCGTGCTGCCCCTGGTCTTCACGGTATCGCCGCCAGCGCCGCCGGTGATAGACACGTTCTGGGTGACATCGGTGGTGGTCGAGTGCAACCGGGCGATGCCGCCGCCCGATCCAAGGTCGATCGTCAAGTCGCCGAAGATGTCGGTGGTATCTCCGAGGAAAGTGACAGCTCCGGGACCGACGCCGACTTTGATATCCACCAATGACGGCGCGAGGCGGGCGCCGAACTTGTTGTGATCTGCGGTAAAGTTGAAAAGGTTCGTGCCGCCTCCGCCGTCCATGGCGATCGCGCCGCGAACGTGGAAGGAACTTCCAGAGGCGGTGAAGGAATCGGCCCCGCCGCCGCCGTCGAACTTTAGCTTGAACTTGAAGAGCGTGGTGTCGCCGGTGATGGAGACGGCATCGCTGCCGGGGCCACCGGTGATTTCGACGTGTGTGTCAACCGTCGTGAGTGTGGAACGGAAGCCGGCGGTCCCGCCGCCACCCAGGTCGATGTTCAGGTGGCCGTGGATCGTGGTTTCGTCGCCGAAGAAATTGACCGAGCCGGTTTCGGAGCCAAGGTCGATGTCCACCCGCCCGCCCTCAGTGATCTGCAAATTGACCGTGCTCAGGCTGTCCACGCCGGCATTCCCGTTAAATCCCAAACGGTGGAGCGGACTGAGGTTGCTGACCTCAAAAGTGTCGGTGCCTGCGCCGCCTTCGATGAGCACATCCGTGAGAGTGCCTTGGAAGTTCTTAAAGGTTTTGCCCATGCGATTGACATCGGTGGCGTTGCCTTCGACGCGAAAGGTGTCCGGCCCCGTCTTCACGATCTCGATGTCGTGATTGGCGTCATCTGCGCCAGTGATCGTCAGCAGGCCATTGAGAAAGGTCGCTGTGACCAAGCCTGCGGGAGCGATGCGCGATTCGAGAGGCTCGACATACGTGAAAGGTGAAATGGTCATAAGGCTCCTGAATCGGCCCCGGCCAGGTGCGTGGATGCCTCGTAGGGGGAATCACTCAAATGCCAGTGTCAGCGGGCCGCGGAGGAGCGAGCAAGCCGCAGCTTAGTTGAATGCTTCTGACGGTGACGACCGCAGATTCGCTCAGACCTCGATCCCCTCGCGCTTCACTCTCACCACGCCGGTCACGCGCCAGGCGTCGCCGGTGCGCTTGAGCAGGTATTGATCATCGGCGGCGGTTTTGTCCGTGCCGATGACGCGCGCGCCGGCGACGGTCTGCTCGCCGTCGTCGAAGGTGCGGCCGAGGGTGAAGGTTTCGTGAGTCGCGATGGCTGGGTAGCCGGTCGTCACCATCTCAGCGAAATCCGCGAGTGGGAACCGGGCCTTGATGGCGTCGTCGGCGAAGACGGACGCGGCCTTGGAGTCGCCCGCGCGGATGCCGTCGAGTTGCTTTTGCACGATGCCGCGGAGGGTTTCTTTCATTCGCTGCAGCGCATGGTTAGCCGTTGCGGCTTGGTTCGTTGAAGTAATCGCAAAGTCATTGTTGCTTGCTGATTGCCTCCAAGGCGAGACCCCATGCACCGGGCGGAACTGGCATACTGTCGCGGCGGGACTTCGCGCTGACCAGACGGACCACCGAGCTATACGCCGCAACGACACCTGCATCCGGCGGCAGCGACGCCAGCCGTGGGGCCAGCACGATGCGCGAAAGCGTATCAAGCACCGTCTCGGTATTCGCGACGCCTTGGCTGACAATCTCCGCGTTACGGACGCGCAAGCCGAGCACGAGCGCTTCGCGGGCGCGGGGTAAATCGGCGTCGTCATCCGGCAAGACGGCGACTAACGACGCCAAGCCACGCAGCAGGATGTAGTGATAAACGAGGCGGGCGTTGTGCCGGTCGTTCCACCGCCCGCGATACGGCCCCTCCGTGAGCTGTCCCGGATAAATTCCCAGGCGCGCTTTTTCTTTTGCGGCGTCGAGATACTTGCGCTCGCCGGTGACGTGAAACATCTCTGCGAGCAGGAAAACAGCGAAGCTGTTGTAATTCCAATTCCTTACCGCAGGCTCAGCGGTGGCCCAATCTGCCGCCGCGCGAGCGGAGCGAAGGTATTTCTCGTCATGGGTTGCCTCGTAGCATCGCAGCACGGCTACGCCTGCGAGGCCGTTGTCGAACTGCAAGTCCCCGTTGCCATCGTCGGTGATAAACCAGCCGTTCTGAAGCACCTCGCCCAGCCGTCCCTGCGAAGTTGCCTTGGCGATCCCTTGCGCCGCAAGCTCGCCTGAGCGGCCATCCTTGCCGCGCATGGCCGGGTAGGGAAAACAACCGTGCCCTCCCTGCTCCTGCGCCCAGACCAAGAAATCCGCAGCCTCGCGTGCGACTTTCAGCAGGCGGTCGGGGTGCTCGCAGCCCGCCCGATGCGCTGCCAGACAGCCTTCCACCACGGACGCCACCATGCGAAGCGGGTAAGGCATGTCTTGTGTCTTCGGGCGCTGCGTCCACCACGAATCCTTCTCCAGTCGGTCGAGCATCGGTGTGAAGGCTCGCTTGGCTTCTTCGGAAGTTAGCCGCGTGGCATCGCTTGGGATTGGAGAGAATTTAGCTTCACTGTCGGGCACGCCAGCCTTGGAGCCCAGGAGACGCGTGTATTCGCGGCTCAGGCGCTCGACCTCTTGGATGTTTTTGTTGCGTTGAGCGGCGGCCAGATCGCGGAGAGTCCGCTCGCGTCCCGGTGCCTCATCCGAGCATCCAGTCGCTAGCGAAACCAACGTGAGAGCGACGGTAAGGAGAAGATGCTTCATGGGCTGTGTGTCGCTGATGACGTCGCTTCTTGCGAATTGGTTACGGCGTAGCAGCGCCTGACGACCCCAAGCTCAGCGACTCCGGGCCGGGGGCGCGGATGTGAGCACGGCGGCGCGACGCGAAGGCGCGGGCTGTGCCGGGCTTCATGGCGGGCAGCACAGCCCGTGACTAAGCCGGCCGGACTTAAAGCCAAGCTCGGCAACTGAACGCCAAAGCCCGGAGTTCGCTGCAGCGCATGGTGAGGCGCTTCGTTAGCTTCGGCGACGACGAACGCAAAATGCGAGAAGGCATACGCTGCCAAAAATGGCTGTCGAAGGCTCGGGAACCACAGTGACGGCGATGTTGTCGAGGGCGCTCAGATAGTTGTTGCTCGCACCACCGTTGTAGAAAGTGATGTTCGTGGTGTTTTGAGTCGCGGTGAAGGGAACCGAAAAAAGCTCCCAATCCAACATATTACTTGGAGCGGTCGGGTTGGTATAGGTCGTGCGCGGTCCTCCATTGATGCTCAGGTCGATCACACTGGGGTAGAAGAGACCATTGTCGGTCGCGGAGCCGACATAAAAACTGATGGCATACGACAGGCCAATGGTGGTGGCAATATCCTGCGTCACGCCGCTCGACTGGGAGTTGGACGTATGGCCCGCCAAGTCGATCCACTGCGCTCCCTCCTGCGCCTGAAAAGTGATTCCGCTCTGCATGAAGGATCCGCTGATCAAGTCGGAGTCCACACCGACAACCGTCCAACCTGTGATGGCTGTCGAGCCGCCGGCATAGGTCGCTGTTCCTCCCGGCGGCACGACAGGCGTTTCAAAGGAGCCGTTGACGATAAGGCTGGCGAAGGACGGAGTCGCGGATAGAGCGATTGCGAGGAGCGCGACTGACGTCAATGGAATTTTCATTTGGATTTTGATGCTTGGCCGGTTTTTAACTCGGTTGAGTTGAGGATGTCCAGCGCAGAATCGCCTAACACCACCATCATCCACCGTCACGCCGAAAACGTCCCCGTTCGGCCCGCGCCGGCGAGCGCGGGGGCGCGGCGCTCAGCCGCCGCACTCCATTGCCGCCAGCGCCGACACCTCCGCCTGCGTCGGTGGGTCGCTCACGGAGAGCCACAGCGGCAGCACCCCGGTCGGGTTCGCCGCGTGGTTGATCCGCTCCGCCACCAGGTCCACCGCCCTCACTCCGCCTTAAACTCCTTACCTCCGAGTTCCAGGATGCCAATTACTGCGGTCAACGTGTCGAGGTACAACAGTTAGGCGTTGCGGTCATTTGGTTTGAGTTCGCCGAATGCCCTTTTGGCTTCTTCGGGAGAGATACCGTGGCTTGTGTTGATGTTGAAGCGGCGGAGCAAATACTGCTCAAAGGAAATCCACTCGCCCTGATACTCGATGGTGCGCGACCAAGCGCACATCGTCACGAGGTCATTGACGCGTCGCTCCAGTTCCTTGGTCTGGCGGGCGGTGCGGCTGACGAGAAACGCGATAAAGACAAGCACCGTGACGCGGATCAAAGCGTTCGCAACAATGTAAGGAAGCGGAGCCGGATGGTCCACAAACTCGGCGATAAAGTAGCGACCGAGTGGCAGCAAAAGAGCCTGCGCGTATGCCAAGCGAGAGCCGTGGAACCAAGCCGCCAAGGTGACCGGAACGACAAAGAGAATGGGAAAGAGCAGGAACGGGCCTGTGAGCAAATCGAGCAGCAAGATAAGGAGACCGATGGCCAGGTAAGTCCAAGCGCGAGAAAGCGCGGAGACCGCAAAGAGGCTGGCGTGGTTCGGCTTGGATGGTTGCGTTTTGGCTGATGCGTTCATTACGTGTGTTACAGGATGTGCGTAGCTACGCCTAATGACCTCAAGCTCAGCGATCGCGGATTCGAGCGGAGCGAGAAAGACGGCCGCACGCCGCCCGGAGGGTTCGCGCAGAGGCGCGAATCAATGCGGCGCGGCACCTGCATGGCGGGCGGCAAGGCGGCGGCGGAAGCAGGCTCGCCCAAAAGGCACCAGCCTCCGCTTGTCCCGAGCGCCGCCACCTCGGCCGTGACGCACGGAGCCGTTCGCTGCAGCGCATGGTTAGCCGCCGCGAATTCACAGAGTAAGTGCAACACGGGAAAATTGTGTGAAGGAGGAGGAAGCAGGTCTCGAATGGCTGGGAAATCTGGCAGGAGGATGGCGATGAGCTACCGACAACTCAATGCACAAGAAAGAAGCGCGCTGGCGGCATTGCGAAGCGTGGGACTGAGCAAGGCAGAGATTGCGCGAAAACTTGGGCGGCATCGCAGCACGGTGGGGCGTG
>JAYTDO010000002.1:0-16976 GCA_043735935.1 Chthoniobacteraceae bacterium
AACATGAGCCCCGCACCTCCGGTGGTGATCAGCGTACTGGCGCCCGCGACGTTATTGCCGACGAGCAGTGTGCTCGCACTGGCGGCGTTCACGGTCCCGTTGATGGTCACGAGGTTGGTCGCGCTACCGGAAACCAGCTTCAGAGTGCCGCCGTTGAGGGTGATGTTGGCGGCGGACGTGACGGCCGCCGAGTTGCTCTGGAAATGCAGCGTCGATCCGCTCGCGACGTTGAGATTCACGTCGCCGCCCACGGTGACGAGGCGGCTGGTGCCGCCCGCGATGAGGAAAAGATTGTTCCCGATATTGATCGTCCCGTTCGTCATCGCGTAGCCGGAGGAGATCGTCACCTGCCCGGTGCCGGAGGTCGTCACCGTGTTTCCGCCGAGATTGAAAGCGGTGGACGCCGCCGTGGTCGAACCATTGAACGCCTGAAACGCCAGATCCTCGCCATTATTAAAACCGGCGGGACTGCCGCTGGTATTTGCGTTGTTCACGACCCATGACTGATTTGCGCCGATCGTCACTTTCGACTGGATGATGAGCGCCTGTGTCCCAGTCGACATGTCGATCCCCGCCGAGCCGATTGTCAGCGTGTTGGCGGAGGTCGTATTTTGAAACCCCACCATCGTATTCGCGGCATTCAGCGCGCCACCGACATTCGTGACCTTCAGGCCGAGCACGGAAAGGTCTGCCCCGAGTTGCGAGAGTGTGGTGGCGGCTCCGGGCGTCGTGTACAAGCTGTTCCAGAGCATCACGTCGTTGACGCCGGGCGCGACGCCGCCACTCCACGCGGTGGTCAGGTTTAGGGCGAAGGTGTTTTGCAGCTTGGCGATCTCAGCACCACGCGCTGGCGCGAGCAGCAGGGCGATGGAACCGATCAAGGGCACGATGAGGCGGGGGGTGTTCATAATGGGGAGGGGGTTAAGAACGAAGCCGGTCTGGATCGAGCGGCGGCCCTCGACCTTTCATGGGATCGCGAAGGAAGCCAGAAAAAAGTCGAAGGCGGCGCGCGTCCTCGCCACGCTGGTCACGGGCCGGATTTGAAGATTGGCGTCGGACGCAAACCGGTGCAGCTTCGCGGCCATGGAAACTCCCGTCGCACCACAGCCCGGCTCCTACAGCAACGAGGAAAAGACCCTCGCCATGCTCGCCCACCTCATCACCTTCGTGAGCAGCTTCATCGGCCCGCTCGTCATCTACCTGGTCAAAAAAGACGAAAGTGCCTACGTCGCCGCCCACGCCAAGGAAGTCCTCAACTTTCACCTCAGCGTCCTGATTTACGTCGGCATCGCTTTTCTCAGCCTTTTTGTGCTGATCGGTTTTGTGCTCATGCCGGCGCTCGGCATCTTTGTCTTCGTCGTCACGATCATCGGCGCCATTCGTGGTTATGAAGGCACGATGTACCGCTATCCGCTCTGCATTCGGTTCATCGACTAACCCGCTCCTGCCATGACCGCACGTCTCCTCGCGCTCGCTGCCGTCCTCGCCTTGCCGATCCATGCGCGGGCCGATTGGACCCACTTTCGCGGTCCCGCCCAAAACGGCATCGCTGCCGAATCCGGTTGGAACGCCCAACTCCCTGCCACCGGCCCGCACGTGCTCTGGCGGGCCTCGCTTGGCATCGGCACTTCGAGTGTCACGATCAGCGGCGACCATGCCTATTCAGCCGGCAACGCTGACGGCAAGGACACGATCTGGTGTCTCGACGTCAAATCCGGCAAGGAAGTCTGGCGCCTCGACTACCCGCTCGCCGTGGACGCGAACATGTTTGAAGGCGGGCCGCGCGCGACGCCGACGATCGACGGTGGCCATGTGTACGCCGTCTCGCATCAGGGAGACGTTTGGTGCCTCGACGCGGCCACCGGAAAAAAAGTCTGGTACAAACACTACCAAAAGGACTTCGGAGGTCGCCGGCCCCAGTGGGGATACGCGGGCTCGCCGACTGTCGATGGGCGTCTCGTCTTTCTCGATACGGGCGCGCGCGGCGCATCCACCGTCGCGCTGGACAAGGCTACCGGCGCGGTCGTCTGGAAGAGCGGCAGCGACGAAGCCGGTTACGCGTCCCCGGTCGTCGCGACGATCGGCGGGAGAAAGACCGTCGTCATGTTCAAAGCCACGCATCTTGTCGGACTCGAAGCCGCGAGCGGCAAGGAACTCTGGCGGAGCGAATGGCGCACCGACTACGACGTCAACGCCGCGACGCCGCTCGTCATCGGCGATCAAATCCTGATCTCCAGCGGATACAACCACGGCGCGGCCCTCATCTCGATCGCCAACGGCAAAGCCAAAGAAGTCTGGATGAACAAAAGCCTTCGGGCGCAATTCAACTCGCCGGTCGTCGTCCAGGGCACGATTTTCGGCATCGATAACAACGTCGGTAAAGGCCCGCTCGTCGCCCTCGATCTCGCGTCCGGCGAGGTGAAGTGGACGGAGAAATCCGTTCGCGGCGGCTCGCTCATTGCCGCGGATGGAAAGCTGATCGTCGTCACCGAAGGCGGTGAACTGGTGATCGCCGACGCTTCACCCGCCGGCTTCCGCGCCCTCGCCCGCGCGCCGGTCGGCACGAAGCGGAATTGGGTCGAGCCCACACTGAGCGCCGGGCGGCTTTTCGTGAAGAACAACGCGGGCGACCTCGTCGTCCTCGATCTCGGCGCAAAGTGATCCGGCGGAAATCCGGCTCCGCACTTTACAACGCCTCCCGCGATTCGTCCTAATCCCGCGCAATCGCTCCGGTATAACCACACGCCATGACGCTCTCCGCCCCACGCATCCTTGCCCTCGTCCTCGCCACGTACTCCCTCGGCGCCCATGCCGCTGATTGGCCGCATTGGCGTGGTCCGGCATTCAACGGCTCCTCGCCCGACACCGGTTTTCCGACGGACTGGAGCGCCGACGCCGGCATCAAATGGACCGTGCCGCTCCCCGGCTTCAGCGGTTCGACGCCGTGCGTGGCTGGCGACACCATATTCCTTTCCAGCCCCGACTCGAACAAGAACCTCCTCCTTCTCTGCCTCGATCGGAAGGACGGCAAAATCCGCTGGCAAAAGGAACTCGCGACCGGTGACCAGACGAAGGGCCGCACGTCCCCGAACATGTCGTCGCCTTCACCGGTCACGGACGGCAAGACCGTCTGGGCGCTGTACGGCACGGGCGATCTCGCCGCGCTGGATTTCACGGGGAAAATCCTCTGGCAACGCAACCTCGGGAAGGACTTCGGGCGTTTCAGCAACATGTGGCTCTACGGCTCAAGCCCGACGCTCTTTAACGGAAAACTCTACGTCCAAGTCCTCCAGCGGACGCCCGTGCCGAACGACTACACCCATGCGCTCGACGGCACGCCGGACCGCGAATCCTTCCTGGTCGCCATCGACCCGGCGACCGGCAAGGACTTGTGGAAACAAGTGCGACCGACCGACGCCCTCATGGAGTCGCAGGAAAGTTACGCGACGCCGATCCCATACGAGCACGATGGAAAATCGGAGATCCTCGTCCTCGGCGGCGATTACCTCACCGGCCACGACGCCGCGACCGGGAAGGAACTGTGGCGCTGTGGCGGCTTTAATCCGAAGAAGGGCGAGTGGATGCGCATCGTGTCGTCGCCAGTCACGAGCGGCGACATGATCTTCGCGACCGGCCCGAAGCGCGTTCCACTTTCCGCCATCAAAGCGGGCGGCAGCGGCGACATCACGGCGACGCACGTCGCGTGGCAGTTCACGGAATTCCCGCCCGACGTCTGCACGCCCGTCGTCTACAATGACAAGCTTTACGTGCTCGACGGCGACAAGCAGACCCTCACTTGCCTCGATCCGAAGACCGGTGAAAAAAAATGGAGCGGCAGCCTCGGCGTGCGCGAAAATTTCAAATCCTCGCCGACCGCCGCCGATGGGCGCATCTACTGCCTGAGCGAGCGCGGAACGGTCGTCGTGTGCGACGCGGGCGCAGAGTTCAAAGTGCTCGCCACGGTCGCGCTCGGCGGCGGCGAGCCTTCTCGCTCCGCCATCGTCGCCAGCCAGGGCCAGCTTTTCATCCGACTCGCCGAGAAGCTCGTCTGCGTCGGGAAATAACGTCTTTGCGGAAAACGGCAGCCACCTTCCTGCTCTGCATCGCCGCGGTCGCGGCGCACGCGTTTGACCTGCGCCGCGATACGTTCGCATTCGCAAACGAAACGGTCTGGTCGTACGGCGTGGACGAGGCCGGCGAATTGCACATCGGCACTCGTGCGACGCCCGCGCGATATGCGCATCGCTGTTTTGTGCTCACGCGGGCGGTACTCCAGTTCGAGCAGTTCGCGAGATTCGCGCCGGAGCAGGCAAAAGTTTCGCGCGACGAATATCGGCAGCTCATCCGCGCCGTTTGCCGTGTGCCCGTTTGGGCCGGCGGGCCGCGCGCGCGCATCGTGATCCCTGGCTTCGCCGACCTGCGCTCCTTCTCGATCGCGTACGAAAGTTTGCTCAAGGAAAATCTCGGCAACTGGTTCCCGACCTACGTGCGGCCCGGAAACTACCGCATGGCGATGGGCCATCCGCGCTCCGGCCAGGCGATGGTCGCGCGCTGGCTCGCGGAGTCGCTCGATGCCGGTCGCATCCGCGCGATCTACCTGTCGCGCTTCCCGCATTTGAATCACGCCCTCGTCGCCTACGACCTTCGCCGCGAGGCGGGAGGCGACATCCGATTCATCGCCTACGATCCGAATTATCCGGGCGAGCCCTGCTGGTTCCGTTACGTCGCGGCCCGGCGCAGTTTCGATTTTGAAAAGCGCTGGTATTTCCCCGGCGGACAAGTGAACGCGATGCGCATCTACCTCTCGCCGCTTCACTGAAGCCGCTTTAACATCGCCGCCATGTTCACCGGACTCGTCGAAGAAACAGGCGAACTCGTTTCGCTCCATCGCTCCGAACTCGGCGCGCGTCTCATCGTGCGCGCGTCGGTCGTCAGCGCGGGGGTGAAGCTTGGCGACAGCATCGCGGTGAACGGCTGCTGCCTGACCGTCGTCGAATACGACGACGCGACGCTCGCGTTCGATCTTTTGGCCGAGACGCTCGCGCGTACGAATCTCGGCGCGCTCGCGCCCGGAGCTGCCGTCAATCTCGAGAGTTCACTCGCGGTCGGAGCGCACATGGGCGGCCATTTTGTGCAAGGCCACATCGACGAAACCGCCGAGGTCATCTCGTTTGAAGCCCGCGGCGCGGATCATCGGCTGGAGATCGCCCTCGCCGCGGAATTCGCGCATCTCGTCGCGCTCAAAGGCTCGATCGCCGTCGATGGAATCAGCCTCACCGTCGCCGAGGTAGGCCCGTCGAGTTTGGTCATTTGGATCATCCCTCACACACTCGCTCAGACGAATCTGCGGACGCGGCGTGCGGGTGATCGCGTGAATCTCGAATTCGATCTGCTCGCGAAATATCTCGACCGCATGCTGCTCGCGCGGCGCGTTTAAAAAACGATCGTCGTCCGCAGACCGATCACGAGCGCGTTATCGATCGCGCGCGAACCGCCGGGATGAATGATCCACTGCGCGTCCGGCTGCATCGAGCACCAGGGAGTGATTGGAAAGCGGTATGTCAACTCAACGACCGCCTCGTAGTCCGGCGTCGCGAAACGGGTCCCATCATGGCGATTCGCCGCGCGCGTGGCGTCGGCGACGCGGCTGCTGATGTCGGTGAAGGCGACCCCTAAGCCGAGTTCATCGCCGTCGCGCAGCCCGTGGTAAATCACGCCCGTCTCATACGCGCGGCTGAAAAAGTTCCGATCCTTCGGCGCAAAAGTCGCGCGGGCGAATACGCACAGCCCGTCGTTGATCGAGCCCGGTTCCCTCCAGATTTCCTGTTCGGCGACCACGTAGAAAATGGTGTCGCCGGAGACACCGCGGGCGCGAGTGGGCGTGAGAGAACTGCCGAGCTCGGCGAGCTGCGCGTCGAAGATATTCGAGAAGGTGTCGGTGTGATGAAGGAGGCCGGCCTTGTAGCTCCCGGCGAGCGGGCGAGGCGCGTTGCTTTTGTCGGCTTCCGGTTCCGCGGATGACCATCCGATCTCGGCTGCAAGCAGCGCACCTTCATCGCCGCGCAGTGCCCAGTGCGTGCCGAAATGGTTGAACTCGTTCGATGCGGCCGCATTTGGCGAAGGGTCGCCCGCCGCGGTGCCGGGGTTGCCGTCGAACACCCCGAGCGAGACATGAAATCCATCGACCGGGATCAAACACAGCCGCGCGCCGAGGGCGAGGACGGCGTAGGTCGGTTCGGGGAAATTGCCGGAAAAGGCGGCGGAGTTTCCAAAGTCGGAATTCGGAAAAAGCGACTCGGAGTCGCTCCCGGCGAAATCCTCGTCGATGTCGAGTTGCCCGAGTCGGAGCGACACGCGGTCATTGAAGCAGTTCTGTTGCAGCCACAGTTCGTAGAGCCGGTAGGTGTCGAATGAGTCGATGTTGCTGAAGACTCCGAGGTCCCCGACATATTTGTCCGTGCCGCTCGCGCCGTGCGGCAAGATCGCGCCGGCATGAAGACTCGCGCCGCTCCAGCCGACGAGCTTTTCGAGATCCACGTCGACATTGAGTTCGAGGAGCCCGTCGTAAACGGCGCTACGTTTCACCCCGCCGACGGGATTGCCGTAGACTTCGCCGGTGTAGGTCATCAAAAAATCCAGGCCGATGTCCGACAGCTTTGTGCGGGTGCTGTGCCAGTCGCGAGTCGCGGATTCGCCAGCGAAGGCAGCGTGGGCGATAAGGGCGAGGATGATGCTCTGGGCGCGAAAGAAAAGATTCATGGGAGCACCGGATTGGGGCAGGTCACGTACCGCGAGCAACGGGACTATTGCTGAGGCGCTGAGGGATTTACCCTCGAAACGAACGCTGCCAGCGCGCGGATGTCGGCCGCGGGCTGAGGCGCCTCGGACGAATTTTTTTGGAAAAGCATCCCATCCTTCCAGATCCACGCGTCGCGGTTGTAAGGGCCCACTTTCGCGGGATCGCTCCACGTATGGATCGCGACCAGGCGAGACGTGAGCGCTGCGGCGATGTGCATGGGACCGCTGTCGACGCTGACGATGAAATCGGCGTTCCGAAGGAGCCAGACGAGTTCGGCGAGCGACGTTCGGTTGAGAAGATCGGTGACATTTTCCAGCGGCGGCACCGCCTCGTCCGTGCGGCCTGCGAGCACGACGCGCCTGGGGCTGAGGGCTCGGCAAAACTCGACCACGTCCGGGATGGAGAGCGATTTGCCTTTGCCACGCGAAAACGGGTGCAGCACGACGTATCGCTCGTCCGCGTGCAAACCGTCGGGTGCTGCGCCCTCCGGCAGCGGCCACGAGAGCGTCGTCGGGATTGAAATTCCGAGGGCTTTGACGAGCGCGAGGTAACGATCGACGGCGTGCGCGCAGCCGGAGACATCGACGCGCTCGTCGTAGAAATGCCGGGCGCCTTCGCGCGCATCGGAGAGGCCGACGATGTGTCCGTCGGCACCGCGGCAAAGCTTTGAGATGAGGGCGCTGCGGAGCAGGCCTTGAAAATCGAGGACGAGATCGGCCCCGATGCGCTCGCCGAGCGCGCGTGCCCACGGTGCGATCCGCGTCCAGCCGCGCAGGCCGCGAAACTCGCGTCTGGGAAAAATCACGACTTCATCCACATCGGAGTTGCCCTCGAGCAAGGGCGCCCATTCCGGGTTTATGACCCAGCGCAGATGCGCCGCCGGCCACTGCCGTTTGATCGCAGCGACCGCGGGCAGCGTATGGACGACGTCGCCGAGCGAACTCGGTTTGACGACGAGGATTTCTCGCGGCTCCTTCAAGTCGATGCCCGCCGGGCTCACCGCGCGGCGTTCTATTTTCCGAGGGCTAGACGGTCGGCGAGCCGTTGCGGGAGGCCCGCCGCGACGATCTTATCCTGCGCCGTGTAGATGTCGTACTCGATGCGCCGCAATTCCACGAACTGGCGGTCGGGATGGTAGATGCAGTAGCTCGCGTGCCAGTCGCCATCGCGCGGCTGGCCGACGCTGCCGACGTTGATGAAATACTTTTTGCCCTGCTCGATGGTGAGCTTGTCGAGGGTCTGGCTTTTCACCGAGCCGTCGCGGATGTAGGCGCGGGGGGCATGGGTGTGGCCGTAGAAGCAGAGTTGCGTGTGCTGGTAGTTGAAGCTCGCGGCGGCATCGAGCTGGTTGAAGACGTAGCCCCATTTGTGCGGGGTATCGAGCGTCGCGTGGACGATGGTGAAGTCGCGAACCTGCCGGACCATCTTCAGGTCACGCAGCCACTGTTTGTCGGCCTCGTTGAGCTGGCGGCGCGTCCAGTTGATCGCTTCCTCCGCCAGCGGGTTGAAGCCGGAGAGGTCGTCCGTCAGCGATGCTTGCTCGTCGTGGTTTCCTTTGACGACGGGGCAATCGAGATTGCGGATGATGTCGACGCACTCATGAGGGTTGGCGTTGTAGCCGACGACGTCGCCTAGGCAGACGAAGTGCGTGACCCCGTGCGAGTCCGCGTCGGCGAGGACGGCAGTGAGGGCTTCGAGGTTGGCGTGGATATCTCCAAAAACAGCAAAACGCATTGATGGCCGGGTTAAGGCTGGGGGGGACTATAAATTCTCTCCGCCGGAGGAACACTTAATTTTTCCTGCATCTCTGCGAGCTTTTTCAGGAGGGTCGGGAGTCGTTCTTCCGGCCCCATTTTGTAAAGGGCGACGAGGAGGTCGTAGGCGGCGCGTTCGTTGCCGGGGCATTCGGCGAGGGAATAGGCGGCGAAGCGCTTCGCGTAGGCGGGGGCGTCCGGGAGTTTGGCACAGCTTTCGTAGGCGGCGTGCGCTTTGCAGAAGTCTTTGAACTTGTCTCGATAGAGCGTGCCGAGGCGGTCGTAGAGGAGCGCGCGGTCGGGGTTGTTCTTGATGCCGTCGAGGAGGAACTGCTCTCCGAGATGAAAGTATTCGCGTTGCGCGCGGATGCGGAGCGACTCGCGCGGCTGGTTCGGATCGTCGTACGCGGCGACGCTGGCGTTCCACGCCATGTGCCATGCGGCCATGTCCCAAAACATGAGGCAGCGGGGCTGGAGGGAGGTGACGGTGTCGAAGATGAGTTTCATCCGGCCCCACTCGGTGCGCTCCCATGCGGAGTGCGCCTGGATCCACAAGACGTCGGCGACGAGCGCGCGGAATCCGCTGAGCGCGGCGATGAATCCGCCCTGGCCGAGGCGTTGCCGCATGTCGAGATCGAGCTGGCCGCCGTGAAAATAGGCGGCGCGATGTTCCATCGTGAGCCGCTGCTCGGGCACGAGGCGCACCGCGCCGAAGCCGAGGAGGATGAGCAGGGCGAAGGCGCGGCTTTTCACAGCTCTTTGTTTGCGAAGAGGAGGTAGCCGACCAGCGTGTAGATGAAGATGTAGCCGCAGCCGAGACCCGCCGTTTTCAAAAACATGGACATCGTGACCGCGTTGCCGACGACGATGTCGTCGACCCAGTTGAAGAGCTGGAAGTCCGGGAAGACGACGGCGACCAAGCCGAGGAAGCCCTTGATGAGCGGCGACGGGTCGGCGGCGCCGGGCATGGTGCCGAGCCAGTATTCGCGGGCGATCGGCTGGACGTGGCCGATGAGATACATCATCACCGAGACGATGATGGTGAAGATCCACGACGAGGCGAAGGTGGAGATCAACAGCGTGAGCGAGGCGCACAGCGCGGCCTTGAGGTAGATGATGACGATGCCGGGCAGGAGATTGATGTTAAAGGTGGTCTCGCGGACGGCGCGCAAGGCGGCATCAAGCTCCGCGGGCGGCGTGATCTGCGCGGTCTCGGCGAGGACGATGTGCTCGCGGATGTAGAGCATGGCCACGAAGAGCGCGCTCATGAGCGAGATCGCGATGAAGAGCATCGCGAGCACTCCGAACAATTTCCCGAGCAGGTATTCGAACCGCGGCACGGGCTTCGCGAGGATCGTGTAAAGCGTGCGATCCTCGACGTCCTTCGGCAGGAGCATCGCCGTGGCGAGCGTGGCGAGCAGCCAGGTGAAGATGGACATCGCGCCGAGGGAGACGTCCTTCAAAACCTGAAACTGCTGTTGGAAGGTGAAGCGCACCATGAAGGCCGAGCTGCCGATGATGAGCAGCGCGAAGAGGAGCATGAAATAGAAGACCTTCAGCCGGACGAGCTCGAGGAGCGTGTTCGACGCGATCGCGGTGATGCGCGCGGGGGAGAAGACTTTGTGTTTGGTCACGTTCATGGCTGCGAGGCGCGGGTCATTGTTTGCCGCCGGTGACATCGAGAAAATACTGTTCGAGGTTCGTCTGCGGCTGGCGCTGGTCGACGACGCGCGCGTTCGAGCGGGCGGCGGCGGCGCGGACTTCGGCGATCAGCTCGGGCGAGGCGTTCTCGAGGATGAGTTCGGTTTGGTTTTCGATCGAAATGAGGTCGTCCAGCCGGCCTTCGCGCACCAACTCGCCACGGTGCAGGATGCCGATGCGGTCGCAAATTTCCTGCACCTGCCCGAGCAGATGGGAGCACAGCAGCACGGTGATGCCGCGCTTTTTGAAATCGAGAATGAGATCGCGGATTTCCCGCGAACCCGCCGGATCGACCCCGGCCGTCGGTTCGTCGAGGACGAGCAGCCGCGGCTCCTGCACGAGCGCCTGCGCGAGGCCGATGCGCTGGAGCATGCCTTTGGAATAACCGCCGATGCGCCGGTCCGCGGCGCCTTCCAGGCCGACGAGGTGCAGCAATTCCTTCGATCGATCGCGGCGCCTGGCGCCTCGCAGACCGCAAAGTTTCCCGTAAAAATCCAGCGTCTCGGCGCCGGTGAGATATTTGTAGAAATACGGATTCTCGGGCAGAAAGCCGACGTCCTCCCGGCTCTCCACGGCGCGTGAGTCGCGACCGAAGATCTCCGTGCGCCCCGAACTCGGCGCGACGAGGCCGAGCACGATTTTCATCGTCGTGGATTTGCCCGATCCGTTCGGGCCGAGCAGCCCGTAGACTTGGCCTGGCTCGACGTCGAGCGAGAGATCCTTCACCGCGATGACCGTTTCCCGCTTGAACGGGATCGGGAAGATCTTGGTGACGTTCTGGATCGAGATGGCGGGAGTGGACATGGATGGGGCCGCGAGATTGGAGGAGACTTGTTACGGATTGGTTATCGCCCCGTAAAGTCGTCATCGCGATCCACGCCCCGCGCGTACGCTCGCCGCCCCGCTATTTCTTCGGCTCTTCGGCTTTCGCGACGCTGGCTTTGTCGATGCGGAGGATGCCGCCATTGCCGAAGGTGGTGTTCATTTCCTCGCCGTCCTTGATGAGGTGGAACTGGCAGAAGAGCTGTTTGTGGGAAGCCGCGGGCGCGTCTTTGCCGGCCTTCACGGTGAACTTCACTTCCTTGTCGTCCTTCGTGATCTCCTGATCGTCTGCGGTGCAATTCGCCGGGAGACCGAGGAGCTGGAGGCGGGCCTTGCCGTCGTACGGCGTCTTTTGGTCGAGTTTGACGGTGACGGTCGTGCTGTCGCCCTGATCGACAAATGTGCGGGTGATCTGGCCGCTGATCTGTGGCGCGCCGACTTCGACGTCGATGAGCTGCGTGCTGATCCACACCGGGCCTTTCCCAAGATCGATGCTGCCGACGACGCACACCTGCCACTTTTTGAGAGGCGCATTGCCGTTGGCGCTGATGGTGACGAGGCCTTCGTTCTCGCCTTCCTTCACCTGGACGGGGCCGGCGGTGCCGATGCCCGGGGGCGCGTAAAGGAGCGCCAGGTTGATGCCCCCTTTGAAGTCGCCTTTGCGTTCGGCGACCACCTTGAGGTTGTAGGAGCCGTTTTGGATGACTGGCACCTTGGGCTGCACGAGGCTGATCTTCACCGGCACCTCGTCGGTGACGGCGATCGGGAGCGTGTTTTCCTGCACGCTGTAGAAGGATTTCTGGTTCCCGTTTTCGGCGACGTCCACGCTGTTCTCAATCGCGCTGGCGACCTTGGTGTCCTTCGGCGGCTCGGTCGGGGTGGCGTTGAGCGAGAACGCCTTAAAGGCGGGCGCGGCGTCTCCCGTCGCTTCGAAAACCATCGGGATGCGATCAACGCTACTGTCAAAAACCGGCGCGCTGACGGTCACGCCGGCGGGCAGGTCGACGGGGCTGATTTTTACGTCACCCCCGATGTCAGCGCGCTTGAGTTGCAGCAGGGTGGCGTAACGGTTGCCTTTGGGAATGATGACCGCGCGGCGTTCCTGGTTGGAGTTTTGCACCATCTCGGGCAGCGATGTGCTGAGGCGCGGGGCGACCGGGGTGATCTCGATGCGGTAGGTGAAGGTGGGGCCGCCGCGGCCGAGTTGGTCGTTGATTTGGACGAAGAAATCGCCGTCAGCGGGCGCTTTCCAGCGGAGGTAACTGTCTGGGTTGCCGGAGTCGTCGTTATTGGCGAGCCGGTTGCCTTTGGCGTCGTAGACGTTGATGACGGCATCGAGCGGCGAGCGCAGGCTGCGGGCAAACACGGAGATGTCGAAGCTCGCATCTTTGGTGGCCGTGAACTTGAAGCAGTCGGAGTCGCCCTTTTCCTGGATGATTCCGTTGAGCGCGATCGGCGCGGCTCCGCCGGGTGTCGCTTTGGAAATGTCGTTGTTCGGTTCGACTTCGAGGGCGTTGGGCGCGTTGACGACGCGGATGTAGTTCGGCTGCGGGGCGGGTTGCCCGTCGGTGGCGAAGACCTCAAAACGTGCGTCGGGCTGCGGAGGGAGTTTCACCGTCTGCTCCATCGGACCGCGCGCGTCGCCGATGAGGGTGACTTTCAAATCCTCGCCCGCGGGACCGCCCGGCGGATACACGGCGACGGGCCGCGGGTACGACCCGATGTGCATGAGGTAGTGGCAGTCGCCCGGGCCGGAGTTGGTCGCGTCGCGAATGGTGACGACATATTTCCCATCCTCGGGCGCGATGACGCTCGCGACGGGGTCCTGCCGCGTAAAGGCGCCGTCATCGACCTCGACGAGCGGAGTTCCGTCGGCCTTGGCGATGGTGACGTAGGAGTCGTAAATACTCTGCGTCTGGAGGCGCGCGCCGATGACCTCGGCGCTGATGCGCTCGCCCTTTTTGGCTTCCACTTCAAAGTGATCCTGATCTTCCCCCTGGGTGCGGCCGTAGACCGTGGTGCCGAGGGCGACGGGCTGCGCGGCATCGGGCTTCTCCTTGTTCTCGACTTCCTCGACCATCGGGAAGGGCGAGACGAAAAAGAGGCGCAAGTCCGAGAGGCCCGAGGCGCTGGCGACCCGGAAGGAATGTTCGCCCAGCCGCGCGTTCGCGGGGACCTTTACCTTCACCGTGTATTGAGCCTTTTCGGCGGTGACGGTGGTGATTTCAAATCCCGGTTCGTCGAACATCATTCCCTTCGCGTCTTCGAGGTTGCCGCCCTTGCAGACGATCTGGACTTCCGTTCCGCGCTGGCCCCCGGCCGGGTAGAGGCTGTTCACGCGCGGCGAGCCTGCGTGGAGCGCGCCGCCGCCGGTCATGGCGAGCAGGAGGGCGGATTTCGTGGAAAAGGAAAGTCGTTTCATGGTGAGAAGGGGAGGCGAACGGGTCGGTCGTTCGCCGGCAATACAGCCGCTCAGGGCGCCAAATCTTAGAAGAGAACCGGGCTCGACGAAATCGCCGGGGCGGACACCCTCAGCGGTTCGGTGCCGCATCCGCATCGGCGACACCAAACCGAAAATACTTCTAAGGAGGCATATTGCATCGGGTCTAGCCATCAGACACGCGCGCTGCGCTTCCCCTAAAAATCACCACACACCCGAACGAAAATCCTATGAGCGATATTCAACCTGTTACTTGGAACGACGATCCCGCGCACTTCCGCAAAGTCGCCCGTCGCGAATTCATCTTTGCCGGCCTCGCAGGCGGCCTCGGCCTGAGCCTCGGCAGTCTCTTCAAGCTTCAGGCGCAGGAAGCGGCCGGCGCGGAGCCCCTCGTCGCTAAGGCCAAGTCGCTCATCCACATCTTCCTGCCCGGCGGCTGCGCCCATCAGGAAACGTGGGATCCCAAGCCGTTCGCCCCGATCGAATATCGCGGCCCCCTCAGCACCGTCGACACCGTCATCCCCGGCGTGAAGTTCTCGCAGCACATGCAGAACACCGCCAAGATCGCCGACAAGATCACCGTCGTCCGATCGATGACCCACGGCGAAGCGGCGCACGAACGCGGCACGCACAACATGTTCACCGGCTACCGCCCGTCGCCCGCCATCCAGTTCCCGTCCTTCGGCTCGGTCATCTCCCACGAACTCGGTTCGCGCAACAACCTCCCGCCCTACGTTTGCGTGCCCGGCGTCCCGAATGAATTCGCCGGCAGCGGTTATCTCTCGACCGCCCACGGCCCCTTCAGCCTCGGCGGCGATCCCGCGAACAAGGGCTTCAAGGTCCGCGATTTGAACATGCACGACGGCCTCACGCCCGAGCGCTTCGATCGCCGCCGCAGCATCCTCAACACGGTCGACGAGCATTTCCGCTCCGTCGAGAAAAGCGACGCGCTCACCGCGATGGACAGCTTTTACCAATCCGCCTACGCGCTCGTCTCATCGAGCGAAGCCCGCGAAGCCTTCAACCTCGCCGCCGAGCCCGAGAACGTCCGCAACGACTACGGCCAGAATGAAGCCGGCCAGCGCATGCTCATGGCGCGGCGCCTCGTGCAGGCCGGCGTCCGCCTCGTCTCGCTCACCTACGGCGGCTGGGACATGCACTCGAACATCGCCGCCGGCATGCAGAACGGCCTCCCGAAATTCGATCAGGCCTACGCCGCGCTCATCCGCGATCTCGATCAACGCGGCATGCTCGACGAGACCATCGTCATGGTCAGCTCCGAGTTCGGACGCAGCCCGAAGATCAACAAAGACGCCGGCCGCGATCACTGGCCGCGTGTCTTCTCGGTCGCCTTCGCCGGCGGCGGATTCAAGCGCGGTTACGTCCACGGCTCTTCGGACCCGACGGGCACCGAGCCGGACACCGATCCGCTCACGGTCGAAAACATGGCCGCCACCGTCTACACGCAGCTCGGCATCCATCCCGAGAAGCGCCTCATGGCCCCCGGCAATCGCCCGATCGACATCGTCCGCAACGGTTCGCTCGTGAAAGAGCTCATCGCCTAACCGATCGGGACATCGTCCACTTCACGCCGCCGCCGGGGAAACCTGGCGGCGGCGTTTGTTTTGTGTCCGCGGGCTGCCCGCTTGCCATCCCGTTCGGCGCCGTTGCGGTCGGATGTTTACGCCACCGTCAGCGTCACCGCCGAGGTCGGCGCGCTCTCCACACCGCCGAGCGTCACCGTCATATTAAATTCATAGTCGCCCGGCGAGATGGTGAAAACCAGCGGCGGCGTGCTCCCGCTGCTCACCAGCGCGAAATCGCCACCCGATCCCGCCCCGCGCTGATACACCTTAAACAAACCGCCGCTCACCGCGTCCGCCGCCGCCACCACCGCATCGCCCGGATTCTCCTGCGTGAAGGCCACCCCCGTCGGCGCGGGCACCGTGCCCCCGCCCCCGCCCCCGCCCGTCGGCGGATTGTAGTTATTCGAGGTCGGCACCGTGTTGCGGATCATATCGCCGAGGGGTGTGCCCTCCAGGAAGATCGCCGTGGCATCGGCGTACCATTGCACACACTCATTCTCCAGGCGCGAGACGAGCGCATTAAAAAGGCCCGTCGAAACGCGCGCCACCGCCAGCTTCTCGCGGTGCGGCGTCTTCAGCGCCCGCAGCGAAGCCACCGGCGGCACCGCCGCCGCATCCCCGTCGAAGAGCACCTTAAAGCCCGCATGGGTATTGCCCGGCGCAGGCGTGTAAGCGGCCCCGCCGAAAGTCGTCGTCCACACCGCGAGGCAATCCTCCGCCTCATCCTCGATGCCACGCCACGAGGAGGCCTTCGCCGTCAGCTCATCCACCGCCGGAGCCAGCGCGGCATTGCGCGCCGCCTTCCCGCGCATGATCAGCACGGCCTGCTTCGTGCGAGCCTTCATCGTCCCATAACGCTCGTCGAGCAACCCATGCGCATTTTCAAACGCCACATGGTCGCGGTTCGCATTGTAAGCCAGCGTCCCGAGCGTGCCCCCATCCGTCTGCAAAAGATCGGCATCCCACTGCGCAAGGGTCTTTTCCGGCCAGACCCACGCCTCCGGCGCCGCTGAAAGCGTGGCCTGCGCCGCTCGCGTTTTGTTTGCGCGTTCGATGACAAATTCGATGCTGGTTTCGATGTCGAGGGCGAGGCTCATGGGTCGGGGGTCTTTCTGTTTTGTGTTTTACTGGGTTTGGATCAGGAAAGGGAAAACGGAAACCGGGCGGCGCACCGCCCCTGCGTCAGCCGGGGAAATCGGCCTGGAAACGCCCCTCGGGAGGCAGTCGCAACCCCTTCATGGAAAGGGGCATCCGTCGAAAATGGAGGGGGGTGCCTCGAACGGCATCGGGAAGCGCCTTTTCGGCCTCGGGCAGGGCCTTTTTGGAATCGGCGCGCACCCATTCGGCCTCGGGCCGCCCCGCGACGGCCTCGGGCCGGCGGCAAAGGGAATCGGGAAAGGAACCGAAGGCATCAGGAAGCCCGAAAAGAGGCTCGGAAGAGGCATCGAAGGCATCGATCGGCGTCCCATGGGTCTTCGCCTGCCGCCCGAACCCATTTTCCCCCAAACCGACACCGGCCACCCACCCCGCCCCGCGCCCGGAGCGCCGCCCGCGACCCATCGGCACCCGAGCCGACCCCGCGAACCCGGGAAGCAATCTGGAGGAAGAATGCGACATGCGGTCGGAGGCTGAACGGAACGCGCCAATCCGGCAAGCGAATTTTTCAACCCCGCTCCCGAATCCCTAAGTCCCCGCTCGCGGACAACCCAACGCGGCTTCCCTTTCGGGAGAGAGCGTATGGGGCGTGTGGTTAGTGGAGTGGGTCCTCGAAGCCCAACGGTGAATGGAATCCGAGTGGCTGCACTCACCGCCGGGGGCGGCTCAGCGCGCGGCTTCCTTTGCCCAGTTGTCCTTGAGTGTGATGGTGCGGTTGA
>JAYTDO010000003.1:0-1582 GCA_043735935.1 Chthoniobacteraceae bacterium
TAAGCGGCGTCAGGAATCGGGGCGGCGGATAGATCCGCGGTGAGGACGAGAGCGAGCAGGAGGGAAAGGCGCATGGTGGGTTTTGATTGATGCGAGCATCTTCACCGGTGAACTCGAATCAAGCAAAAGAACCATGCGGTTACCCGGCGCGACTTTCATCTGTAGCGAGCGCTCCGCAGTCTAACGGGTGCCGTGTGTCACCCCGCCGATTTCTATCATGCAAATCTTCATCCCACACCAAAGCCAGCAATTCGGCCCGTTCACCATGGACCAAGTGAGGGCCGATCTCGCTAACGGAACCTATCAACTCGCAGAATTGGTGGGGTATGAAGGTGCCGCCGGTCATCGCCCTGCTGGAGTGAAATGGCCGGTCACGAAAGCAAGCGCGCGAACGCGTCCGGGTGGATTTGCCAGCCGAACAACCCGGCCATCCCCATCACCACTCCAGAGGCCGTCGGCACCAGTGCTGCCCAGTAGAGCCACTTCTTGTGAGTGAGCGCGGTGAGCGCCAGCATCGAAATCGCCAGCGCCACCAGCGTGTCTGATAGATCGAATTGGTCGTCGTGATAGTTCAGCGCATCGTAAGTTTGCTGGTCCAGCCCGGCCTGCTTGCGCAGCTCTTCTTTCTTGGCGGCCTGTGTGGCTGCCAGACGTTCGTAGGTGGCTACCATCTCCCGATAGTTGGCTTGTTGGGCGGGAGGTGCGCCCACCGCGGCGAGTTTGAGCTGATCCGCCGTCGCCTGCGCGAGTTCCTCGCGGACGTTGCGGGCCTGGTAGAAATTCCAGTGGTCGAGCTTGTCCGCTTGGGCCTGTTGCATCGCTTGAACGACGTTGTCATCCTTGACTTTGCAGACGCCGAGAAATGTCGCGAGCAATGCCACCGTGATCGCGACCCACGAACCGAGTCGGCCCGCTTGTTCCCGCCCACCGGCTTCGTTTTCCACCGCAGTCGCGGACTCCATCGGGTCAATATCCATCGTGTGCTTATCCAGCGTCGCACGACGGTTTTTTCGTCGGAAAAACAAACTGCCGCGTTGCGCCAGCGACTGGCAGGAAGCGTCCTCAAACGGAGCAACCACGTCATTGCCAGCTCGCGCCCCTCCGCCGATGGGCGGGCGGCGGATGAGGGCCATGAAATTAACGCTTGCCTAGGCAAAAACGCCCTTTACGTGGCTTCGGGAGTTGAAGTCCTTGTGGCCGTGATAGGCACCCATCCCGCTCGCGCCCACACCCTCACTTGCGCAACCCCGCGAGCATTTGGACGTGCTGGCGAATCTCGCGCAAGACGCCTCGAAATTCAATTTCACCGCGCAGCAGGAAAATGACGGGGTGAATCGCGGGGTGTTATTCCCCGTCGCGCCGCTGACGGTGATATCTTCCTCACCGCCTCGCTCATTTGTTCCCGCTTCCCCCCCGGAGGACGTGCCGCCGGGGGCACCCGACGTGCCGACCTAAGGGGAGGACATGCTTGCCCGCCGCCGGGACGTGCCCACATCAGACCCGGACGTGCCCATGTGGCACGCGGACGGCGTCCGGCAGGCGATCCGGCACTTCTGCTTGGCAGGTCGGCACGCCCGCATTC
>JAYTDO010000004.1:0-6899 GCA_043735935.1 Chthoniobacteraceae bacterium
CGCGTCTGCCAATTTCGCCACCCCGGCTTCTCCGCCTCGCTTTGTCTTCGAGCCCAGCGGTTAGCACAGCGTAGTTAACCGTCGGAATTCGAGTCGGCAGATTATCACGCCCCATGACTCCTGCAATCGAAGAGTCGTTGGAATCGACGCCAACGAACGCGGCAGAGCCTGGCAGGGACGCGATACGATGATCGCGAAACGTCCGCGCAAACTACGCCGCGCAGCCGCGACTAGCGGGTCTCTGTGCCTATACAGTACAGCGCCTGACTCGTGCGGATGAAAATCTGCCGATCACTGAACGCGGGCGACGCGTAGGTGGCTTCTCCGAGATCGTTGGTCGCGATCACGGCGAATTTCTCGGAGGGCTTCACGACGCGGCAGACGCCTTTGTCGTCGATGAAATACAACAACCCCGCGGCACTCACGATCGATGCATGGCTGCGGCCAAAGCGTTCATTCCAGACGATCTCGCCGGTCATGGCGTGAAACGCGTGAGCGAATCCACGGTCGTCGGTAAGCAACAGCCAGTCTCCCTCGATGATCGGCGACGGGACGTATGAGACGCCAGGCGCGGCATGATGATGCCAAACGACGTGGGTCGCAGTCACATCGCCGTTGCCGTCGGGACGGATCGCCATGACGTGGTGATCGGGGAAGCCACCGGTAATGTAAAAAAGTCCCGTGGTCTCGCTAAACACCGGCGAGGCGACGAACTGATCGGTGGGACCGTCGACGATCCACAGTAGTTTCCCGGAATCCGGATCGTAGCTGGTGATGCACTTGCTTCCGCTGAGGACCATTTGTGTCCGACCTGCCGCCTCGCAAATCAGTGGCGTGCAATAGCTTCGCGTCTTGTTGGGACGGTCGATCCGCCACATTTCCTGGCCGTCCGATCGGGCTAACGCGACGATGTATCCCTCGCCATCGTGATCGCAATTTACAATGACCTTGTCCTTGTAAAGCACCGGCGTGCTGCTGAAGCCGTGGACACTGCTGAAAACACCGGGACGTTTGAGCCAGAGTTGTTTCCCGTCGAGAGCGTATGCGGCGACGACCACGTCTTTTCCATCGAGAAATGTGCAGAAAACACGCTTGCCGTCGCATGCGGGCGTCGACGAAGCATGGCTATTTTCGGTGTGCAGGCGCTCCATCGGCGCGGTCAGCACCGTCTGTTGCCAGAGCAGCTTTCCGGTGCCGCGATCGACGCACAGCAGCAGTCTCTCCTGGGTTTCCGGGTTCGCCGCCACGGTGAAAACTCTGCCGCCGAATACGATCGGCGATGCGTGCCCGCCGCCCGGAAGCGGCGTACGCCAGATGACGTTGTCGAGCTTGCTCCAGTTCACCGGGAATGAAGCCTCAGAACTGCGCCCGTCCCCGCGCGGACCCCGCCACTGCGGCCAGTCCTCCGCATGAACGACGGCGGCGAGGGTGGCGAGGAAAACGAGGCAACGAATCGACATCCGCGCACGCTACCGCCGCGCCAGTGCGGCGACAAGACCGTCAAAGCTCGGGTAGTTCGCGGCGTCGCGATAAACGAGCGTTTCGTCGCTCTTCCAGTGCACGCGCAGCCGGGCGCCCTCGGCGTATGGCTTCGAGCCCATTCGCCGTAACTTCAGAACACGCACCATGCCGAGCGAGGTTTCGAGAAGATACTCAGTCGCAGCGCCGAGGTAGTTCGCCTGGAAGACTTGCGCGGGAATGCCATCCGTCTCGTCCCTCGAAATTTGCGCGTTCTCTGGACGCACCATGAGCCGCACTGACTCTCCGACTTCCACCGGTAAGACGGCTGTGCCGATGCACGCATGCTCCCCGGCTCGCACCACCACGCGCGCGCCCTCGATTTGCTCGATAATGCCACGCACGAAATTCGCCTTTCCGATGAACTCCGCGACGTAGAGATCCGCCGACCGTTCATAGACGTCGATCGGCGCACCGACTTGCAAGATGCGTCCGCCGCGCATCACGGCGAGCCGGTCCGAGAGCGTGAGCGCTTCTTCTTGATCATGCGTCACGTAGATTAACGTGATCCCTGTTTCCCGCTGTAGTCTCTTCGAACTGTCACGCAGTTCGGCTCGGATTTTTGCGTCGAGTGCGGAAAGGGGCTCGTCCAAAAGCAGCACGGCGGGGCGATCCACGAGGGCGCGGGCGAGCGCGACCCGCTGCTGCTGGCCGCCTGAGAGCTGGGCCGGCATTCGCTCGCCGATGCCTTCGAGTTCGACTAGCGAAAGCGCGGCGTCGACCCTGGCGCGGGTTTCCGCCTTCATCGTCCCCATGAGGTCCAGAGCAAACGCGACGTTATCGCTCACGTTCAGGTGCGGGAAGAGTGCGTAATCCTGGAAGACCGTATGCACATCGCGTCGATAAGGGCGGAGCGGATGCCCGGCAGAACTACTCGCCAAAAGGCCTGCGCGGGCGTCGCTCCGAGATCGGCGGCGGCTTCCTCCAGATTCCGAGGCATGCGTGCGAGCCGCGAAGCCATGGTATTAAAGACCACGGGGAACCCAAACGTGGCGTGCCCGATGATGACGGTGAGGAGACCGAGCGGCATTTTGATACTCGCGAAAAAACTCAGCATCGCCACGCCGGTGATGATACCGGGCAGGACAATCGGCTTCACGACCGCGGCACGAAAACTCTTCCTCCCGAAGAATTGATAACGCTGCACCGCGAATGCCCCGAGGGTACCGAGCACGGAGGCGATCACCGTCGCGGACAAGGCGATTTTCAAACTGTTCATCAGGCCGGCGATCAAGCGCTCGTCTTGCACAGCCACGCGGTACCAGTCGAGAGTCCAGCCCGAGATCGGCAGCGAAAGAACCTCCCCTTCGCTGAAGCTGAACATCACGATGACGGCAATCGGCAGGTGCATGAAGAGGTAAACACCGAGGGTGAAGGTGCAGAGAAACCACTTCATAGACTTTCGAGTGCGCCTTTTCGCGAGAGAAACGCCATGAGAACGAACAGGACGGCCAGCACGACCGCCGCGAAGGCCGCTCCGAGCGGCCAGTTGTCGGCAACACCGAACTGACTGGCCACAAGATTGCCCACCAGAATGTCACCGGAGCCGCCAACCATCGAGGGAGTGATGTAGTCGCCGGTGGTGAGGCTGAAAACGGAGAGCGATCCGGCGAGCACTCCCGGCATGACCATCGGCACGACGACGCGCCGGAAGGTGGCGCCGGCGCTGGCGCCGCGGTCCGCACGCGACCTTGTCAACGCACGCACAAGGCCGTTCCGAGGGTGTTTCGATTCCGCACCTGAACCGTCGCCACTCCGAGTGCAAAGTGCGGATTCGGCGCGTCAATCAGAGCGTGCGAAAAACGCGCGATGAGTTTTCCGGAGTTTCCCTCGTTGCCTCTTTTTTACGTCGCGCGGCGAGCACGCTGAATTCCTTCGATTCGAGTACGTCTTGCGGCCCATTGAAGCGACCGGCTCGCCGCCGGCGATCGAGTTCGCGCGCGGAATTCCTCACCCGAGTTCCTTTGTGTAGACGCTCGCCCACCATGCGAGCAACTGACTCCCCTCCTCCACCGCCTGACACGGCGCAGCGCCTCGACGCTCGGCGGCGCCCCTCGAAGGCGCCCGTCATGTTCCAGCAGTGGCGAGACCTTCTCTTCCTGCACTGGGAATTCCGGATCGCGGTGATTCAGGCCACGCTTCCGGCCGGGTTGTTCGTCGATACTTTCCATGGAAAGGCGTATCTCGGCGTCGTCCCGTTTTTCATGCAAAATGTCCGACCGCGATTTTTGCCTTCGATGCCCGGAATCTCCCATTTCATGGAAATAAATCTCCGAACCTACGTCTACGACCGATCAGGCACGCCCGGCGTTTGGTTCTACTCGCTGGATGCAAATCAACGATTGGCCGTCGAAATCGCGCGACGGTGGTTCCATCTCCCTTACCAACACGCTCGGATGCAATGGAACCGGACCGAAGTCGGCTCCATTTTCTACAAGTCCACCCGCACCACCGACACAACCACCAGCGCGACTTCTTGCTTCCAATACTCTCCCAACGGAGATCTATCGGAGGCGGCGAGTGAATCCCTAGAATTTTTCCTTATCGAACGCTACCGGCTCTTTACCGCAACTCCCGACGGGCTCCGTTGCGGGACGGTCTCGCACCAACCATATCCGCTCCAACGCGCCGAAGTAGCCGCGGCGGATGACCATTTACTCGAATTCAACGGCTTTCCTCGTACCGGTCGTCCACCCGATCATTCGATCATTTCCGCGGGGGTGGATGTCTCCATCTTTGGACTGGAACGGGCTTAGGGCCACCGAGAGCGTGAGTTTGCCCCGGTATGGTGGACACCCTGAGGGGCGGAGGATGGAATGAACGACCATGAACAAAAACAATCACGAGAAGAGCGCGAGGGTGACGGAGGCGGTGGGACCAAAACGCTACGAAGAAGCGTTCTAACGCGAGGCCGTGGAGCACTGGTTGCGGAGCGGCAAAAGCGGGCCGCAGATCGCCAAGGAGTTGGGGATCAGCTACCCAAGCCTCAAGGAATGGAGGCGCCGCTACGGTGGTGACGCCGTGCCGCGACGGGGGGAATTGGAAGCCGAGATCTTCGATTGCGCGACTCTCTGTCGGTGAAACGCGACTTTACATCCGGCTCGATATTTCGGTAGCGTCTGTCAACCCCGTCCCGTGATCCACGGCCAACTCCGACGGAATACATACTATGAAAAACCTTGTGCTTCCGCTCCTCGCTGCAGCTTTGGTGATATTGGGTAAGTCTACCGTTGCTGCCGAAAGTGACATTCTTCCGGCGCAACCTGGGGGTAAACTTCCCAATCCTCTCGCAGTTGCTTTGGTCAAAGTCGTCGATGGACTCGTGGATCCTGTTCACATCGCCGCGCCGAGGGATGGTTCTGGACGGCTTTTCGTGTGTGAACGTCCCGGTGTAGTGAGGATCGTCAAAAACGGAAAACTCCTCGAAAAGCCGTTTCTTGAAATTCGTGATAAGACCCTAAGTTCGTTTGTAGAGGAAGGGCTTTACTGCATCGAATTTCATCCGAAGTTTAAGGAAAATGGGATCGTCTACATCAGCTACGCTGACCTCTGGTTTAATGGTTCGACCCTGATTACTGAGTATCACGTTTCCAAAGGAAATCCTGACAAGGTAGACCCCGAAAGTGCGCGGGTGATCATGCAGATTGATTACCCATATTGCAATCATCACGGTGGCAAGATTGCCTTTGGGCCCGACGGGTATTTGTACGTTGGCGTCGGCGATGGCGGATGGGAGGGGGACGTCCTTAATTCTGGTCAGGATTTGCACACGTTCCTCGGCAAAATGCTGCGTATCGATGTCAACTCGAGCACTCCGGATCGGGCCTATAATATCCCGAAGGACAATCCGTTTTTGACTCCGCTTCAACAGATGACTCTCTTCGGTGTCAGTGAGCTTGCTTTCTCGAAAATCCATCCTAGAGCGAAGCCTGAAATTTGGGCTTATGGCCTTCGGAATCCGTGGACGTTTTCGTTCGACCGAAAGACGGGGGATCTATACATCGCCGATGTCGGTCAGAACTTTTGGGAGGAGGTGGATTTTCAGCCAGCGACGAGCAAAGGCGGAGAGAATTATGGCTGGAGGCTTCTCCACGGGAGCCATCCGTTTCCCATTGAGTTGGAGAAAGGCGCTCCGCGGATGGGTGTGCTGCCGATCGCCGAATACAATCATGTCGATCAGGGCACATGCGTGGTTGGGATCGGCGTCTATCGCGGTAACGAATATCCCGTCATGGATGGGGTGTATTTCGTTGCAGATTGGGGCAGCGGAAAGCTTTGGGGTTTGAAACGAAACGCAGCGAAGGGCTGGCAGATGCAGGAGTTGTTGGATCTTGATACCAAATTGCTGCCGACCAGTGGCGGTGAGGATGAAGCCGGGAATCTGTATCTTACCCATGCGACGGCCAATTATGGCGGCCCAGTCGATCCCTACCAAAGCGAGCGCGGTGCGCTATGGAAAATCGTTCCTGCTGATAAAGTTCCGAACGGCGCGATCACCGCTTCTCTACAGGTAAAGTAACATTGACTGTGACATCAATGCGACAGGTTTGTGGACTCGGCGGTTTCGAGGGCTTCGGCTACGGTTCGTCATGGACCGGTATCCGCCGCCGAAAGGAATGCATCAAAGTTGTGCTAGTTTCCATGCTACTGCTGAGACAAACCGGGATTGCGGGCGAAAAGGAAGGGCTGCATGATCCTGCGATTCATGAGGGATCGGGCCTTAAGAGGGAACTGATCACCGGAATTAGTGAGGAGGATTTCCTGAGGCTTGGAGAGAAACCGAAAACGGTTAAGATTACGCTTGTTAACGCTTTTACGGACGAAAATGGGTGGCTGAATTTGAATGGGTATTCTCACGGAAAGGCGATTTTTTCGATCCCTGAAGGCTGGGTTGTGGATGTCACATTCATTAATCCGAGTCCGGCCCCGCACAGTGTGGTGCTCGTGGACCGCGACGTTTTGGGTAGAGTTCGAGTGGGGGAGCCGATCTTCACCGGTGCGTCGACGATCAATCCGGTTGCGGGAATGAGTAGCGCGAAAGCTTCCTTCACCTTTGTAGCGAGTCGGGTTGGCGATTATGCATTCGCGTGCGGCATCCCGACGCACTCCATCGCAGGACATTGGATCGGATTTACCGTCGGGACGCCCGCGAGCAAGCCGACTCTCAAGCTCGGCGATGCAACGCCAAAAGAGGCGAAATGAACCTCCTTCTCGCATTGCCCGTCAGACTGTAAGGGGACGCATCGCTCGACTGACGCGGAAACGGAGTTTGATATATGGGAAGGGTCTTAGGAACTTTACGAGGAGGTTTCGGGCGTAACATGCTGATCCTCAGTGAAAAACCGATACGTCAGGCACGCACACATTTCGGAGCTTACTTT
>JAYTDO010000005.1:0-3839 GCA_043735935.1 Chthoniobacteraceae bacterium
TCGACAATGTGCCAGCTGGTGATGCGCAAGAGCGCCTCCCACACGGCGTCGTCGTTGCGAAGCACCTCGAGCAGACGGACTTTGTCGGCCGCGCCGGCCGCGACCGCCCGCTCGGTCATTTTCTTGATGAGCGCGGGGCGTTTGTAAGTCAGCTCCATGAACGCCATCTGCGACACAACATATTCTTCGAAAGGCACCTGGACGAAACCCAGCGGAGCCACGCGGTAGCCGACGTACAAGCCGTCTTCGGAATCGCCCAGACGTGCCACGGCCGTTTTTTGTTCATGCTCGACCATGCGGTTCATGAGCGTCCTGAAAATAAGGTCACGCTTGGTCACCACGGGATAGCGGGACTCGGGAACGCCGCCGATGATTTCGCTGAGACCGCCGAGGAAATCCACGCGGGCGCGACTCGTGCGGACCGTGCCGCCGCCGGTGAGCGACGTCGCGTCGACGATCTCTACGAACCGTGCCGTCGAGATTCCGTGAGCCGCGACGATTTCGGCGCGAACCCTCCTCAGAATTTCCCGGAAATCATCCATCGAAATGCTGGAAGGCACGAGCGCGGGACCGCCGCCGTGGATAAACATGAAGCCGGAATTAGGCATCAGCTTCGTCAATAGGCCGAGCGCCGCAGGAGTCAGTTTTCCGGCGACGACGTTCGCCGGGGCGAAAATGCCGATGAGCGCGTCGACATCCGCGAGCAGACGGTCCTCGCTGTAAAAATGGTAGGTGTCCAGCACACGGTCCACCTGCGGTTTGTAAGCGTCCGCCAGACATTCGTAGACGAGCCGCTGTGAAAAACGCTGGGTGTTGCTGATCTGTCTGGGCGCCGAATTCACTTCCTCGACGCGGAGCCTTTTGGCGATCGCTTTGAGCCTGGCCAACGTGAAAATCGGCGCGGGAGGCGCTCCCGGAAGCGTAACCATTCTCTGGAGAAGACCGGGGTGCGCGGGATCCGTGGGATTGTGGATCACGCGAGCGTCGGCCTTGGAGAGACCCAGCGCCTGGAGATCCAGTGCCGCGAGATTCGGAGTGGCGAGGATATCCGCGATAAGATCATCGAGTTCGGTGTGCTGATCGTCGATCGCCGCTTCACGCACCGCCTGGCTCGAAGGAGGCGCGGGCGCCGACGGCGCGAAAACGGTCCGCGCTCTCATCACGAAGGAACGATGGAAAACCCTGTAAATACCGCTCGGCCAGCTCCACAGGTTGATGACTTTGAACGTGTGTAGCGCTAGTATGATCAAACCGAACGCGATGAAGACTGTCGACGACTGGTTGCCGGAAGCGACGATAGCCTTGTTGATCAAGTCCTGTGTCCCGGGCATGAAGTTTTGAACGATGGCGTCCCAGACGGCGGCGAGGCGCGCACCCTGACGGGTCTGCACTGATCCAAAAATTTCCGCGGTGATCTTCCGCATAAGCTGATCCCCTTCACGCGCATCGCTGAAGGACTGTCGCGCGACGCCGGGCAAAAGGGCCATGAACACATCTTCGCTGGCGTTACGCGGCAAAGCCTGCAGCACGATGTCGGCGGCCGTCGTGGAAAGGCCGTCCGCTTCCCGGTCCAACGAGCGGAAGAAATCGGGTCCGATGGCGACCTGCATTTCGTTTTCGCGGCCAAACTCGCCCTCACCAACCCTGCGGTTGGCACGCTTGAATGCGGGCTGCAGATCCTCGGGCAAAGATTTGATGAATTTCCACGCCGTAGAGCGCGAATCGAAATTCTGGAGATACGCAATCGCGCGTGTCTGCGTGTCCGTCTTTAAATGTTCACGAATCAGCGTGTGGGCAAAATCGCGGTCGGTCGTGTACACAAGGTATTTGTTGCCAACCTGCTCCGTCGCGGGACCCTTCCGGAGGTCTTCAATGTCGGTGAAATCCAGACGTGCTTCGGGAGCCAGCGTCGCCGCGTCGAGATTGAAAGCCAAGAAAAGAGGATTCACCGCATTGAGCACGTCGGCCACGCCGATCTCTGCCGCCGCATCGAATCCGGGGCGGTCTTCCGCCAATAAAACCACCTGGACTGCGGCGGGCTGGCCGACGGGGATGTTGACCGCGAGCGCATCGGCTTCTTTGAAGGGGAACGGGTTCGCCATGCCAAGACCCGGGAGACCGGGCGCGCCGGGGCCGACGGGAGCGCCTCCGGGCACGACGGGCACTTCGGGAGTTCCAGGGATGATCGAAGGGCCTGGATTTTCGCGTATGAACTTTTCAAGATCGCTCATGTCGACCTCAGCGCCGGGGACGCCGATGTTCGGAGCCAACACACCGATTCGGCGGCCGACGTTCATGAAGAAATTGTTTTCAACCGCCGCTTTCAGCTGATCCCGGATGACGCCCGAATTTTCGTCGGGGCGATCCGACTTGATGTACGGATTGTGCGCCGTGCGAAGCCACATGCCATTGCGGTATTCGCGGTAGGAGTAATTCCGGTTCCCGAAAAGATCTGTCGAAAGCACCGGTCTCCCGTCCTGGAGGGACAGGTTGAATTCCCAGATACGCTGGTGTCCGAGTATCGGCTGTTTCGCGTCGTTGAGCACCTGCTCCGTGTAAAAAAGCTTCGTCGGTTGTTTCGTGGCGACATCCACTTCAAAAAAGGGTCGGTCATTCATGTAATAAAGGACCGTGTCCGGCCGGATGCCTCCTTCCAACTGGATCTTGCCGTACACTTCGTAGTAACGGTTGCCGTTGTTGTGGAGTGCAACCTCTTTCAAGCTCGTGTCGAACGTCCGCTCGGTGCTCGAGCGGAACCACTGGACCGAGTAGATGTGGATCGTGCGACCGTCCTTCAGTTTCTGCGAACGGTTGTAGGTGTATTCGCCCAGGGGCTGACCGTCCGTGTTGGTGATTTTCGATTTCAGGATAAGGTTGTAGTCGGCGTCCCATTCAAAATCAAAACGGTAGTCCCGGCGGATCTGGTAAGCGAGGCGGCCCCGGGGATTAAATTTCATGAAATACGATTTGAAGCTTTCATCGTCCGGATAAGACACAGTGACCTGAACATTTCCGTTTTGGTCTTCGACGAGCTTTCCGTCGACCAGATCCGCGCGGGTCGTATACAAAAGACCGTTGGGACCGAACACCGAGCTCTCTTCCGGAATCGGCGTACCGAGAATAAACGAACTCGTAACGGTGTTCTGGCCTTCCTGGCGCACGATCGGCAGGATGCCGAAACGGTTGTCGCGGGGGAACGCGGCTTCATAAGACGCGCCCGTCCCCGGTTCCGTGACTTTGTACACGAGCAGCGTCAACACGCGCGGATGACCCCTGCGGAATGCGGCCAGCTGCTCCGAATTGGTCAAAAACTGATCGGGCCGGACTTCGCGGTTAAACTCGTAATTGGCCACCACCGCCTCCACGCCGTCGCGATTTTTATGGGTCAACGAGGATCGATCCCAGATGCTGGCCTGGCGGTCGCGGATCGTCTCAACATGGGTAGACCATGTCTCGAGCGTAGCCGGATTCTGCCACACGACACTGATGGTGTTGCCGTCCTGCGAGAGCGTGACGACCGTCTCGGTGTTGTAGCGGGGATCCAGGCGCTTGACGACGACGGTGCCGTCTTTATTGTTGCGGCTCATGACGGTATCGGTCGCCATCAGCACATCCGTCGGAAGGGGGCGTATCGTGAGGTTGGCGGCATCGGTACGCAGGTAATGCATTTCGCCCGTCTCCATCACGCCCGCTCCCGTTTCATGGGTGTAATACGGCACACTCAAAACGCCGTCGCGCAGACGGAAAATCTTCCGGCCTTCGCGGTCGCGCACGATGCCTTCTGAAAATCCTCCGTCGGGATAGCGAATCGTTTCGGTGGAATTCCACTGCTCATCGAC
>JAYTDO010000006.1:0-3118 GCA_043735935.1 Chthoniobacteraceae bacterium
AGCCTCGGCTCAGGCGTCATCGTCAGCTCGGATGGCTACATTCTCACCACAACCATGTGGTCGAGAACGCCGATGAAATCAAAGTCGCGCTCGCCGATAACGTGACGACCTATAGCGCTAAGTTAGTCGGCGCCGATCCGCAGACCGACATCGCCGTCATCAAAGTCGAGGCGAAGGACCTGCCCGCGATCACCGTCGCCGACAGCGACCGCATCGAAGTCGGCGACGTGGTGTTGGCGCTCGGCAATCCCTTCGGCGTCGGGCAAACGGTCACGATGGGGATCGTCTCGGCAAAGGGCCGCGGAGGAATGGGCATCGTCGATTACGAGGACTTCATCCAGACCGACGCCTCGATCAATCCGGGGAATTCCGGCGGCGCGCTCGTCGATGCCGCGGGCCGGCTCGTCGGCATCAACAGCGCCATCCTCAGCCGCACCGGCGGCAACCAGGGCATCGGCTTCGCGATTCCCATCAATCTCGCGCGCAATGTGATGGAGCGGCTCGTCGCCGATGGAAAAATCCCGCGCGGCCAACTCGGCGTGATGATCCAGCCGGTCACGCCGGAGCTGGAGAAAGAATTCAAGCTGCCGCAAAACGCCGGCGCGCTCGTCGGGTGCGTGACGCCGCAATCGCCCGCCGATGCAGCAGGCATCAAGGCCGGCGACGTGATCGTCGAGTTCAACGGCAAGAAAATCACCGACAGCCGGCACCTGCGACTCATGGTCGGACAGACCGCTCCGGGCACCAGCGTCGCAGTGAAAGCATTGCGCGACGGAAAGGAGCAGACCTTCAACGTGAAGCTCGCCGAAACGAGCGCCGAGGGTCTGGCGAAAGGCGATCGCTCCGGGGGCTTGAGACGCGGCTCCGGCCGTGACGCACTCGACGGGGTGAGTGTCGAGGACATCGATGCTCGCGCGCGGCGGCAGTTTGAAATCCCGGCGCAAGTCCGGAGCGGCGCGCTCATCGTCGAAGTCGCGCCCGGCTCGGCGGCGGCCGACGCCGGCCTGAAACCCGGCGATGTGATCCTCGAGATCAACCGCCAATCGGTGGAAAGCGCCGACGACGCCATCGCGAAATGCCGCGACCTCCAAGGCGGCCGCGTGCTGCTCCGCGTCTGGGGCGGCGGCGGCAGCCGTTACGTCATCCTAGAAGGAAATTCACGTCGCTGATGTGCCATGAACTTCGAGTGCCGCCGCCTTCATCAACCTGCCCGCGCCCGGTGCTTGAGCGAGCGCCTCGCCTCGCCGGCCGGGCATGACGAGCCGGGCCGCACGCTGGTGATCGCGACCGCGCTGCTCGAAGACGCCGTGCGCGAAAGCGCTTCCGATATTCACCTCGATCCCGCGGCCGACGGCTACCACATGCGGCTGCGCATCGACGGCGTCCTTGTCGATACCGTGCGCCTTCCGCGCGACTCGGGGCTGCACCTCCTGCGCGCGTTCAACTGCGCGCGTTCAAGAGTCACGCCGAGATCGATCCCGGCTTTGCGCTGCGGCCGCAGGATGGACGCGCGGAGTTCGCGGTCGAAGGAAAAACCGTTTCAATTCGCGTCGCGACCGGCCCCGGCGTGCATGGCGAGAAAGTCGCGCTGCGGCTGCTCCCGCACGAAATCATCCGGCCGCCGCTCGATCAGCTCGGACTCAGCACGACGGATCACGAGACGCTGCTGCGCGCCGTGCACGAAGTGCGCGGGATGATTCTCATTAGCGGGCCAACAGGCTCCGGGAAGACCACGACTGTCTATGCCCTCGTGCGCGAGCTACAGCGCACGCACCGCTCGATCGTGAGCATCGAAGATCCGGTCGAATACGTCCTCGATGGTGTCACACAGCTCCAGGTCAACGCGCGCCAGGGACTCACATTTTCCGAGGGCGTGAAGGGTCTGCTGCGGCTCGACCCCGATGTCATCTTGATGGGCGCAATGCGTGACGCGGCTTCCGTCCGCGCGGCGCTTGATGCGCCGGAAAGCGGCCACATGTTTCTTAGCACGCTGCACGCGCGCGACGCCGCCGGCACGGTGACCGCGCTGTGGGACTTCGGCTTCGACGATAACGAGATCGCTTCGAGCCTCGATCTCATCGTCGCACAACGCCTCGTGCGCCGGTTGTGCCGCGCTTGCCGGCGGCTCGACCCACCAACTTCCGAGGAGACGCGCTGGCTGAAATCTAGCGCGCAGCCGGTGCCGGACAATGTCTGGCACGCGGTCGGTTGCTCGGAGTGCGGTCGGAGCGGATACCGCGGGCGCATCGGGATTTTTGAAATCCATCGTCTCGGCGAGGAAGTTCACCGCGTTGGCGAAGGCGATCTTGGCGGATGTGAAAAGGATGTCGCCGACCTTCCCATCGGCGAATGCCTGGACGATGAACGCTACCGCTTCTCCGGACTTCTGTCCCCAGCTTGCGAGGTCGAGCGAGGCGAACTTGTCGAGCAGCGGCTTGAGGACCGGCGCAACCTTCTCCGCCACGCCGACCCAGAACCCGCACACCTTCAGTCCGGTCAGCGCGAGCTTGTCGCCCACGTCATCAAACAGTGCCGCATCTTTGGCGAAGATCTGAGCCTGCGAGCCGACCTGAGTGGCCGCATCGCCGAAAACGTCCGACGAAAAGAGCGAGAGCAACTCCGCCCCGCTGCGTCCGAAAATCTACATCGAAGCCGCGGCCTTCTGCGACGGGTCTTGCACCAAATGGATCGCCGCGCCGAGAGCGCGGAACTGCTCCGCTGGCGTCGTCTTCTTCAGCTCGTCGAGATTGATGCCGAGCTTCTTGATCGTGTCGTCCGCCGAGCCGCCTTGCAGCTACTTTGCCATCTTGCCGAACACCGGCCCGATGTCCTCCGCCGACTTGCCCGCGTTGGCGAACTCCTGCTGCAAGACGACGAGATCGGCCACGGCCACGCCCGTATTGGCCGAGAGATCATTGAGCTGCCCGCCGACATCGAGCGCCTGCTTGAAATGATCGAAGCCCGCGGTCACCACGCCCGCCACGGCGCGGATCGCGATGAAAGCCGCCGCGAACTTCGCGATGCGCGATTGCAGCGCGAGCATCTTGCCGTTGATGCGCGCCAACGCGCCGCTCAGGCGGCTGTCGTCGGCATCGAATACGGCGGTGGCTTTCGGCAT
>JAYTDO010000007.1:0-15286 GCA_043735935.1 Chthoniobacteraceae bacterium
GGCCCTGGGCTGGTTGATTCAATCCCGTTGGGATTGTGGACGGCCCTGGGCTGGTTGATTCAATCCCGTTGGGATTGTGGACGGCCCTGGGCTGGTTGATTCAATCCCGTTGGGATTTCCACGAATTGACTCGGCTGCTCCCGCAGACTCGGCCTGCGGCCGTTTGCTGCGCAAACGTCTTCTCGCTCGCCTCCCGGCGGCTCGAATCCATCGACTTTTTGACTCCGCTGCGCTTCGCCCTCGCGGGCAATCCTGCGGATTGTCCATTTGCCTCGAGGATTCAAGCGCAAAGATGGCGAGGCAATCTTCGCTGCGCTCCGGTTCGCTGCGCTCCGTTCCTCCATGCCTTTGTTCAATGCCTCCTCCTCGGAGATCGCCTGTTGACTCGCCGTCCGGCTCGCCCTGCGGGTCAGCCTGCGGCTGATCTTTCTCGCTCTGCTCGAATCGGTGGCGGGTTTGCGGATGTCTTCGGTGATGTCGACGCTGCTGCGACGGCTCTACGTCGCAACACGACTCGGTTTGCAGGTGTGCGATCAGGCGGGGCGCGTGAATGTGATCATCCCGACGCCGAACGGAAAGGTGAGCAATGTGACCTTTGGCGGAGCCGAGATGGACACGATCTTCGTGTCGGCGGGAGACAAGATTTTCAAAAGGAAACTGAAGGCCAAAGGGTCTCCTAGTTTCGCCACCCCGGTGAAACCGAAGGCGCCGGGCCTGTAGACCCTTGCGAAGGGAAATGGATGCAAGCACGTTGCCACACGGCGCGCGGCTGCTAACGTGCCGCCTCCAATGCCCGACTCTGACATCGCCGCCATGCTGCATTCCTCTTTCACCGATGACGTGGAGGAACGCCCGAACCACGATCACGTTTTCATTTTCGAGCACCTGCCGAGGGACATCAAAGCGCACCTCGACCGGTTCGTCATCCAGCAGGATGAGGCGAAGAAGGTGCTCTCGATCGCGGTGTGCGATCACTATAACCACATCAAACATCTGCGCTCTCTGGGCGCGGAAGACGGACGGACGCTGGAATACGTCAAGCAGAACGTCATCTTGATCGGACCGACGGGCGTCGGAAAAACGTATCTCGTCAAACACATCGCCGAGTTGATCGGCGTGCCTTTTGTGAAGGCCGATGCGACCAAGTTCAGCGAGACCGGTTACGTCGGCGGCGATGTGGAGGATCTAGTGCGCGATCTCGTGCAAAAGGCGGACGGCGACTTGGGGTTGGCGCAATACGGAATCATTTACATCGATGAGATCGACAAGATCGCGGCGCCGGCGCAGCAGACGGGCCGCGACGTCAGCGGGCGCGGTGTGCAGACCACGCTGCTGAAGCTCATGGAAGAGACCGAGGTGCCCGTGCGCAGCCAGAACGACATCCAGGGGCAACTCCAGGCGGCGCTCGAGTTTCAGCGGACCGGGCAGCGTTCGCAGCCGGAGACCGTGAACACACGCAACATTCTGTTCATCGTGAGCGGCGCGTTTGAAAACCTGCCGGAATTGATCGCCCGACGGACGGATGCAAAGCCGCCCGCGGGAGATGGGCACGCCGCCGCGGAACTGATCCGCCAGGCGACGACACGGGACTTTATCTCATACGGCTTTGAGCCGGAGTTCATCGGTCGCCTGCCGGTGCGCGTCGTGTGTGAACAACTGCGCGTGGATGACTTTTACGAGATCATGCAGCGAAGCGAAGGCAGCATCATCCGTCAATACGAGCGGGCTTTCCGGGCATACGGGATCGAGGTTTCATTCGCCGATAGTGCGCTGCGCGAGATCGCGCGGCAGGCGGCGGATGAAAAGACGGGAGCGCGCGGCCTGCTCACGGTGTGCGAGCGCATCCTGCGCAATTTCAAATACGAACTCCCCGGCAGCGGCGTCACGCGCCTGAGCGTCGATGCTCTGCTCATCGCTGAACCGCAACGCGTCCTGCAACAACTTCTCGTCAGTGCCCGCGTGAAGTAGATAAGGAAAGGCCAGTGCGTTACCTCAAGGTCACCCTCTTCATCGGCTTCGTCGTAAGCCTCATCGCCGCCGGGCTGCACGAAGCCGGGCTGTGGCAGAGGCTGGACGCCATGCTGGCGACGGCGCTCGGAAAAGCGGAGCCCGCCGCCTCGCCGCGCGCGCTGCAATATCCGCTCTTTGTCGCGTTCGCCTTCGGGATCGCCTGGACGACGATCGACATCAGCGGGCGGACGCTAAAGTGCGTGATCGCCATTGGTGCGCTCGTCCAGATCGTCGCCGCGACGGTGATCCTGCTGATTTTCGATGTCCCCTTTTCCCCGTGGGCGTCCCTCCTCTCCACGATCCTCGCGTTTAGCGCGGCTTTCGCATATTCCCACAGCGCCAGCGGCAGCCGCAAACAGGTCGTGCATGAAATGTTCGCCGACCGCGTCTCGGCGAAGACCTTCACGGCCCTCGTGGACAGCGATCACTCACTGAACTTTGAAGGCGAGATGTGCGAGGCGTCGGTGGTGGTTTGCGAAATCTTCAATCATGAGGAGCTCTCGGAGGCGCTGCCCGTGGCGGATTACGTGGCGATGAACAACGCTTTCCTCCGAAACGCGTCGGAGCATCTGGTGAGTTGCGGCGGCTACCTGGACGAATGCGACGGCGAAAGTCTGCGCGTCATCTTCGGCACTCCCCTGCCGGATGAACACCACGCCGCCACGGCCGCCGCCGCCGCCCTCGGCCTCGCCGCCCGGCTCGATGCGGTGAACGACGAGTGTTACAAGGTCTGGAAGCAAATGTTCGATTTTCGCATCGGTGTGAACAGCGGCGAGATGGTCGTAGCGGCTTACGGCTCCAATCGGCTCGGCAATTTCAGCGTTGCCGGTGAACCCGTCGAGTTCGCACGGCGCCTCTGCGCCGCCAACACCATCTATGGCTCTCGCATCCTCGCGGGCTGCGGCACCTTCAACTCGGCCGAATCGACCGTCGAAGTACGACCGATGGAACTGATCCAGCGATACCAGGACGAACGCAGCCGGGAGGAAGTCTACGAATTGCTCGGGCTCCGCGATTCGCTCACGTTCGAGGAACTCGAACGGCGGGACATGTTTTGGAAGGGGATCGTTTATTACCGCCAGCAAATGTGGGACGAGGCCCTGAGCCATTTCTACAGCGTCCGCTTCTCAAACGGCAGCGACGGCCCGGTCGAGTTTTACATTCGCCGCGTCGAACAACTCCGACAGGGCATGCAGTCGCTCGACTGGTCGAGCGCCCGGTTCTAACTCGGCGGTGAAACGCGTCGAATACCCCCTCGCGATCCGCGCCCTCATCGCGGAGTTGAAACGAATGCCCGGCATCGGCCCGCGCAGCGCCGAGCGGATCGCGCTTTGGATGATCCAATCTCGTGATGCCCGTCCGGCTGAGATCGCACGTTCCATCGTCGATGTCACCGCGAGCATCAGGCCATGCATGCGATGTGGCTTTTTTACGACGGAAACGATGTGCGAGTTTTGCGCCGATCCCGCGCGCGACAACTCCCAACTTTGCGTGGTCGAACACGCGACCGATATTCTACCACTTGAACGCACGGGGGCATTCCACGGTGTCTACCACGCGCTCGGCGGACGGATCTCACCGCTTGATCACATCGGCCCGGAGGACCTTCGCATCGACGCGCTCGTGGAGCGCATCGCCACGGAGGCTCCGAAAGAAGTGATCCTCGCGCTCGGGGCCGACGTGGAAGGCGAAGCGACGGCGCACTATCTCGTCGATCTGTTGCGCGATGCGACAGTGTCGATCACGCGCCTCGCACACGGACTCCCAGCCGGCGGCGGTCTCGAGTCGGCGGACGAACTCACACTCAGTCGCGCGATGTCGGGCCGTGTGAGCCTTCGAGCCTCATGAGCACGGCCATCCACTGGTTCCGCCGTGATCTACGGCTCACCGACAACACTGCGCTCAATGCAGCTCTCGCGGCTCATGACCACGTCGTTCCGGTTTACATCCTGAGCCAATGGTGCACGGAACATCGTTGGACAGGGCCCTCCCGGCAGGAGTTTCTGTGTGGTTGTCTGGCCGCCCTCTCAAAGAATATCGAGGCCAAGGGCGGCCGACTCATCGTTCGACAAGGCTCCGCGGAGAAAGTGCTCGGCGACCTCGTTCGAGAAACCGGCGCGGAGGCGATTTATTTCAACCGCGATCCCGATCCGTTTGGTCGGGCTGTGGAGGCAAAGGTCGAACGCCTCAATGTCGCGGTACATTCCCATCAAGACATCGCACTCCACGAAAGGGACGAGATTCTCACTGCAGGCGGCACGCCTTATCGGATTTTTACGCCTTACGCCCGCGCCTGGAGCAAGCTCGACAAACGCGCCCCCGGTCGCACCGTCGCAAAGATATCGACTCCTCCGAAGGTCGAGAGCCTCGATCTACCGACGACAGCGATCTGGGGCCTGGCGAACACGGCGCAGATCATCGAGCCCGGCGAAGCGGCTGCGCGGAAGCGCCTCGGTCGATTTCTCGAAGGGAACGTCTTCGCGTATGCCGAACGGCGCGATATTCCCGCCGCGGAAACAACGTCGCGGCTCTCGCAAGATCTCCGTCACGGCACTCTTTCCATTCGCGAAGTTTTTCGCCGCTGCCTCGATTCGTCCGCCGATTCCAGCGGAGCGGATCGGCGCGGAGTCGATGTGTTCATAAACGAACTGATCTGGCGGGAATTTTACATGCAGGTCCTCTGGCATTGGCCCGAGGTGCTCGATCACGAATTTAACGAAGCCTACCGCGGCCTCCCATGGCGGCCGGGCGGCGCCGCCTTCATGCGTTGGAGTCTCGGACAGACGGGCTTTCCGATCGTCGACGCCGGAATGCGACAACTCGCGGGCACGGGATTCATGCACAACCGCGTCCGCATGATCGTTGCGATGTTCCTGACCAAAGACTTGCACGTCGACTGGCGGGCGGGCGAAAGCTGGTTCATGCGGATGCTCGTGGATGGAGAGATCGCGGCGAACAATGGCGGGTGGCAATGGAGCGCGAGCACTGGCACGGATGCGGCCCCTTACTTTCGCATTCAAAATCCGTGGTCGCAGACGAAGCGGTTCGATCCCGACGGCGAATACATCAAACGATGGGTGCCCGAACTGCGCGATGTCGTGCCGGCGAGATATTGCGAGGCGCCTGAACCCGGCGTCGCTCTCGCAAAAGGGTATCCTCCGCCGATGGTGGATCATCACCGCGAACGCGATGTCGCGCTGGAGATGTATCGTGTCGAACGGGACTGAATCCCCCGCCAGCGTGCTCCCTATTTCTGGAAAGCCTTGTCGGCCGGATTGCCGCCGCTTTGCAGATACGCGATCAAGTCGAGGAGTTCTTCCTTGTTCAATGAATTGATGAGGGCGGGTGGCATCATCGAAACGTTGAACGGTTTGCGGGCCTTGATATTCGCGACCTCGACTGGCGTGGTCACATCCGGCGCGAGGGCGCTCGTCATGACTTGAAGTTTGCCGCCCGTTTCCCCGATCACTCGCCCTACGATGAGGCTGCCATCCTTCATCTCGATCTGGTCGGTGCCGTATTGGTCGCTGATGACCTTGGACGGTTCGATGATGTTTTCCATCAAGTCCCGCAGCGTGTAACGCTGGCCCGCGCCGGTGAGGTCGGGGCCGATGTTTCCGCCATCGCCGCCCATGTGGTGGCAGTTGATACACAGCGTGCTCGCGAACATGGCTTTGCCCTGCTCGAAGCTGCGACCCTTAAGCGGAACAGGCGCGAGCGCGGAGACGTCGTCGACGGTGTAATTCTTTCCAGGACCCTTCGGCGCAACCAGATTGGCTGGAGCGGCGGTTGGCGCGGCCTTCGACAATGTATCGAGCGCGGCTCGCTCACCGGCATCGGGCACGACGTTGGCGAGGGCTTCGTTGCGGATGTTATCGAGGAATTTGGTGAAGCTGTTGCCGCCCTTCCATCCGCGTGTGGTCGGAAACCAGGCGAAGTAAGCCTTCCGCAGTTCGGGGGTCCACCCGGCCGCGGCTTCGCGCAGCGAATAGACATACGAGATGGCCTGCCGGTTCGGTCGACTGTCGTGCATCCCTTCCACCGCGCGAGCGTATCCATCGTTGCGCGCGAGGACCGCATCGCTCGCGATCGTAATGTCGGCATCCTTGGCTGTGCCGAGCATCGGCACGGCTTTGGCGACGATGGTGGGTGAGCCGAGATAGCTGAGAAGGGCAACGAGATCGCGATTCGCGTTCGGGTCATTGCTTGGAAAGAGAGGATCGAGGATGCTCGCGACCTTCGCGGCGACATCCGCCTCGGGCTTGCCCATGCGGGTGAATGCGAGCGTCCAGGCGCGGAGCAGCTGAAGCCGGAGATCGGCCGGTTGCTTCGCGATGTCGAGCGCGGTGAGTGCCGCGACCAGTCGAGGCTGAAGCGATTTGTCCCCGACTCGCGCAAGGGCGATCAGAGCCTCGATCGCGGCCTGCGGATTCTTTTCATCCAGAGCCTTGTCCGCCCATTGCGAAGGCGCCTGATGTTCGATCGCAATCCGAGCCGCGAATCGCAGGAACCGGTCCTTGTTGCCGAGATACGGCCACGCCTTGGCGATCGCTTCCGGCCCAGTGCCCTCGGTCTGAAGGGCCTCGAGCATATGGCGGACACCCGCTTCGGGAGTCGCTGGCAGCGGACCGACTGGCGCGGTACTTTCCTTGCCGGCGTAAGTCACGCGGTAAAGGGCCGATTGGTTGCGACGGCCACCGATCGTCACATACATCGCACCGTCTTCTTTCCGGATGATGGCGTCGGTGACGGAGAAGCCGCGGCCGGCGAGAAAGTCTTCTTTTTCCGCTCGAAAGCTGGCGCCGTCCGGGACGAAGTGAATGGCCCAGATCGTGGCGTAGGTCCAATCGAGCGCGAACATCGCGCGCTGATACTTTGCGGGGAATTTCGCGCCCGTGCCGAAAACCGTGCCAGTGGGCGAACCGGGGCCGATATCGACTGCCGCGGGGAGCGAGTCCTCGTAATAGCTCGGCCAGCGCCCGGCGCCTGAGCGCCACCCATAATCGCCGCCGCTCACGATGTGGTTGATGCGGGTCGGCATATACCACGGCGTGCCCATATCCCACTCCATGTCGGAATCGTAGGTGAATAGCTCGCCATTTGCGTCGAAGGCGATGTCGTATTGATTGCGGAATCCCCCGGCAAATAGTTCGACGCGCTTGCCGTCCGGATCGCTTTTAAAGACGGAACCGCCCGGAGCAAGGATGCCCTTCGCGTGCCCATTGGCATCCCAGAGGCGCGTGATGAGATGATCTTCACCGATCGCGGCTGGTCGCGCGTATTCGAGATGGTCCGGCATCTTGGTGTGGTTGCCGTTCACGAAGAAAATGGACTTTCCGTCGGGACCGAGGGCGATGCCGTGGGTTCCGTGTTCGCCGCCGCCGTCCATATGGCGAAGGTAGTCCGCCTTATCAAACTGGTCGTCGCCGTTGGTGTCCTGCAGTCGCCAGAGTCCTTTGTCGTTCATCTCATTGTTCATGAGATAAAGGCTGTTGAACGCAAACAGGAGGCCATGCGCGCCGCCGAGAGGCTTGCCCGTGGGGCCATTTGGGAGCGTCAGTGGCTCCACTTTCACGCCACTGGTCGAGCCGAGCGCGGGCACCGTGACTCGAAAGAGTCCGCCGTACTGGTCGCCGACGATGAGTCGGCCCTTGGCATCTTCCGTCATAGAAACCCAAGATCCTTGCTCTGCTTTCGGCACTGTATAGAGCAGTTCGACTTTGAATCCCGGCGCTATATCAAGTCCCGCCGGATCCGCGGCGGTGACAGCTCCACTCTTGGTGGATTTTCCACTGAGCGGATCTCCCCAAGGTGCGGCGCCGTATTTGGCGATGACGACCACCGGTTTGAAGTCCGCACTTCCCGCCAGCGCACCGACCCAATTCGCACCGGTTTCGACGGACTGCTTCGTTCCGTCGGCGGTCTCGATGGTGAGCGTGGCGACGAGGGCTGCCGCCCCATCCTTGTTCCGCGCGTCGAAGCGAAGTTCGTTATCGCCGGCTTTGATCGCCTTGGTCACATCCGCTTTGCTCGGGATCATCCAGTCGGGATTTTCTCCGACCTTTGCGCCATTGAGAAGCGCGGTCGCGCCGTTGTCGCAGGTGAAAGAAAGCGTCGCCGATTTCACAGCGCCACTGACGGAAAACTTCGTTCGAAACGTTGCCTGCTCACCGTCCTTCGCGGACTTGCTCGTCCAGATCCACTCAGGAGCAGCGTGCGATGAAAGCGGGACGGCAATGATGAATACCGGAATGAGGGCGCGAGCGAGGGGAATGATTTTCATGGGAAGAGAAACGTGGGCAGAGAGAGTGCAGGACTAACACGCCAGCGCGAGAAGAATTAGACGACTTCGCGGCGTCCGGCTACTTCGCGCGGACCAACTGGAGCGAGCCCTTTTCAAACCACACCTCGCCCTTGCTCGCGCGGAGTTCCGCGACGAAGACCACCTCGCCACCCGGTGCGTCGAATGGAAACGCGACGGCTTTCCAAGGACTGTCGCCGGCGATGGCGTTCACGCCGCTTCGCGTGCCGCCGGAAATCCTCAAGCCCGCACCCTCTCCCGAAGAAGTGGGTATAGGCGCTACCCCTTTCGTCTTCACGCGGGCTTCAAAGCGATACTTGCCGGGCTCCAGATTCATCGCGTGCCGGAAGGAGGCGGAGGATTCGCCGTCAGCCCGGATGTAGAGGCACGGCTTGCCGTCGTCCATACGCTCCTCAGCCTGGGCAGCCGCTCCTTCGACGTGCCAATCCTTCTCGATCTTTGCGACGCCGTCCTGATTGAAATCGAAAGGCTTCGGGATGTCCCCTAGCATCTTGGCAACGGCAGCGATGCGCTGCGTGATCCGGGCACGCGCCTCGCCAATCCGGCCCACGTAGTCCTTCGCCCATTGCGGATTCCTCTTTTCCAGCGCAAGACGGACCTGCTCTCCGACTTCCGAGACGCGGGCGCCCCAGTCGATCGGCTTGAGCACGTTGGCGTAAATACTCTCAAGCTTTTCCTGGTAAAGCTTCTTGCCCTCGGGGCAACGCATGAACGCACCGCTTACCTGCGCACCGAAGTCGCGCATCAGCGGGAAATTTGCATCGCCAAATGTTTGGTCCATGCCGTGAAGGAAGAAGGAAAACTTACCCGAATCGGGATCGAAATAAAACCGGTAGTTGTTGCGGTTAAAGCTGTAGCCATCCCAGTGACACACGATCGCCTCCATCGCGCAATAAGACGCGAACATGTCCGCATCGAGAATCTTTCCAAGCCGCTCCCATCGCTTCGCGTTGTCCCCTTCGTTGCATGCCGCGATCAGTTCCTTGATGGCCACCTTGTCCCGCGGATCACCCTGATCCTTTTCCACATTCTCATCGATGTCGTGGACAAACCCGCCGTCGTACAAATCCCCGTCCACGTTCTTGTAAAACGACGCGAGGAACTCCTTCGTGAAAGCCTCTTTGACGACATAGAGCCCGAGGTCCCGCCCCTGGAATTCGACGAAACCGTGAGAACAACGCGAAGCCGGGACCCCCGCCTTGCGCGCCATTTCCCCAGCGATCTGCTCCTGTAAAAACGTCCCGTCCTGCGCCCCATTATTGAAGTGCACTTTCTTCAATCCGTGGAAGCGCTCAGCGCCTTTGTAATACTCGAAGTTGAGCGTCAGCCCGGGCTTTCCATCCGGCCCCTGGAAACTGCCCGCGGACCCCTTGAGTTTAAGGGCGACGTCCTTAAAAATCTTGCCGTTCTCCACCATGGACGCCTTCGCGTAGCGCCGGTTATCGCGGTGAATGTAATCCCACTCCTCCTGGCCAAACGAGATCTTGACCGCCGGGAAGACACCGGTCCAAAAATTCTCCTCCTTCTTCTTGTTCTTTTGCTCCTTCGAGACCTTGGGCGGAGGCGGAATCTCGACGTGCTGCGGTTCCGATCCCCCCGCCAGAAACAGCACCGCGCCCGCGATGACCGCCAGCACGAATACATACTGTAGAGCCCTCATCCGACCACGGTAGGAAGTGGAGGCAGCTCTGCGCCCGGGCGCGCGTGTTGGTTTCTGTTGCATGTTTTGCGTGTCAATTCAAAGGACGGCTCAATTCTTAGCTTCAAGGGTGACCGCACGTCCGGCCCGCACCAATCGCAGCGAATCCAACGCAAACCAAGCTTCGCCTTTCGTTCCGCGCATTTCCGCGACGAGAACCACGTCGCGCTCTTCCTCCGGCACGTCGAATTCATAACTCAACGACTTCCAAGAAACATCACCGCTCACGCGCTCCGTCTTCGGCTCCTGCCCCGAAATCCGCAGACCCACGCCCTCGCCTTCCACGCCCCGAGTCTTCACCCGTGCCTCAAAACGATAGTGCCCCCGAGGCAGCGCCGCGCCCGTCCGCCATGATGCCTGCGTCTCGCCTTCCGCAGCGATCAGCAACGCCGGTTGCCCATCGGCAGTTGTTCGTTCCAGTTTCGCGCCGTCCTCGTATTTGGTCCCCCACCCCTTCGTCACTTTCACCGCGCCATTCTTGTCGAAAATCAACCGCTCTGGCAATTCCGCGAGTTGTGTCGCGATGCGTTTTACCCGTTCACCTACCTGTTGACGCACCGCATCCATCCGGACAGCGAGTTCCTTGGCACTCTCCGGATCTCGCGCCTCAAACGCTTCACAGACCTTGGCCTCGACCTCCCCGGCCCTGCCGACCCAATCCCGCTTCGCAAACACCTTTTCATACAAGGTCCCGACTCGTTCCCGATACAGCGCGCGCCCCTCGGGACACCTCACATACGCCTTTCCAACGATGCTCTGCGGCGACCGCTGGACATCAAAATCCGGTTCCGCAAGGGGCTCATCCATCCCGTGAGGGATGAAGGATAACCGCTTCGTGACCGGGTCGTGGTAGATGCGGTAATTGTTCCGACCAAAGTCGTATCCATCGCCGACACCGAGCAGCGCCTCGATCGCGAGGACGGAGGCAAATTTATCGACATCGAGGATCGCGCCCAACTTCGTCCAGCACACGGTCGGGTCCTCCTCGCGACATGCGGCGAGCAGTTGGTCGATCGCTCGAAAGTCCTTCGGATCGCCGTGATCCTTCGAGAGGTCCTCGTCGATATCCTTGATGAAACCGCTCTCGTACAGGTCCCCGTCCACGTTTTTGAAAAACGGCGCGAGGAAATCCTTCGTATAGCTCTCGGTGAAGACATAAAGACCGAGGTCGCGTTCGTTGAGTTGCACGAACGCGTGCGTGCAACGGATCGCTGGGACACCAGCCGCTCGCGCCATTTCGCCGCAGAGGAGTTGATGAAGGAACGACGGATCTTCCATCGCGTTGTTGAGATGAAATTTCTTCTGCCCGTGGAATCGCTCGGCACCTTTGAATTGATCCAGGTTCACCGTCCACGCCGGTTTTTGGTCAATCGGACGAAAGCTCCCCTGGGCTCCCTTCAACTTCACGGCAACCCCTTTGTAGGTCTTGTCACCCACGACCATCCGAGCCTCGACGTAACGCCGCGGGTCGTCCCGCAGCGCCTTCATTTCCTCGTCCGCGATTTCCAAACGAATAGTCGGAATCGGGCCGCGGAAAAACTCCGCCTGCGCAGCGAGATGCCTGGCCTGCTTGTCGGCATCCGTCTTCCCTTTCACGCCCGGCTCCCCCGCGACGGCACCCGCGACAACCCCCAATACGGAGAGGCGGATGATGGTTCGGAACAGCACGGCGGCAAAGATGCCGACAGATCGCTACTTCGCAAGGTCGTAGCAAACCAGACGATCTTCATCGCGAAGATAGAGCAGGCGGTTCGCGAGAATCGGCGCAGTCCAGCAGGGATAAGCAAGGTGCGGCACCTGCCAGCGGGCAATCTCGTCCAGCTTGTCCGCGCCCGGCCGGAAAAAACCGAGCAACCCGGATTCACCCAACGCGATCAGCTTCCCGTCCGCGAGTATCGCTGCGGCACGACCGAAGACGTTCGGTGCGGATTCACCCGCGCGCTGTTTCGAGTGCCCTCCATTCGGCCAGCCCTCGGCCCGATCCCAGTTGAGTTTTCCAGAGGCGAAATCCACGCAACGAAAGCGCGCGTCGGGCTCGTTGCGACCACTGAAGGCGTAGAGTCGCCCGTCGTGCAGCACGGGGCGCGTCCAATGGATTTCGAGCTGAAGCCCCCGCCATACCTCCTCCACCGATTTCCCATCGGGCTCGACCCGCAGCAGGACGGAACCGAGCTTGTAATACGCCGAGGAAAGAAACACGAGGTCGCCGCTGACCACGGGCGTCATCGCATTGACGGTCTCGTTTTGACGGCAACGAAACCAAAAGGAAAAATTCGCGGCGCCGGTTTTCGGATCGAGCGAAATGAGGCCTTGTCGCGTGACGACGAGAATGTGGCGCCGGCCGTGAATCGTCGCGGCGACTGGCGTGCAATAACTGGCCTGCTTTTCGTAAGTCGGATCTGCCCTATCCCACTTCACCGTTCGCTCCCCGGGCCAGCCGGTCATCGGCACGCCGGTCCACGTCTTCTCGCCGACGTTTTCCCAAACCGTCTTTCCCGTTGCCGCGTCGAAGGCCACCACACCGGAGTTGGGCTGAGCGCCGATCTGGACGATGAGCAGTCCTCCTTCGAGGATCGGCGAACTCCCGGCGCCGAAGAACGCATCGGGAACCTCAAAATCCTTTCCAGTGTCGCGCTGCCAAATCAGCTTTCCCGACGCGAGGTCGAGGCACACGAGCATACCTTCGGCGCCGACGGTGAAGCAGCGATCCTTCGTCAACAGCGGAGTACAGCGGGGTCCGTTATTAAAACCAAACGGATCGGTAAAATGACTCGGATATTTGAATTGCCAGCGCGTTGAGCCGGCCTTCGCGTCGCAAGCCTCGATGATCTCTTCACTGCCGACGCGATGATGAACGACCAGTAAGTCGCCTCGCACGGAAGGCGCACTGTAGCCTTTCCCGATCTGCCGCTCCCAAACCAACGGCGGTCCCATCTCGGGAATGGTGTCGATCAGTCCCGTCTCAGTCGACACTTGATCGCGGGTCGGCCCCATGAACTCCGGCCAGTCGGCGGCAAACGCGGAAGCCGAAAGCAGGATGAGCAGAAGCGTTTTCATCAAGGAGCGGGAAACAACTCGGCCATCGGTTCGGCAGCCTCGGGAACCGCCGCCCGAAAATCCTCTCCGAGAAATCGCGCAATCGTCGCAGCGACTTGCGCCTGTACGACGGGTTGCACGTTCTCGCGCTCGCCGAGCGGAGGTGTGTCGGGCCCGAGCGCAGCGATCCACCATTCGCGCGACTCCGGAATCGTCTTTCCGTGGCTCTTCCAACCCGAAAGCCCGGCACCCCGACCGTGATCCGTGGTGACGATCAGCGTCGTCGAATCGCGGAATTCCGGCATCGCCTGGGCCGCCTCCCAAAGCTGTCGGACAAAGCGATCCGCGTTCACGAGCGAATCAAGGTAGTTGTCGTAACGACCGGCATGCGCCCATTCATCGGGCTCGCCAAAGTTCACATAAAACACGCGCGGCTTCTTCCTCGTGAGATATTCCTTCGCCGCCATCTGGGTAAAAATATCGTAGGACTCCTCCCGCCAGGGCCACGGATGGTTCGCCAGCGCTTCTTCAACAAAAGCCTGAACGGGTCCGACCTCCTCCGCCGGCGTCGTGTCGCCCTGTGTCCACATCGGCAGGCCACTCCGTTCGCGGTTGAGGATGCTCGGTAGGACGTCCCACGTGTTGTAGGCGGCGACTTTTCCACGGAACGCGGGACGCCCGTGAAGAAATTCCAAAACATTGATGTTCGGATTAGGAATCCCCTCGTTGCTCTTGATTCGCTCGTCGTCCGCATGTCCGCACAGGAACTCGCTGTAGCCCGGATATGAAAAATTCATGCCGTTGCTCACATGCCCGTCGCTCCCCCGGTCGCGGTTGCCGAAGATCTGCCCTCGTTTCGCCATCTCTCCCCAAACAAACGGCATCAGAACCTGTCGCCGTTCCTCCGGTATCTCCCGCCAGTATTTGCGACGCACGCCGGTCAGCGCAGCCGGCGCTATGCCACCATTCTCCTTGGAAAGCAGTGCATCCTCCGCGCCCCGGAACACATCCTGCCAGCGTACGCCGTCGATGCTGACGAAGATCACGTTTCGCGACTTCGGCTCAGCGGCGGCCGCACAAAGGCACGTCGATACGACACCAAGGATCAGAGTGAGCCGCAATCGGGAGAGCATTATCAATTTGATCGCCTACACGACGGCAAGCTTAGGCTCCGCCTTCCCGTCGCGCCTCTGTGTCGATCAGGCTCACTCGGGATTCGACGGACGGAACACCGAAAGAATGGGAGTGGTGCCGGCCACAAAAACGCCAAGCGTCGGCGCGGTCGGGAAGACCTTGGTGCCGTCGATCAGGCTGCCGTCGGCTCCGCTGTAGTATTCGATCTTGCTCTTCGCCCCAGGACCGGATGCGGCGATGATGTCCGCCAAGCCGTCGAGGTCCAGGTCAACCGCGGCGACGCGGATTCCGCGGAAAAATTCCCCGCCGAGCGGAGCGATTTCGCGGATCTTCAAACCCGTCGCACCGCTGAAGATTTTGACCTTGCCAGCATTTCCAGCCTTGCTCGGATTACTGCCCGTGATGACGTCCGCCGAACCGTCGCCGTCAACATCACCCACGGTGACCGAAACGCCACCCGCTCCCCCGCCGGACAAGGTGAACAGCGTTGGAGTACTCGGCGTGATCCCCGTCAGATTTCTGCCGTCGTATACCTTCACCGTGCTGCCGGATCCGTTCTGGGAAACGACGATGTCGGCGCGCCCATCCCCGTTGACGTCGCCTGCGGCGATCCTAATCCCCTTCGCGTATCCGCCGCCGAATGGCTCGAACGTATTCACAAGCGCCCCGGTGACTCCGTCGATGACCTTCACCTTTTTCCCACCCAAACCTTCTCCAATGATGATGTCGTCGCGCCCATCGCCCGTCACATCCGCAGAAGCGAGGAAGACGCCGTTCGAACTGCGAATCGTTCCGGGATCGAGCGTCGTCAGCCGGTTGATCAGCAGCGGCGAACCATCGCGCCCGTCAAACACCCGAATGTTTCCGTTACCCGTGCGCTTCGCCGTGACGATGTCGTCAATACCGTCGCCATTGAAATCGCCAACGGTAACGCGCACTCCCGCCTGGCCCGTGTATGGATCGAGTTGGAAAAGTTCATTGCCCGAGGCCACATCAAAGACCCGAACCGAGGGGTCGATACTACCGCCCCGTGGCGAAAGGCGCGTCGAAGCCGCGGACAACGGCTCATCTGCACGATGACCCGG
>JAYTDO010000008.1:0-12445 GCA_043735935.1 Chthoniobacteraceae bacterium
TGTTTCTTTGGGAAAATGGAGCGCGGACTATCGTGCGGCGTCAAACGGGGACGCAAGCGTGATTTAGGACACGGCTAGCGGCGGAGGATGCGGACTCGGTGTGCCTCGCTGTCGCCGACGAAGAGCGTGCCATCGCGATCGACAAAGACACCGTGAGGGCGCGCGAGCTGGCATTTTAACGGATCGCCGTCGGGGCCGTCCCCTTTTGCGCCAGTGCCGGCGATGAGTTCGATGGTGCCTTTGGCGAGATCGATCATGCGGATGGAGTGCGATTCGGTATCGGCGAGATAGACATTCCCGTCCGGTGCGATGCTGACGCATTTTGGGCCGGAGAGCGTGGCGGCGAGAGCCAGGCCGCCATTGCCGGTGAAGCCCGGTTTTCCCGTGCCTGCCATGTGGCGGAGCACGCCGGCCTTGAGGTCCAGTTTGTAGACGGCATTACCCTCGCGGAGCGCGAGCCAGAGATTGCCGTCGCGGTCGATATCGAGTGCGCGAGGTCCGCTCAATGCCGTGCCGGCGATGGGCGCGCCATCGGGCGCCGGCTTCTTTTCGCCCGTGCCGGCGAAGGTGGAGATGGTGCCGCTCTTCATGTCGATGCGGCGGATGCGATGGTTGAGGATGTCGCAAATGTAGAGGTCGCCGTCGCGGTCGAAGACGAGCGAGTGCGGCTGGTTGAATTGCGCCTGAATCGCCGGTCCGCCATCGCCCGAGAAGCCCGGCTGACCGGTGCCCGCGACGGTAAAGATGAGGCCCGTCTTCGTGGCGATGCGGCGGACGATGTGATTGAGGCGTTCGACGAAAAACAGGTCGCCGGCAGGCGACCAGCGCATCTCGTAAGGTTCGTTGAGGGCCGCGGCGGTGGCGGGTCCGCCATCGCCCGAATAGCCGCGTGTGCCGTTGCCGGCGACGGTGGAAATGGTGCCCTCCGGTGTGACCTTGCGGATGCGGTGGTTATCCGTGTCGCAAATATAGAGCGCCCCGTCGGGCCCTCGGGAGATGGCGAAGGGATTATTGAGCTGGGCGCTCGAGGAGGGGCCGCCGTCGCCGGAGAAACCTTTGGCGCCGGTCCCGGCGAAGGTGGTGATTTGCGCGTGGATGGGGAGCGCCACGGCGATGAGGAGAGCGGCAAAACGCATGTTCCGTCTCTAGCCGCGCGCATTGGGAAAAACCAGCGTCCTCGCTCCGGGCTTCCCTTCCGCACAAAATGCCGCCATTCATCCAGCCATGAAAATTGGCTTTATCGGCTGCGGCAAAATGGCCTCGGCTCTCGTCCTCGGCGTCACTCGAAGCGGAGCGATCCCGCGCGATCAGATCGTGGTGACCGATGTCATCGCGATGGCAGCGGAAAAGCTCGCGGCGGATGCGGGCGTCGCGGTGCTTCCCTCGAATGAAGCCGTGGCGGGCGACGCGGATGCGCTCGTGCTCTGCGTGAAGCCGAACGACGCGCTGGCGGCGCTGCGGGGGCTGCGCGGGAGCCCGAAACTGATCATCTCGATCGTCGCGGGTTTGCCGATCGCGGCGTTGCAGGAGGCGGCGGGCGAGTCCGCGAGGATCGTGCGAGTGATGCCGAACACGCCGGCGCTGGTCAACGCGGGGGCCGCGGCGTACGCGCTCGGGCCGGGGGCGACGGCGGCCGACGCCGAGGTGACCGAGAAGATTTTCGGGTCTGTGGGAAAAGTCGTGCCCGTGAAGGAAGCGCTGCTGGATGTGGTGACGGGGTTGAGCGGGAGCGGTCCGGCTTACATCTATCTGGTGATCGAGGCGCTGGCCGATGGCGGTGTGTTGATGGGTTTGCCGCGGGATCTGGCGCTGGAATTGGCCGCGCAGACGGTGCTCGGATCGGCGGCGATGGTCTTGAAAACCGGGCTGCACCCGGCGGCCTTGCGTGATCAGGTGACGAGCCCCGGGGGCACGACGATCGCGGGTATCGCGGCGCTGGAAAGTGGCGGCGCGCGGGCCGCCTTCATCGCCGCAGTCCGCGCGGCGACCGAGCGGGCCCGTGAACTCGGCGGGACGAAATAGGATGCGACCTTTCGCCATCTCCATCTGGATCGCTCTGGCTGCCACAGCGCTGGCGGCGGACGACACGCCGACGATCATCAAACGTGCACTCGCTGCTCTTCAGAAAGGTGATCTGGCAAGCGCGAAGGGGGATCTCGAACAAGTCCTGAAATCCGAGCCAGAGAATGCGGCGGCCTTGCTGAATCTCGGGATCATCGCGTATCGGAAAAAAGCCTTTGCCGAGGCGGAAAGGCTGCTCGCTCACGCGGTGCGGCGCGATCCGGAGTCGGCGCAGGCGTGGATGATCCTGGGTGTAGTGCGGCAGGATCAGGACAAGCTCGATGGGGCGCTGGCCGCATTGTCTCAGGCGGTCTATCTGGACCCGAAGAACGCGAAGGCGCACCATTATCTCGGCATCACGATCGGACGGAAGGGGTGGTACTCGGGCGCGGAGGACGAGATGCGGAAGGCGATCGAACTGCAGCCCGATGACGCGGAGGCGCACTACAATCTCGCGGTGTTTTACCTCCAACGGACGCCGCCGGCGGTGGAACTGGCGCGGCGGCACTACCAAAAGGCGCTCGATCTCGGGGCGGCGCCCGACCCGGAAACCGCGAAGGCCATCGGGGAGCCGTGACGCACCGCTTGCACGGCCCGCGAAATTCACTACACACGCTGCACATGATCCGCCGAACCATCCCATTCCTTTCCGCCATCCTGTCGCTGATGCTCATCATCCCGGCATCGGCGGCGACCAAGAAGAGCGCACCGGAACCGACGGTGAAAAAGGCGCTCCCGGTCAAACCCGCGCCAGCGAAAACCCCTCAGACGGCGCTTGAGCCATTTGCCGCGACCGACGATGGCGGCGTGCCGCAAATCAGCGCGTCGTCGTGCATCGTGATCGACGCGGATTCCGGGCGCATCCTCCACCAGATCAATGCCGATCAACCTCGCCCAGTAGCCAGCACGCAAAAGCTGCTGACGTCGTTGATCGTGGCGGAGTCGGGGAATCTCGATGCGCGGGTGCGCGTGGAGGCGCCGGATACGTGGGCGGAGCCGACGATGCTCTACCTCAAGCCGGGCGACGTGTATGAGCGCAACCAGCTCCTGCAAATCCTCCTCGTCAAAAGCATGAACGACGTCGCCCGCTGCCTAGCGCGCGACAATGCGGGCAGCATCGAATCGTTTGCGGAGCGGATGAACAGCCGGGCGCGCGAACTCGGCATGACGAATTCGCACTTCGTGAATCCGAACGGCCTCCCGGCGACGGGGCAGTATTCGACCGCCCGGGACATGTCGCGCCTGGCGAAGGAGGCGTATCGGAACCCGACGATCCGCAACTTCGTCCGGCTGCGCACGGTGAATTTTCGCTACGCCGACGGGCGGACGCGGGTCTTCGAGAACACGAACCAGGTGCTGAAGAATTTCCCGTTCTGCAACGGCATGAAGACCGGGTACACGGAGGCGGCGGGGCATTGCCTGATTTCCAGCGCCTCGCGGAACGGACGCAATGTGATCGCCGTGGTGCTGGGCGATTCGAAGCGCATCTGGATTGATTCATACCGCCTGCTCGCGTGGGCGCTCTCCTCGTAGCGGCCTGACTGGCGCCTTCGGATATGGCCATCAGCATCGACCAGGAACTCGCGGAACTGCGCGCGCGGTCGCTTTTGCGAAAGCTGCGGACGCTCGATTCGCCGCAGCAGCCGGCGATGGAGTTTGCCGGGCGGAAGATGGTCAACTTTTCATCAAACGACTATCTCGGCCTGGCGACGGAGCCGTCCGTGCGAGATGCGGCGAAGAGGGCGATCGATGAATACGGAGTCGGCGCGGGCGCGTCGCGTCTGGTGTGCGGGACGTTGACGCCGCACGTTCACCTTGAGGAAAAGCTGGCGGAGTTTAAGAGGACCGAAGCGGCGCTGAGTTTTTCCAGTGGCTACGCAGCGGCGCTCGCGACGCTCGGCGCGCTTTGCCGAAAGGATGACGTCATCATCCTCGATAAACTTTCCCACGCCTGCCTCATCGATGGCGCGAAGCTGAGCGGCGCATTCGTGCGAGTGTACCCGCACAATCATCTCGGCAAGCTGGAGAGCCATTTGCAATGGGCGCGCGAGAATCATCCCGAGGCGCGTGTGCTCGTGGTGACCGAGTCGGTCTTCAGCATGGACGGCGACTGGGCGCTGCTGCCGGAGATCGTGGAAATCAAGGATCGTTACGGCGCGATGCTGCTCCTCGATGAGGCCCATGCGGTCGGGGTCATCGGGAATCACGGACGCGGCCTCGCGGATCAACTCGGCCTCGTCGGAAGGGTCGACATTCATCTCGGCACCTTGAGCAAGGCGCTCGGAGTGAGCGGCGGTTACGTGTGTGGCGGACGGCGGCTGGTCGATCTGATCATCAATCGCGGGCGCAGTTTCATCTACACGACGGCGCCGCCCCCCGCGATCGCGGCGGCTGCCACGGCGGCGATCGAGTTTTTATTGTCGCCGATGGGCGAGCGGCGCCGGCAGACCTTGCGCGAGAATCTGGGTCATTTCGCGGATGAAATGCCGCATGTGTACAAGGCGGGCGGGAAGAAGGTGATGTCGGCCATCATCCCGATCGTTTTGGGTGCGGCTGAAGCCGCGGTGGAAGCTTCGCAGTTGCTGGCGGACAAGGGATTTTTCGTGCCGGCGATCCGCTTTCCGACTGTGCCGAAAGACGGCGCACGATTGAGAGTGACGCTGTCGGCGCGGCATTCGACGAAGCAAATCTCGGCGCTGTGCGCGCTACTGCGGAACTTCACCGCCTGAGCGCGCGAACTCGAATCCGGCGAGCGAACTGGCGGGCGGCACGCCTTTCTCGAGGCAGAGGACTTTGAATGCCTGCCCGAGCAGCGTCGGGTGCATCAGCGTTTTGAATGCGCGAATTTCCTGGGGGGAAGGCGGCTCGCCGGTGAAGTGAAGGCGGCTCACGCCGACCATGTAGCGGTGTTGATCGAGGAAGCCGTGGGTGCGCAGACCGAGCCGCCCGGCGTGCTCGATGAGGCTCGTGAATTCGACGTGCGCCGTGAGATCGATCTCGCCGGGGCGGGCGAGGGGGTCGGGTTCGCGCTGGTGGGCGGCATACGCGCTGAGCGTTCCGGCGGTGCGCGCGCAGTATTCGTCCCGGGGATATCCGTAGTCGGTGAGCAGGACAAAGCCGCGATCGAGCCGCGCTGCGAGGGTGCTCAGCCAGTCGAGCGCGGCGAGATTCACCTCGGTGATGAATCCGGGCGACGCTTCGATGCGAGCGAGATGCGGCGCGAGTCGCGGGTCGGTGAGCGGGCCGTCGGTGAAAGTGAAGCGGTCGTCCGTCCACTGGACGTGGCGCTCCGCCCAGCCGGATTGTGTGCGAACGACGAGATGAATCGGGAACGCGTCGAGGAGTTCGTTTGAAAAATGGACGCCGACCATCGGTGGGAGGTCCTCGAGGCTCGCCGACCAGCGCACCGGCAACCCCGCCAGTCTCGCCGTCTGCTCGACCCGCAGCTTTTCGACGGGCTCGACGATTGTGTATTCCACTGCCGCAAACGCGTCTGCGGCAAATTCCCGGAGACCGAGGAGCGCATCCTTTGCGAAGTCGCCGACGCTCGCGCCTTGCTCGACGATGCTCCAGCGCGAGGGCGCGCCGAGCCGTTCCCACATTTCGGCGAACTGCCGCGCGTGCAATCGGCCTAAGAGAGGGCCGACGCTCACGTTGGTGATGAAGTCGCCGCCGCGTCCGATTTGAGCACGTCCGGACGCATAATAGCCGTAGTTCGGGTGGTAGAGCGCTTCGGCCATGAACTCGCGGAATGGGATCGCGCCCCGGCGCGAAGTCTCGGCGCGGAGTAATGAGGCGAGCAGGGTCATGCCAACGTTGAAACACAGAATGGCGGGAGAGTGGATACCTGCTTCGTATTTTCTTTGGCTCCGCAGCTCTGGAGGCGGGGCATCGTTTTGGTTGCGTCCGAATGGGAACCGTGGGACTTACTGGCCCGCCAGTTTTGGCTCACCCGCCCATGTGGGATCTTCCACCGCCTCGCCTCCCATTTTATCGCCGGACCTGGTTCGTAGTGCCGGTTTTCTTCCTGCTCGCCGTGCTTTTGCTCGGGGGTGTTTGGGGGTTCGTAGAAAAGTCGAAGTGGGAAAAGCGCGCGGCGGAGCTTGATTACGCGAAGCTCGAGGACATGGAGAGCGCCTCGATCATCTACGATCGCGATGGGGTGGTGATGGGCCGCATTTTCATCCAAAATCGCGATCAGGTTCCATTTGAAGATCTCTCTCCGGCGCTGATCACTGCCGTCGTCGCAGCCGAGGATGCGCGATTCTATCAGCACACCGGCGTTGACTATAAAGGCATCATCCGCGCGATGGTCATCAATTACCGGAGCGGAAAAGCGCGGCAGGGGGCGAGCACGCTCACACAGCAACTCGCGCGGAACACGTTCCCGGAAGACCTCCCTCCGAATGATCGGAGCTACAAACGCAAGCTGCTCGAAATGTTCGTCGCGCGGGAGATTGAGCGCCATTGCGATAAGAAGAAGATCGTCGAGCTTTATCTCAACCGCGTGTTCTTTGGTTCAGGTTTTTACGGAGCCGAGGCGGCGGCGCGAGGGTATTTTGGAAAACGCGCGAAGGATTTGAATCTGAGCGAGGCGGCGACGCTGGCGGGATTGCTGAGAAGTCCCTCGAATCTCAGCCCGTGGAAAAATCGCGCGGCGTGCGTGGAGCAGCGCAACCACGTGCTCCAGCGGGCGCGGGAGATTGGCTTGATCGACGACGCGCAATACCAGGCGACACTGAAGGAGGATTTGGTCATCAAGAATCGACGCCCCATTCATCAGGAAAGCTACGCCGCGGATCTCGTCGCGCAGCAGGTGGAAAAGCTGGTGGGACGCGACAGTGCGGTCTCGGACGGCTACCGCATTTTCACCACGATCGATCTCGATCTGCAAAAGAAGGCGGAAGCCGCGATGCGGGATCAACTCACCACCATCGAACGCCATGAAGGGTTCGATCGGCAGACCTACGCGGACTACGATCAGATATTCAAGGCTCGGGCGAGAAAGGGCGCGGATCCGGACGCGACGCCCATTGCGCCGCCGGACTATTTGCAAGGGAGCGTGCTCGTCCTCGACAACGCCACGGGCGGCATCCTGACACTGCTCGGCGGTCGCAATTTTCAGCACAGCGAATACGATCGCGTGCTTTCCGCGCGGCGACCCCCGGGCACCGCGTTCAAACCGTTTGTCTACGCTGCCGGCTTCGAGCGCGGGCTCTTTCCGGGAACCGTGCTCCAGGATGCCGTCATGGACAATCGGCAGGTCATGATCGGCGGTCTCACGGGCATCCTTGGGGAGTGGGGACCGGAGCGCGTGGATAACAAGTATGAGGGCGTCATTTCGGCCCGCGATGCGTTGGTCAACAGCAAGAACGCGGCGTCGGTGCGGTTCGGAATGTTGACCGGATTGGACAAGGTCACCGATTTCGCGAAACGGGCGGGAATCGAAAGTCCGTTGCGTCCCTTCCCGGCGACGTACCTCGGGAGTAGCGAGTGCACCCTGATGGAAATGGTGCTCGCCAACACGATCTTTCCGAACGGCGGCACGCGACCGTCGAAGCCATTCATCATCAACCGAATCGAAGAGAAGAGCGGACGTGTCCTGTTTTCCGCGCAGCCGGAAACGACGCGTGTGACCAAACCGAGCGTGGCTTACGAAGTTCATTCCTGCCTCGCCGACGTGCTGGCTCGCGGCACCGCGGATCGCGCCTATACGACGCTCGGCTTGAAGCAGTTTTCACTCGGGGGAAAAACGGGCACGGCTTACAATTTCACCGATGCATGGTTCCTCGGATATTCGAGTGAGGTCACGTGCGGTGTGTGGGTCGGGTTTGATAAACCCGCAACCATTTATCGGGGCGCTTTTTCAAATGAGGTCGCGCTGCCCATTTGGACGAAGGTGATGGCTGCGACGTTTTCCAACTACCGGCCCAAGGAGATCGCGCAGCCGAAGGGAGTCGTGAAATGCGAGATCTGCGAGGCTTCGGGCCAACTCGCCACGCCGAAGTGCCTCGAGACCGCGCAGAACAAGGAAACCGGCGAAACGATCACGCGGAGGACCACGTATTTCGAAATCGCCGATGAAGGCGCAGTGCCGCGCGATTCGTGTGCACTTCACAATGGCGGCGTGCTCCCAAGCGCCCCGCGGATCATTTCCGGCGAGCAATGGCCGCGAGCTCAGGCGGTGGTGAACGTCGCGGAAAAGGCGCCGGTCGTGATGAAGTCGCCGACGGTCATCGGGGATGGGGATCCGTACAATTCGGTGCAATCCGTCACCAACATGGTGGCCGCCAAGGCGCTCAATGGGCAGATCGCGCCGCTCGCCAGTTCGAATGAAATCCCCGCGCCGAATGCCGGCGGTCCGACCGGTGAACCGGAGGTGCGAAAGGCAGAGGCCGTGCGGCCTGTGGACCAGATTCAGATCCAGGAGAGCGCGGTCAAACTGGACCCGCCCGAGCCGATTCAGTTCTAGCGCTGGCGGCCGTTTGCTGCGGCGTCGCGTGCCGCGTCGAAGACCCGTCGGAGCGGCACTCCCTCCCGTTCGCTCGCGGCGCGACACGATTCAAATTCAGGCGCAATCTGCACGACGGTGTCGCCCTTGAGTCCAAGCTTTACCGTGATCTCGCCAAACTCCGTTTTAACGGTCTCGAAGCGCCGCTGAAGTTTGAGCCGTGCGATCGTTTCGCGGCGGAGACCGAACGCCGTCGTTTCAGCGAAAATCAGGTCTGCCATCCGGCTCTCGTCGGTCTCGTCGCACAGCACCGAGAGCATGGTCCCCGGGCGATGTTTCTTCATCTGGATTGGCGTGAACCACACATCGAGGGCGCCGGCGGCGAGGAGTTTTTCCATCGCGGCTCCAAGCTGCTCCGCGGTGCAATCGTCGAGATTGGTCTCGAGTCGCGTGACGGTGTCGGTGTCGTAGCCGCCGGACATGCGGGCTTACTCCGGGGTGAGTTCGCCGAGGACCGCGCGCAGCACGTTCGGCCGAGACGTGAGGTCGCGAGTGCCGAGTCCGTAGCCGACCTTTTCGGTGGTCATTCGCGGCATCAGGCCAAAGCTGGCACCGAATTCCGCCGCGATTGCGGCCCCCGTTGGGGTGATGAGTTCGTGCGGTTCGTCGATCTGTCCGAGCGGGATGCCGCGCAAAATCTCGAGAGTCGCCGGGGCGGGCAGCGGAAAGGTGCCGTGCGCACATTCGATCGTGCCGTGCCCGTCGTGGAGGGATGAGACGAAGACCTTTTCGACGCCGAGCGTTTCGATCCCCACGCACGCGCAAACAATGTCCGCGATGGAATCCAACGCTCCGACTTCGTGGAAAGTCACGTCGGCAGGCGGCATCCCGTGGATTTTCCCTTCGGCGACGGCGATGCGTTGGAAGATTGAAAGGGCGTGTTCTTTTACAAAAGGGGAAAGCTCGCTGGATTCGATGAGGGCGCGGATCTCCGCATGGCTGCGGCCGTGGTGGTGATCATGGTCGTGCCCCTCGTGACTGTGGCTATGGGCATCGTGCGTGTGTTCGTGCTCATGCTCATGAGAGTGGGGCTCGCCCTCGTGCGTGTGCTCGGCGTGGGAATGTTCGTGTTCGTGAGCGTGGGGCTCATGTTCCTCGTGGGCATGTCCGTGTTCGTGCTCACCGTGATCGCAGCACTCGTGGCCGTGGTCGTGTGCATCTTCGGTGTGCTTGTGCGTCGCGCCCTCGTGAATGCCAAACTTCACGCCTTCCACACTCTGCCGCTGCCCTCGCTCAAAGTGCATGTGAAAATCCCCGATCGCGAGCTTCGAGAGCTCCCATTCGAGCGTGGAAGGCTTGACGCCAAGATCGACGAGCGCGCCGACGGTCATGTCGCCGCTGATGCCGGACGGACAATCGAGAAAGAGGATTTTCATGGGAAAACGGGCGGTTGGTTTTTGGTGGTGATCAACGCGGGGCGACGAGTTCGGAGAGGTGCAGCGCGCCATCGTAGAGTGCCTTGCCGATGATGCAGCCATAAAGGCCGGGCATCTTTCCGAGTCGCCTCACATCGTCCGCACTGGAGACACCGCCGCTCGCGATGAGTTGGCAGTTCACGGCGGCGAGGACCCTTTCGGTCTCGCCAAAGTTCGGTCCCTGCAACATGCCGTCGGTCGCGATATCGGTGTAAATGATCGTGCCCGCGCCGGCGTCCTCGGCACGTTTTGCGAGGTCAAGCGCGTTCATCGCGGAAAGTTCGGTCCAGCCTTTCACGGAGACGATCCCGTTCTTCGCATCGATCCCGACGGCGATCCGCTCGCTTCCGAACTCCGTCGCCATATCTCGCACGAAGTCGAGCGACTCAGCCGCACGGGTGCCGATGATGACCCGCGACACTCCCGCGGCGAATGCGTTGCGGATGGCCGCTTCCGAGCGGATTCCACCGCCGAGTTCGCATGGGATCGTGATGGCCGAGGTGATCGCCCGCACGGCGTCGAGATTCCGCTGCTCGCCGGAAAACGCCGCATCCAGATCGACCACGTGGAGATAGTCGCCACCTTCGTCCTGCCACTTTCGGGCAAATGCGGCGGGGTCGCTGGAGTAAACGGTTTTTTGGTCGGCCTTGCCCTGGCGCAGGCGGACGACTTCACCGGACATAAGATCGATGGCGGGGAGTAGGATCATGAAAAATCAGCTCACGGACTGGATGAAATTGCGCAAGATGCCGAGGCCGATCTCCTGGCTTTTCTCCGGGTGAAATTGGACGCCGGCGACGTTTGTGCGGGCCGCGCTGGCGGCGAAAGTCTCGCCGTAATGCGAGCGCGCGGTGATGATGGAGGCGTCGGTCGGTTTCGGAAAATACGAATGCACGAAATAGACGTGCGGGCGTTCAGGCAGCCCGCGCCACAACACGTGCGAACGGTCCGCGAGATCGAGTTGGTTCCATCCGATTTGCGGCACCTTGAATCCCGGCGTCGTGAACCTTTTCACCGTCCCGGCGAAGTAACCGAACCCGGGCACACCGGGCGATTCCTCGCTGCCATCGAAAAGGAGTTGGTAGCCGACGCAGATTCCCAGGAACGGCTTTCCCGACGCAAGCCAGCGCTGAAGCGGTTCCCAAAGTCCGCGCGCCTCGATGCCGCGCGCACAGTCTCCGAACGCGCCCACGCCCGGCAGCACCACGCCGCTCGCCGCCGCCAGGCGTTCGGGCGTCGAGACCAATTCCACGTCGGCTCCGTTGTGCAGGAGGGCATTGTGGACGCTGCGGATATTGCCGCTGCCGTAATCGATGAGGGCGAGCATTGGGAAGATGAACGGGCGAGACTGGAAAGCCGGTTGGCGATGTCTGCAAGCGGGGAATGCCTGTAGCCGCGCCTGCGCCCGGCGTCCTAGAGAATTCCCTTGGTGCTGGGGATTCCCTCGACGCGCGGATCGAGCTGGCAGGCTTGATCGACGGCCCTCGCGAGCCCCTTGAAGATCGCCTCGGCCATGTGGTGCGCGTCGCGTCCGTAAAGGATTTCGATGTGCACATTCGCGCCGGCGTGGACGGAAAATCCGCGCATGAATTCCTCGACGAGTTGGAAGGCGAACGCGCCGATCGATGCGACTCCCTGCGGGACGCGATATTCCAGGAACGGGCGACCGCTGAAATCCACGACGACGCGGGCGAGCGTCTCATCCATCGGCAGGTAGGCGAAGCCATAGCGGCGGATGCCCGACTTGTCGCCGAGAGCCTTGGCGAATGCCTGCCCGAGCGCGATGCCCGTATCCTCGACGGTGTGGTGCAGGTCCACCTCGATGTCCCCATCCGCCTTCACGTCCAGGTCCATGAGACTGTGCCGTGCGAAAAGCGTGAGCATGTGATCGAAGAACGGAATCTTCGTCGCGACGGTGCTCTTGCCGCTGCCCTCGATGGTGAGGCCGATGCGGATTTCCGTCTCGCCCGTCTTGCGGTGAATCTGTGCGGTGCGTGCCATGATGGATGATACGTTGGAGCCGGGTGCCTCTAGTTGTCGAGCGTGCCGGCCGCCGCCGCCGCGCGGGACTTCGCGATCTTTTTGCCAGCGATCGCCCCGAATGCGACGAGGGTCGCGAGCCCGATGAAGAAGATCGGCTTTTTGAAAATCGGAGTCTCCTCCGGCTCCGCCGCCGCGGATGCGACGGCAGAACCGGCAGGGGCGGGATCTTCTGCGGATGGCGCCGCGGAGGAAGTCCTCGTCTTTGGCTTCGCTGCCGGAGCGGGCGTGGGTGCAGGCACAGCTTCGCTCGACTTTGGCTTTGCGCCGCTGCCCGGGGGCTTTCTCGCATCTGCGAGCCTGGTCTGCAGGCGCTTCGCAAGCTCATTCGCCGACCAGGCGGAGGTGGCATCCCTGAGCAGTTTTTCCGCACCGTCGAAATCGCCGACGGCCATCGCCGTCCTGGCTGCCTCGGCGG
>JAYTDO010000009.1:0-12212 GCA_043735935.1 Chthoniobacteraceae bacterium
TCTTTTCCAGGAGATCTTTGAGTTCCGGAAAAGTGACATTTTTCACATTCGAGAGGTCGCCCTTGAACACGATCGCCGCACCGATGAGCGAGACGGCCATGATGAAGAGCATGACGCCACGCCAGTTGAAGTTCGAGTCCGGCGCGGGCGGAGGACGGTTGCCGCGGGGCGGACGATTATCGGATTGAGCCATAGGGTATTTTCACTAATGGCGTGGATGGAATCGAAGTGCACGATGCCACGGTTCGCCGCGAGCGGAGGGAAAGTAGAGGCTGGCGGCGTTTGGTCAACCCGGATGTCATCGGCGGTGCCGCCCTCGATCAGCGCCTCCCGGCTAAGGATGCGTCCCTCCACGGCGTCCCCGATTTGTAGCACGCGAGTTCGTTGCGAATCGCCGCCGCCATGGGGGCGTTATTCTGAGCCGAGGCCAGATCGAGAGCGTGTTGCGCTGCGGTTGCGGCTTCGTCGAATCGCCGGCTCTCGGCCAGGGCAGCCGCCAGGACTTTGCTATTCTTCGCGGTATCGAGCCCGGAAACGCGCGCAGCTTCGCGGGTGAGTTCGAGCGCCCGCGCACCGTTCCGGACGGTGCCGTCGGGATGCGTGGCGAGCACCCACGCGAGGTTGTTTATCGCGGTCAATTGTCCCGGATTCATTCGCAGAGCCGTCTCGTAATGCGAGATGGCCTCGGCCGACCGGCCCCGCTGCAGCAGGGCATTTGCGAGGTTATTGTGCGCCTTGGCGTAAGCGGGATCGGCGGCGACGGCTTTTTCGTAGTGCGCCACCGCCTCGTCGATCCGCCCCTGCTGCATCAGCGCCAGCCCCATGTTGTTGAGCGCCCGCGCATTGTCCGGTTGGATTTCCAGAGCCTTGCGGTAGTGATCGAGAGCCTCGACCACCCGGCCTTTTTGAAAGAGCGCGTAACCGAGATTGTTGTGCGCCTTCGCGTAATCGGGCCTGATCTTCAGCGCTTCCTCGTAGTGCGGGATCGCCTCGTCGGTTCTGCCTTTCCCATCGAGCGCGAGGCCGAGGTTGTAATGGCCATCGGCGAACCCCGGCTTGAGAGCGATCGCCCGTTGGTAATGCACGATCGCATCGTCCACGCGCCCCGCGGCCTCGAGCACGAACCCGAGATTATTCTGCGAGCGCCAACTTGCGGGCCACTTCGCCACCGTATCCTCCCAGATCGCCAATTCCGACCGGTAGTCGCGGTTCCGAACGTACGTCACCGTGCCCAACACCGCGACCACGAGCACCGCGAGCGGCGTCGCGAGCCGCCGTCCTTCGAGGAGAAGGTAGACGCCGATGACCGCCAGTGCGGCCAACGGCGCGAGCGGCAGATAGATCCGGTGCTCCGCGAGTGTTTGCGTGACGATCGGCAAAACGCTCGAAGTCGGCGCCAGGATGAGAAAGAAACACACACCAACGAAGCCAATCCACGGACGTCGGTGGAGTTGAGCCACCGAAGCGGCGAGGAGCGCCAAGAGGATGAGCATCGCCGGCAAAGCCGACGCGAGCGGCGGTGTGTCGATGACCCCGTAATCGAGAATGAGTGGCGACGGCCACACGCTCAGCCAGAGATACCGGATGATGGCTCCGCATTGCGTGAGCGCGTAGTCCCAAGGCGAGACACCGAATCCCACGCCAACGGTTTTCCCGTGACTTCCGGTGAGGACCACCAGTGCCGCAAGTAGCGCCCAGGAGGAAAAGAGGCCGGCGTAAAATCCGCGGCGAGTCTTCCAAAGATCGCGCCAATCCATTGCAATGAACAGACGGTCATACAACAAGATCGCGAGCGGGGCCGTGACCATCACTTCTTTTGCGGCCATCCCCAAAAAACACGTCACGATCGCGGCTAAACTCCAGCGCCCGTTCGGCTCCGCGCCGAAACTTCGCACCGCGCAGTAAAACGTGAGCAGGTAAAGCAATCCAACGAGACTCTCCGCGCGCTGGACGACATTCGTGACCGATTCCGTCTGGAGCGGATGCACCACCCAGACCAACGCCACAGCCAGCGCGATCCCCGTCGTCGACGCCCCGACATTGTCACGAAACTGGGGCAGAACGAGCGTCCGCCGCACGATCCCGAACAACCCGAGCCCCGCCAGCAGATGGATCGCCAGATTCACCGCGTGGTAGCCCCACGGCCTCAAGCCACCGACCGCGTAGTTCAGCGCAAACGATAGGTTGAGCAGAGGGCGCCCCTCGACGGTGGTGCCCGGCAGCGGCGGGAGCAACAACGGCTTCAACGGCCAGAGATGGCGGATCGTCGGGTTGTCGATAATGGCCGACTGCGCGTCGAACACGAGCGGAGCATCGAAGCTGTTCGAGTAGACGAGACAGCCCACGATCACGAGCATCCAAGCGGCGAGGCATGTCCGCATCGGACGCACTGGTCCTATGGTCGAATCGGCTCGGGAATCACTCATCGGCCGATTCGTATAACGAACCGATTCCCGGTCAACAAGCGACAGCGAGAAAACGGATGATCACGCCACCTTCCGCACCGCCAGATGGGCCAGGATGGACTCGAAAATGATTTTCCCGTCCACACTGCCGAGACGCGCGTCGCAGGCCCGCTCCGGGTGGGGCATGAGGCCAAAGACATTACCTGCGGCGTTGCAGATTCCCGCGATATTCTCAGCCGCGCCATTTGGATTCGCCGCGTCGTTGACGGCTCCGCCTGCATCGCAATAACGCAACAGGATCTGCCGATTCCGATGGAGCGATCGCAACGTTTCTGGATCGGCTGTGTAGTTCCCCTCGCCGTGCGCGATCGGGATGCGGAGCGCCTGTCCGGTCAGGCCTGCGTTTGTCCACGGGGTGCCAAAATGCTCGATCCGCACGCGGACATGCTCGCAGATAAAATGAAGCGAACGATTGCGAATGAGCGCTCCAGGGAGCAGCCCTGCCTCGCAAAGAATCTGGAAGCCATTGCAGATGCCGAGGACAAAAATGCCCGCCGCCGCGGCCTCCGTCACGGCTTTCATGATCGGGGAAAAACGGGCAATCGCTCCGCAGCGCAGGTAGTCGCCGTAGGAAAATCCGCCTGGCAGCACGATGAGATCGTATCCATTCACACGGTTTTCCTTGTGCCAGACATACTCCACCTCCACCCCCATCTCGCGGAGCACGAGATGGCAGTCTTGGTCGCAATTCGAACCCGGAAATCGGATGACGGCCGCCTTCATTGCAAAATGAGTTTGTAGTCTTCGACGACGGGATTGGAGAGAAGATCGCGGCAGACTTCGTGCAACGCCTCCTCCGAGACGGTGCCGTCGATTTCCAACTCGATGAACTTTCCGACCCTCACGCTCGCCGCGCCGGCGATCCCGTGGTGGCGAATCGCATCGCGCACAGCGACTCCTTGCGGATCGAGAATGTTTTGTTTGGGCGTCACGATGACCTTGGCTTTCATGGGGCGGCAGATTAGAGGCGTGCCCGCGCAATCCGCAACCGTGAAAACCAAACCTTTTCTTAAAGGCGCGAATCGAAATTGCCGGGTGACAAGCGCCTTCGGAATCGCATACCGTCCGACATGCCCATCCAGCTACGCATGCTCAGCAGCGGCTTCGCGCTCCTCTGTTTATCAGCCTTCGCAGTCGGCGAAGAATCCACGGCCGTCATCGCCTCCACGCCCTTGACCAAGGCCGAAGTCGACGGCGCGGCAAAAACCGATGCCCTCTCTATTCCGACTCCTGGCGAACTGATGGCCGCGCTGAACAAGCTCGGCAAGATCGACTGGGAAAAGCCGCTTCGACCGCCGATCGCGACCACCTTTCCGAGCCGCGCACAGATGGCGCTGAACCTCGGTGGACTCATCGCGGACGGATACATCGCGGTGGAAGCCGAAGACTCACAGACAGTCAAAAATCTCGGCAAGGACATCCTCGCGCTCGGCAAGAATCTCGGCGTAAGCAAGGAAATCCTCGATCGCGGCAAGAGCCTCAGCGAATTCGCCGAGAATAAGCAATGGGACGTGCTCAAGGAGGAACTCGAAGCCACGCAGAACGAAGTGAAAGCGGCCTTGGAGCGGAACAAGGACAACGATCTCGTCACGCTGGTGACGCTGGGCGGATGGCTGCGAGGCACCGAAGTCCTGAGCGGATGGATCGCGGAGCACTACACCGAGGCGGGCGCCAAACTTTTGCGCCAACCCGCCATCGTTCAACTACTCAGCCGCGCGCTCGACGCGATGCCAGAAAAGACCCGCGGAGAAAATTGCGTTAAAAAGACGCAGGGAAAACTCAAGGAGATCGAAGCCGCCGTTTCCTTCCCTCGCGAGACCACTCCGCCCAAAGAATCGATCCAGCAACTCAACAAGCTCTCGTCCGAGATCATGAAAGACCTCGCGAGAAAAGAACCAAAATGAAACGCATCCTTTTCCCTTTGATCCTGATGGCGGCCATCGCCTTTGCACCCGCAAGAGCAGCAGAGGAATCGGACGACGAAGTAAATGCGCGAAAAGTCGCCCTCGATCTTGCCGGCGCCTTTTCGAATGACGGCTTCAAACTCCGCGATGGCCACTGGATGGGGTCCTTCGCACCTGGAAAAGGTGCGGTGATCCAGGTGAATCTCTTCGCGGGAAACGAATATTATTTTTCCCTCGGCGCGACTAGCAAAGCCAAGAAAGTCAGCGTCTCCGTCTTCGACGAGACCGGCAAGCCGATCGCGTATGAGCCCTACCAGGAGGGGGCTTCGGCAGCCGCCGGGTTTTCACCGGACGTGAGCGGGCCATACCTCATCAAGGTCGAAGAAGTCGAGGGCGCCGCCGCCGCCTTTTGCCTCCTTTACTCCTACAAGTAACCCATGCCCACCGGACACACTGCCACGACCGAAAAGCTCGGCGGCCCACGCGTCACGCAGTTTTCGATCTTCCTGGCAAACAAGGTTGGCGCCCTGCTGGACATCGTGCGGATGCTGAATGAACGCCACATCCAGGTGCTCGCTGTGAATGTGCAGGACTCTGCGGATACCGCCATCGTCCGCATCGTCGTGAGCGATCCGGAAAGTGTGCAGCATATCTTCCTCGAGCGGGCGGTGGCCTTCTCGGTGTGCGATCTGGTCGTCGTGGAAATGAAGGAAGGCGCGACGGAACTCGGACGCCTGCTGGCCGCGCTCCTGGCCGCTGAGTGTAATATCTTCGGCAGCTACGCGCTCCTGACACGCCCGCGCGGCCGCGCGGCCCTCGCCCTCCATGTGGAGGACAATGAATGCGCGGTAGCCGTCCTTCAGTCGCACGAGTTCAAGATCCTCGGCCAATCGGACATCTCCCGTTGACGATGGCCCGCCGATGATCCCCGGCCCCGACCTCGTCCTTGCCTGCCCGCATTGCAGCGCGCTCGCAAAAATTTTCACCATCGAGGCCGCCGATCCAAACGGCGCCATCACTTGGTCCGACGGCTGGCAGGACACGCCGATGACGCCTCGTCCGCCGCGCATCGCGAGGTGCCCCGCATGCGCGCGGATCTTCTGGACTTGGCAGGCGCCACAACTCGGCTACCTACCGCCGCCGGAAATCGCGACTCCGGAGCAAGCGGCATGGGCCAGCGCTCCTCATTTGAGCCCATTGGACGAAGCCGGCGTCGCCGCTGCGCTTGCTGAGGGCCAGGGGTCGAATCCCGATCTTGAAATGGAATTGCGCGTCCTCATGTGGTGGCGCGGCAACGACGCGTTTCGGCGCACGGACGCCCCGGTTGGTTACCCGACCAGTGCCGAGGCGCACGCGAACATGGAGCGTTTCATCGAAATGATGAAGGACGGCGATGAGGACCTGCTCCTCTTCCGCGCCGAAGCCCTGCGGCAACTTGGTCGTTTCGAGGATGCACTCGCGACCCTCGACGGCGTCTGCTGCAGCGATTGGTGGCCAGCGAAGAGCCGAGTCCTAGCGTTCATCGAAGCTCGCAGTCAGAAACTGGCGATCCTCTTCTCAGCCGACCAATTCGAGACCCCCGCGACCTAGCCCTGCGCTACAACCGGATGCCGGCAGCGATGAGGGCCGCGAGGAGTTCCTCGTGCCGATCGTAGTGATAGTGATGTGTTTGAAAGCCGAGCGAACGTGCCATCTCGATATTCGGGAGGAGATCGTCGATGAAGAAAGTCGTCGCCGGAACTAGGCCGAGATCCCGGCAGGCGATATCGTAGATCTCCCGCCCCGGCTTCGAGGCGCGCGCCGAGTAGCTGTAAGTCCCGTCGGCGAAGTGGCCGAAGACCGGGAATTCACGGAAGACGTAGTCCCGGTGGATGTCGCTCGTATTGCTCAGGAGATAAAGCGGGTGCCTCTCATGGAGTCGCTCTACGAGCGCGGCCATCGGTTCATTGAGCTCGAAGATATCCTCCCACGCCGCGATGAAATCGCCCGCCGTGCCCCGGTAGTTCAACACGTCGAACACCGCCCGAAGAAACGAGGGACGATCGATCTGCCCGTCTTCGTACGCGACCTTGATCTGGTCGATGCGCGCGAGCACGACCACCGGATCGTGGACTTCGCTTTGCTCGGCGACGGCCTTGAGGGCGAGTGAAAAATCGAACTTGAGAAGCACGTTGCCGATGTCGAAAAGAAACGCGGCGATGGGAATGGAGGAATCGGATGAGGACATGTTGAAAGAAACTCTCAAAAGCGTTCGAGGAATCGGACAATGTCGCGTGCCGCGTCCGGCTTGCTCAAGCGGCTGATGTTCGCCTCCCACTGGACCCATCGCTCCGCTCCATTCGCAAACAGCGCACCGATTTGCGCCGCGAGCGCGTCCGGCGTGCTGCAGAGGGCACCGCAGCCATTGTCAAAAAGCAGATGTGCATTCCCCTCTTCCTGGCCGGGCACCACTTGGGTAATCAGCATCGGCGTGCATGCCGCGATCGCCTCCTGAACCGTCGCGCCGCCTGCTTTCCCGATGAGGAGGTGGTGCGACATCACGAGTTCCGGCATCCGATCCGTCCAGCCGTGGATCTCGACCGGCTTACCCGCCGAGAGCGCTACCGCCTCGATCGCCTCGCGCAATTCCTCGTCTTTCCCCACCGTGACCGTGAGATGGATGCCGGCGACGCGAAGAAGCCTCGCCACGATCCCCGGCGCAGCGTTTTTTCCGGCGTTGATCATATAAAGAATGCGCGGGGCGGTCGCTCCGGTCGGCAGCGGGCGGGAGGGCCGCTCATCCATGAAGCGCGACGGCACGGGGAACCCCAGCGCATAAATCTTGCCCCACGCCACGCCGGCAGCCCGCATCACGTCGGCTGAATCTTCGTTCGGCACGATGAAGCTGTCGCTGCCACAGCGGTGCCAGACCGAATTGATCGTGATCGAATCGGTGACGATCGTGTGAAACGAAAAGGCTCGGTCGCTGCGTCGCGGAAAAAGCTTTTCAATCAGGTAACCATAAACCGGGTAGACCGACACGACGGCGTCCGGCCGGTATTCCGCGATCACGCGCGCAAGCGCTTCTTGCATCTCCGCCAGCGCCGGGAGTGAAAATGAAATAATCGGAAAGCGGTCGATGAGTCGAAACGCGAAGGCCCAGACCATCGGCGCGCGATTGATGAGTTCGATGTAACCCCTGCGCGAGCATTCATAAAAGGCCCCGCCCGTGACCGCGAACAAATCGGCGATCGACGACTCGCAACCCAGTTGAGCGCATGCGGCATTAAGGCCGCGGGCCGCCGCGTTATGGCCTTCGCCATAGGCTGCTGTGAGGATGAGGACGCGCATCGGCGGAGTGAAATCGCGGACGCCGCGCGTGACGAGCGCGAAGTGGATGACAATTGCGCGACGTTTCCGCACTCGCCTCTCGACAGTGCGAACTTCGCGTCCTACTTTCCGTCACCGCGCCTCTACCGGCACCCCTCCTCATCCATGAAACGTTCCGCATTCACCCTCATCGAACTGCTCGTCGTCATCGCCATCATCGCGATCCTCGCCGGAATCGCGCTGCCGGTATTTAACAAGGTCCAGGAAAAGGCGCGGGCCACCAACTGCGCCAGCAACCTCCGCCAGATCGGCATCGGCATGCAGGCCTACCTCAACGACCACGAAGACCAATTCTTTGCCAAAGAAGGCAAGGACGAGGAGTCATGGCCCCGCAAGCTCAACCCGAAATACGTCCCCGGCTGGAAAATCTTCCGCTCCCCTTTCGACGTCCCGTCCACCCTCCGGCCAAATCTCGAAAAGGAGCCCGGTGTCCCCGTCAGCTACGGCATCAACAAATTCGTCTTCGCCGTCAATGCGTCGAAGTTCGTCTCTCCCTCACAATTGATCCTGATGGGACCAAAGATGGAGCCCGATCCGGCCCTGGTGGTCTTTGTGGAAACTTCCGAGACTCATCCCAAACTCAAGCTCCCCGAGCCCGCGGGCGGTGGCACGGGCGGAAAAGTCGTCAAACTCGGAACGCACTTCAACCGGAGTCTGCTCAACATCCTCTATGCCGACTTCCACGTCGGCGCGACACAGTACACCGACTTCGCCATCTCCGACACGGACGACGGAAAGAAGCGCTGGTACCCGGACGGCGAAAAGCCGGCGGAGACCGGCGGCGGCACCGGCGCAATGTAGTTCGCGCCACCGGCGCGGGCGGCCCCCGTCATTTGCGATACGCTGAAAATCCAGCACCGTAGTTCCATGACCGCGCACCGCATCCACGCGCCCCTCTGCGCCCTCCTCGGATTGGCGGCGCACGCGTTCGCAGGCGCCGTCATCCGCGAACCCGGCGCGATCTACATCGAGGACTTCCTCGCGAAGCCCATCAAGATCGGCACCACCGCCGACACCGCGATCTACTACCAAAGCGACCTCGCTCGCTACCTTGGCGTCATCAAAAAAGGCCAGATCGTCGAGCTTCAAGCCGTCGGCGAAGGCGCCTACCGTGTCCGCGGAAACGCCCAGCAAGGGCAGGTCGCCGGATGGGTGCAGAGCGATTCGCTCACGCCGCTCAAACCGGAGTTTCTCGCCAATCTCCGCAAAAACGCCGCCCGCAAAACCGAAGTCGACGCGCTCGTCCAGAAGAACGAAGTCGCCATCCACATGACCAGCGACGAAGTCACTCTCTCGCTCGGCAAACCATCAAAAAAGACGTCGCGCCTCGACGCCGGCGGGCGCGAAGACGTCTGGGAGTTCGTTCGTTACGAACGCGTCCCGCAGGAAGTCACCGGCTACGACCGCTACGGTCGGCTCGTCAGCAGCATCACTTACATCAAAGTGCCCAACGGCAAACTCTCGGTCACTTTCACCGACAATCTCGTCAGCGCCCTCGAGCAGACGGAAGGCACCTTTGATCGGGATGCGCGCGTGAAGATCGTCACGGCACCCTATGTCATCGCATATTGAGGCAAGCGGCGGTTGACGGCGCGGAAAAAGTCCGCTACTTCACCCGCCTCACACGACCGGCGGGGTAGCCAAGTGGGAAGGCAGGGCTCTGCAAAAGCCCTATTCGGGGGTTCGATTCCCCCCCCCGCCCCCATTCATCGGAAATGGGCATTTCGACGTGCAAATCCCACGCTCCTCGCTAGTCACGAGATAGGCTCTTGGGGGGGCGATTGTCTTCCGGTCCCTGTTTCCACGATGTCACTGCACCCTGATTTTCCGGCTTCACCCTACGCCCCGCTCATCCCCGAGCAGCGGTGGTTTCCTGCGGACGAAATCCGTCGTAGCACCGCCTATGACAAACTCCTCCCGCCTCTGGTGGCCAAGGTCCGCAAGGAAGTCCACGCGTGGCGCGCGAAAGAATATTCCAGCGCATCGCCGACCTCGATTGCCTTGCTCAAGCATTGGTTTGAAACCGACCATCTGCTCGAAAACGCCGACGGTTCGCTTTCGCCTTTCCGCTATTACTTCGCCCAGCGTGAAGCCGTCGAGACGGTCATCTGGCTGCACGATGTCCGAAGGGCGCGCGACAAGTTCGACCTCCTTCGCTTCGACGCATCCGGTGCGGTGGCGCACGGCATGTTTTCGGAAGACTGGCCGCGCTATGTTTTGAAAATGGCGACCGGCGCAGGGAAAACCAAAGTCCTCTCCCTGCTCATCGCGTGGAGCTTCTTCCACCGGCTCTACGAACCCGGCTCCGAGCTTTCCCGGAACTTTCTCGTCATCGCCCCCAACATCATCGTCCTCGACCGTCTGCGCGCCGACTTCGACGGGCTCAGGATTTTCTTCAACGACCCCATCCTCCCGCCCAACGGCCACGAAGGTCGCAACTGGCGGGATGACTTCCAGATCACCCTGCACATCCAGGATGACGTGCGTGTCGTTCGTGAGACGGGAAATCGTTTCCTGACAAACATCCATCGCGTCTTTCTCGGCGACGTGCCCGACCCGTCCCTCGAAGACGACGATCTCCGTGACTATTTCCTCGCCGACGCCTTCGGCGCGAAGCCCGCCGGCAAGACGACGGACAGCAAAACCGACCTCGGCGAAATCGTCCGCGAAATCGAGGAACTGGCCGTCTTCAACGACGAGGCCGATCACATCCACGACCCGCGCATGGCCTGGTTCAAATCCATCCAGGACATCCATCACAAGATGCTCCAAAAGGACCGCCGCCTCACTCTCTAGATCGACGTGACCGCCCCGCCGCGCCACGACAACGGCTCCATCTTCGTCCAGACCGTTTCCGACTACCCGCTCGTCGAGGCTATCCATCAAAACGTCGTCAAACACCCCGTCCTCCCCGACGCCGCGAGCCGCGCGAAACTGCGCGATCCAGAATCCATTAGAAGCCCCATCTTCACCGAAAAATACACCGACTATCTCGCGCTCGGCGTCGAGGAGTGGCGCAAGAGCTATGCGGAGCACGAGGCGCTGGGGAAAAAAGCCGTCCTCTTCGTCATGGTGGACGACACCCGCAACTGCGACGAAGTCGGCGAGCATCTCCAAAAAATCTGCCCGGAATTGCAAGACGCCGTGCTCGTCATTCACACCAAAAATAACGGCGAAATCTCCGAAGCTGCCTCCGGCAAAAACAAGGACGAACTCGAAAAGCTGCGCAAGCAGTCCAACGAGATCGACTCTTGGAAGTCCCCGTTCAAGGCCATCGTCTCCGTGCTCATGCTCAAGGAAGGCTGGGACGTGCGCAACGTCACCACTATCGTCGGCCTGCGCGCCTACGCCGCGAAATCCAACATCCTCCCCGAGCAAACCCTCGGGCGCGGCCTGCGCTGCATGTATCCAGGCACCGACCAGCGCGAGCACGTCTCGGTCATTGGCACGCCCGCCTTCATGGAGTTTGTCGAGTCCATCAATACGGAAGGCGTGGACTTTGAATACGCCCCGATGGGCGAGGGGACGAAGCGTCAGGATTCGCTCATCGTCGAAGTCGATACCGAGAACGAGGACAAGAACCTCGACATCGCGCTCCCCCGGCTCACCCGCCGCTTTCAGCGTGAGTTTAAGGACCTTGCCCTGCTTGATCCGGCGGCCATGGGCAACAAACGCCACGCACTCAAGCCCTTCACACCGGAAGAGACTCGGGAAATTATTTTCAAGACGATGCTCGACTCCGAGATCCATCACACCATCCATCTCGACGGCTCCGGCCCTGCCGACTACCGCTCAGTCGTCGCCTTCTTCGCCCGCCAGTTGCTCAAGGACCTCCGGCTCGTCGGCGGTTACGATGTGCTCTATCCCAAGGTCCGCGACTTCATGCGTGAGCATCTCTTCACCCCTTCCCCCGTGGACTTGGAGGACGCTGTGGTCCTGCGGAACCTCTCCGAATCTGAAGTCGGCAAGGTGCTCTACGACAGGTTCAAGCTCGCCATCAATGCCCTCACCGTCAGTGATACGGGCACCACCCGCATTGAGGACTACCTCCGCCTGCGCCATACCCGCCCTTTCCGCACCGAGCCACGTCCCTTTCTGGCCGCGAAGAAGTCCATCTTTAACAAGATCGTCGGTGAGGCCCATACCGCTTCCTCCTCTTCGCCGACAAACGCGAGGTCGAGCTCGTCTGGAACGGCAAGACCCGCGAAGTCTGCACCGCCATCCTGCCCTTCCAGACCCTCGAACACATTGACGAGCCCCGGAAGGAAACGGGTAGGGTGGGCGTCTCGCCCGCCGGGGAGGGCTTCCAGCCCGACCTCGTCGACATGTCCGGCCGGCAGGTGAAGGGCTGGACCAACAAACTCATCTGGGGCGACAACAAGCTCATCCTCGCCTCCCTCAAGAGCGGCGCGCTCCGCCGCCAGATCGAGGACGCCGGCGGCCTCAAGCTCATCTACATCGACCCGCCCTTCGA
>JAYTDO010000010.1:0-6502 GCA_043735935.1 Chthoniobacteraceae bacterium
GGATCGCCGCCCTGGATGATGAAGCCTGGAACGACGCGGTGAAAAATCACGTTATCGTAAAATCCCGACTGCGCCGCTCCGCCCACCACCCCGCTCGTCGCGGGCGTCGCGTCCCGGAAAAGCTGGAACTCCATATCACCCTCAAAGGCCGCCACGGGCGCCGGCATCATATCGGCGTCCTTGTGGGCCGGGTCCCCGGCGTAGGACACATGGATTTTCAAAATCGGACATCCCGTCCGCACCCGCGCCATGATCTTTGGATTGCTACTCGTCACCGTAAAGTTCAGCAAATCCCCATCTGCATCCGAAGCGAGGAGCGGCAGGACAAGCGTCTTTCCGACCGGAATCGTCGGCGTGACCCGCGTCGAGCCATTTTCCTTGGCGATCGGATTCAACAAAACCGGCACCGCTGCGGACGCGCACAGGGGAAACATCCCGGCGAGAGCCACTGTCAACACGGGCAGCAACGAAATGGAAGATCTCAGACGCATGAAAAGGGAGCGGAATAGAAAGGAGACCCCGCAATATCGCCAGCGAAAATACGGGCGCAAGTCCGAAGAAGATTTTTTTATCACCACCGCGCCGCACCCGCTCGCCGGCGTCTCCAACGCCTCATACCCGGGTCTGCTACCAGTTAAACGGCCGCCTGCTGCGCTTCGTCATGCATATGGGACGCTTCCATCAAAGCGATCTGCCAGTCCATGCCGATCGTCTTCGGGACGGCCGCCAGCCACTCCGTGAATTCCTGGATCTCGCCGGTCTGCCAGGAGACGATCGTCGCCAGCGCCGCCATCCCCTGCTGGCTCCCGCACTCGGCATGCACGATCCGACCCTGGTCGATGAAGATCGTGCCCGCTTCGGCGGCTTCGGTGAGAAAAAACAGGGACGTCCGCGCATGGCGGATACAGGCCAGTTGAATGACGTCCAACGGCTGGACATCCCAAAGCACCGCTCGGAAGTGCTTGGCCTCGCTATTGGAGAAAGTCTGACACCCGGAGGATGAATCCTCCAATTCGGGCAGGTGTTCGACGATCGAGAGGTTGGGTCCGTTCATGTTGTCGTTTGGGTTAATCGTATTCCTCATAATCGCTATAGCAGCCCCGAGGCCAACTGCCCCTCCGATGTGAATAACCCTACGATATAACCATCAACGACCTCACCGGAGCTTCACCAGCAAATCGCCCGCCTCGACCGAATCGCCCGCCGTCGCGAGCACTTCTGCGATCACTCCATCGATCGGCGCGTAGATCGTCGTCTGCATTTTCATCGCCTCGAGCACGGCGAGTTTATCGCCTTTAGCCACTTTTCCACCCACGGTCGCGCTCAACGAAGTCACCATCCCCGGGATCGGAGCCCCGACTTGTTCCGGCGCCGCCGGGTCAGCTTTTGCCCTAGTTTTCACTGTTTTAGTCTGGCTCTTGTCCAAAACCACCGCTTCCCGAGGGTAACCGTTCAACTCGTAAGTGATGACTTTTCGGCCGTCTTTGTCCGCCGCGCCGACATTGATGAGTTTGATAAAAAGAACCTTCCCCTCATCGATCGCCACGTTGACTTCCTCCCCGGGTCTCAGTCCGTAAAAGAATGCTGGCGTGGGCAAACAGCTCACATCGCTGAAGTCCCGCTGGAATTTCGCAAAATCCGCATGGACGCTCGGATACATGAGATGGGAGTAAAGATCGTCGTCGGTTGCCTCATGTTTGAGTTTCACTGTCAATTCTGAGCGAACTTCACCGAGCTTCACCGCTGCGATCTTCGCCCGTTTCGGCTGTTTGGTCGTCCCGAGCACCGCCTTTAGGACCGGCGTTGGCCACCCACCCATTGGCTCGCCGAGCCCCCCACTGAGCATATCGATGACGCTTTCCGGATATCCCGTGGAACCCGGCTCGAGATTCACCACGTCCGCGGGTTTGATGCCGCGCGTGAAAAGGAACAACGCCATGTCGCCGACGACCTTGCTCGAAGGCGTCACCTTCACGATGTCTCCGAAAAGCTGATTCACCTCGGCGTAGGTGCGCGCGATCTCGGGCCAACGGTGCCCGAGGCCCATCGACGCCGCCTGTTCCTTCAGGTTCGTGTATTGGCCGCCCGGCATCTCGTGGAGGTACACTTCGGCGCTGCCCGCCTTTGGCGCCGTGTCAAAAGGCGCGTAATACGTCCGCACCTGCTCCCAGTAGTCGCTGAACTCATTCAGCGTATCCAAATCCAGCCCAGTCTCACGCGGGGTGTGCTGCAAGGCGGCGACGATCGAGTTGAGATTCGGTTGCGAAGTGCTCCCGCTCATCGACGCAATCGCCAGGTCCACCACATCGACCCCCGCATCGCTCGCCCGGAGGACGGAAGCCGCATTCATCCCGCTCGTGTCGTGGGTGTGAAAATGCACGGGAATCCCGATCGCCTCCTTCAGTGCCTTGACGAGCGCCTGCGCTGCGTAAGGCCGGCAAAGACCCGCCATATCCTTGATCGCCAGAAAGTGCGCGCCCATCTTCTCCAGTTCCCTAGCAAGGCCGACGTAATACTTGAGCGAATACTTCGAGCGCGCCGGATCGAGGATGTCGCCCGTGTAGCAAAGTGCGCCTTCGCAAATTCCGTGCGTGGACTGCACCGCCTCCATCGCTGCCTTCATGTTCTTGAGGTCATTCAGCGAATCGAACACCCGGAAAATATCCATCCCGGCTTCCGCGGCGTGCTTCACAAAACCCGCCACGACGTTGGCCGGATAACTCGTGTATCCCACCGCATTCGCGCCGCGCAGCAGCATCTGAAAACAGATATTCGGCACCTTCTCGCGCAACGTCCGCAGACGATTCCACGGGTCTTCATTCAAGAAGCGCATCGCAGTGTCGAAAGTCGCGCCGCCCCACATTTCGAGCGAGAAAAGCTCAGGCGTCCGCCGGGCGACCGCCGGCGCGATCGCCGCCATGTCAAACGTCCGCACACGCGTCGCCATCAGCGATTGATGCGCGTCGCGGAACGTGGTGTCGGTCACGAGCAGCCGTTTCTGTTTGAGAGTCCAGTCGGCGAATCCTTTCGGCCCCAGTTCGAGCAATAGCTGGCGCGATCCCCGCGGCGGCACCTGCTTTCCATCCCACTTCGGCAGGCGCGCGGGTTCGAGCGGCGCGGCCGGTTTGTGTCCCTTCGCATGGGGGTTACCGTTGACGATGACGTTTCCCAGGAAGTTCAACAGCTTCGTCGCCCGGTCCTTCTTGGCCCGGAAATGGAACAACTCCGGCGACGTATCGATCATCGTCGTCGTCGCCCCACCACTGCGGAAGACCGCGTGGCGCAGCACATTTTCGAGGAAAGGAATATTCGTCTTCACCCCGCGGATCCGCATCTCCCGCAACGCGCGGTCCATCCGGTCGATCGCAGTCGCAAACGTCGGCGCACTCGCGGTGATTTTCACGAGCAGCGAATCGTAGAATGGCGTCACCACCGCGCCCGAATCGCCCATCCCGGCATCGAGCCGAATGCCGAATCCGCCCGCGCTCCGATACGTGATGATCTTGCCGTAGTTGGGGGTGAATTTATTCTCAGGATCCTCCGTCGTCACGCGGCACTGAATGGCAAAGCCGTTGCGCGGAATCTCCGCTTGCGCCGGGAGTGCCACTTCCGGCCCGTGCAGTTCGGCGCCTTGTGCAATGAGGATCTGCGCGCGCACCAGATCGATCCCGGTGATCTGCTCGGTCACCGTATGCTCCACCTGGATGCGGGGATTCATCTCGATGAAAAACCACTCGTGCCGATCGAGATCATACAAGAACTCGACAGTACCCGCGTTATCGTAAGCGATCTCCTTCGCGATCCGCGCCGCCGCGTCGCAAAGCTCGTGCCGCACCTTTTCCTTCAGCCCCACTGATGGCGCGATCTCGACCACCTTTTGATGCCGCCGCTGCACCGAGCAATCCCGCTCATGCAAGTGCGCGGCGTTCCCATGGTGATCCCCGAGCACCTGCACCTCGATGTGTTTTGCGCGAGGGATGTATTTCTCCAAAAACACCGCCGGATTCCCAAACGCCTGACCTGCTTCGCCCTGCGCTTCGTCGAGCAACGCATCCAAATCCCCAGCCTTGTGCACGACTCGCATCCCGCGTCCTCCACCACCGAACGCGGCTTTGATGATCAGCGGAAATCCGATTTGCGCCGCCACCTTCAGCGCTTCCGCACGATCGCGCACCGGCTCCTCGGTGCCCGGCAGCGTGGGAATTTTGAGCTTCTGCGTGAGAGCGCGCGCCGCCACCTTGTCACCCATGAGTTCGAGCAACTCAGGCCGCGGCCCGACGAAAGTGATCCCCGCCACCGCGCACGCCCGGGCAAACTGGGCGTTTTCAGAAAGGAAACCGTAGCCCGGATGGATCATGTCCACGCCCTTTTCCTTCGCCAGCGCCACGATCCCCTCGATGTCGAGATAAGCTCCCACCGGCCCCTTCCCCTCCCCGACCACATACGCTTCGTCCGCCTTGAAGCGGTGCATCGAAAACCGATCCTCCTGAGCGTAAATGGCGACGGTTTTGAGCCCCAGTTCGTTCGCCGCCCGCATGATGCGAATCGCGATTTCGGAACGGTTGGCTACGAGCAGTTTTTTGGGTGAAGCGGCGCGGGACGGCATAAATAGGGACGAGCGTTGTAGTCCAGGGCGCCCATCTTTGGCTAGTCCGCTACACGGAAAATCGACGCTCTTCGCCGTTTGGCTCGGATTTAACCGCGCGCAAAGCGCCTTTCCGGCGGCACTCGCGCGCCGTCAGATACCGGTTCGTCGCTTCAGTTCCGTCGCGAACGGTTCCGGCCACACGTCGCCCTTCAGCTTCGCCTTGTAGCGTTGTTCCACCGATTCATGGATCTCCTCACACGTTTCATCGGTTGGATTCCATACCCGCCCGGACCCGTGCGGCTTGCCGCGGAAAAAATCGATCAACTTGAAGAGCGTCCCGAAGGAATCATGAGGCTTTCCATCGAACTTCGGATCGTACTTTGGCAGCGCATCCATTCCGAACACGAGTCCCGCCTCCGTCGCCTCCTTGATCATCCATCCGAGAGAAATATCCGAAAGCTGATGATCCGGATACCCGCCGCCAACATCGGAGTGTGCTCCCGTGAACCACACCTGCTTGAGCCGGTTCGGATCCCCCTGCACATCGGGATGCAACTCCCAGAGCGTCGGCAGAAACTCCGTCCGGTGCTCGTGGATCGCGAGCGCATGCCGCGCGCATTTGATCTTTCGGCTCAGCGTCACGTCGTGGAACTGCCAGTCCAGCCCCTTCAAAATACGAAAACTTCCATCCATACCCGGAATACCCAGCGCCCCGACCGTATCCCAGACGCCCACGAACTCGATCTCCGGATCATGCGAATGCGCCGTGCGAAACGCCACGCAGCGATCCGAGTCCGGCGAAGTCCCTTTGTCATAATCGCGGTACAGTTCCATCGCCTCCTTCTCAAAATCCTCATGCCCACGCTTCAGGATACCCGAGTTCCGCACGAGCCCGGCGAGGCTGCGCGCATTAAACGCCCCTCGGCTGAAACCGAAAATATACAGTTGGTCGCCTACCGAATAATTATGAACCAGGAAACGGTAACAGTCCTGGATGTGCCGCCAGATCCCCCGCCCCAGCGCTCCGCCGCGCAACTGGAAGCCCGACTCCGTGCCCACACCAGGCTCGTAAAAGACCACCTGCGGATCGCCGTCCTCGCCGCTGTTCCGCAGCGCGCGCGCGATCATCTCGACATTCGTCGGACACGGCACTCCGTCGTCCGATCCATCCTGCGTATTCCATGTGCCGTCGGCACACACGATGAGTTTTTTTGGCATGGTTTTGGTTTGGTTGAAAAGGCTACGTCAGCTTGAAATCCGCCCATACCGCCGCGTGGTCACTCGCCGAGTTGCTATCGCCGGTCACCGTCGGAAGCGGCGGATATTTGTCCCTCGTCTTTTTAGTCGAAGCCCAGATCCCGCGCCGTTCGATTCCCACCGCCGTCAGCCGCGGCCAAAGTCCTTCCGACACGAGCAAATAATCGATCTGATCGTTTTTGCTCGGCACCGCATCATCGCGGTGCGTCCACCGATCCTCGCCTGCTCCGAGCTTTTCAAACGCATTGCGAAGGCCGGCCATCTTCACCAGCGGCGCCAGCGAATCCGAACCCGGCAGCTCGTTGAAATCCCCGGCCACCACTACCCACTGTTTCGCCAGATTAAAGCGTTTCAAAATCGCCGCCACCCGTTCCGACTGCCGCTTCCGCTTCGCGTCGTTTTCCACCTTCGATCCGTAGCCGCGACTCTTGAAGTGGTTGCACAAAATCCACAGCTTCCGGCTCCCGCCGACTTCGATCTCAAACTCCGCACAGTCCCGGCTAAACACCGGCCGCTGCGTATCCGGATCGGGGTCGTCCACATGGCTGCGCATCTCTGCGATCGGCGACCGACTCATCAGCCCGACGTCGATCCCCCGCTCGTCGTTCCCATCGATCAACATCGCGTGCGGGTAAGGCGCCGCCTTCAGCGCCGTCT
>JAYTDO010000011.1:0-15192 GCA_043735935.1 Chthoniobacteraceae bacterium
TGCCGGATTGGAGGCGGTCACGCAGAGGGCTAATCCTATCGAAACACGCATCGCGGAATTGCGCGCGCAACTGCTCGGCGCGCCGGAGGTGAGCACGACGATCAATGCGGGCGATCCGTCGAAACCGCTCACGCTCCAACTTGACTCTGATGGCAGGCTCGTCGCTCAGGTGCCTGGCGGACGCTCGAAGACGTTGATTCTCTCTACGGATAACGCCGCGCTCGCCAAGGAACTCGCGCGTCTTCTTGCGGTTGCTCCTGGTGCTGCGGGCGCGCCTCCATCCACCCAGGGACTCGCCTCCATGTTCGCTCACCGCAGCGAAATCGGAGACGCTTCACCCGTGCGTTAATTGGTTCTGGCATTGTTATTGCTATGAGACAATCGAAATGATCCAGGGACTCTTCTCCAGCACGACTTATCAAGCTTCGAAGCAGTTGCTCGATGCTGCTACAGTGCGTCAGGAAGCGCTGGCCACTAATCTCGCGAACGTCGAGACACCTGGGTATAAGCGCGCGGATTTGCCAAAAGATTTTTCGGCAGAATTTGCCGATCGCATCCGTTCTGGTGATCTTGCATCGGCGCGCTCTGCGAAAATTGTTGAAGATCCCTCCGCGATCACCCAGCGCAAAGACGGCAACAACGTCGAACTCGACAAGGAACTGCTCGCGATGAGCAAGAACACGGCGGAATACGACGCACTCACCGAGTTTGTGAGCGGCTCGATCAGGCAACTCCGCATGGCCATCACCGGTCGCACTTCCTGAGGCGCATGAACTTTATCACCGGAATCAATTCCACCGCGAGCGCGCTCAATGCCGAGAAAGTCCGCATGGATGTCGTCGCGCAAAATATCGCCAACTCCCACACGACCCGGGACCTCGACGGAAGCGCCTACAAACGCAAGGTCGTTACTTTCGAGTCGCTCCTCCCGACCGAGCCCGGAGCCTCGGCCGGCGTTCGTGTTGCCGATCTTACGACGGACAATTCGCCCGGTGAACTCGTCCACAACCCGCAGCATCCACATGCGGACAAGGACGGAATGGTCCGAATGCCCAACGTCAACATCGCGACGGAAATGGTCGACCTGCTCAGCGCCTCGCGCGCTTACGAGGCGAATCTCGCCGTCGTCCGTAACGCGAAACAGATGGCGGCGAAGGCCCTATCGATCGGTCGGTAATTACGTCGCGTCATGAAAATCGGATCACTCCCCATCCCACAGGTCCAGGAACTCCAGGACCTTTACGACTCGGCCCGACTCGGCAAAACTGCCGGCATCAATCCCGCCGAAGGGATCGCCGGCCTGCGGCTTAGCGAGCCCGCGGCGAAGTCGTCGTTTGGCAATATTCTCGAGCACGCCGTCGCCGAAGTGGACGGGAAAATGAAGGGCGCCGCCGCCGAGCAGACGAAAGTACTCACTGGCGAGACCAATAACCTACACCAAGCGATGATCGCCATGCAGGAGGCGAGTACCGCATTCTCACTAATGGTCGAGGTACGTAACAAACTCGTGGAGAGCTATCAGGAGGTCATGCGGATGCAGGTCTGAGGGCGCGTGCAGTGGCGACTGATATTTTTCGATGAAACCATTCCTTCAACAATTCAAGCAGCTCTGGCGGCAACTCGGCGTCAACCAGCGCGTCTCCATTGGAGTCGCGGTATTCGGCACGGTCGCCGCGATGGCCGCGCTCGTCTTCTGGTCGCACCGCCCGCATATGCAGCTCCTGTACGGGCGGCTTGCGGAAAAGGACGTTTCCGAAGTGCTTACGGCCGTGCAAGCCGCGGGCGTGACTTACGAACTCGGCGCCGGCGGGACCTCGGTTTATGTTCCGTCCGATGCGGTCTACAAGCTGCGGATACAGCTCGCGACCAAGGGCGTGCCGTCGGGAGAGGGCGTTGGTTTCGAAGTCTTCGACCGTGCGAATTTCGGCATCAGCGATTTCGTACAGCGGACGAATTTCGGCCGCGCGTTGCAGGGTGAACTTTCTCGTACGATCTCGCAGATCCAGGGCGTGCGCTCGGCGAGGGTGCTCATCGTCCAGCCGGAAAACCGGCTGCTTTTCTCCGAGGTGAAAGCGAAGCCGACCGCGTCTGTGTTCATCGAGGGAAGCGCCTCGATCGAGTCGGTGAATGCGATCCGTTTCCTCGTGGCAAATGCCGTGGAGGGCCTGCGCGCGGATGATGTGGCGGTGGTGGACAACCGCGGCAACGTCCTCACAGAGGGACTCAAGAACGATCCGGAGCTCGGCACCGCATCGAGCCAGATGAAGCTGCGCAAGAGCGTCGAGGACTACCTCGCCGGCAAGGTCGAATCGATGCTCTCTAAAGTTCTCGGGCCCGGCAGCGCGGTCGTGCGCGTCTCCGCCGATCTCGATGTAGAAAGCACCACACGCAGCGAGGAGAAATACGATCCCGATGGCCAGGTCCTCCGCACCGACATCCAAACTGAGGAAAGCACGACTACCAATGAGTTGGACGGTACGAAGACCGGCGTCACCGGCGTCACCGCGAACACCCCGAATCCTGCGGCCACCGATGCCGCGAGTAAGGGAACCGGCAAGAGCAGCGAGCAGGTCCACAAGAACAAGACGCAGAATTACGAAATCAACCGTGTGACGCTGAACTCCACTCGCGCTCCCGGTAGCGTCTCTCGAGTGACGGCCGCAGTTTTCGTCGCCAGCAAAGCCACACCGCGGACGCCTGCGGAGATCGATTCGCTGCGCAAAATGGTCATCAACGCGCTCGGACTGAAAGCTGCCGACGAAAAGGAAGTCGCGAAGAGCGTTACGCTCGAAGAAGTCGTATTCGACGGCGCCCCGGCGCAGAGAGCGGGCGTCGTCGACTTTGCACTGGGTAACACGGATATTCTCAAAAGCGGCTTTGCGATGCTCGTCGCGGTGGCGCTGATCTTCGTCTTTGTCCGCATGGTCAAGCGCACGAAGCCCGACGAGATCCCGATTGAGATTCTCGATCCGAACCGCGTCGCGGTGGTCGATGTGCCATCCATTCCGGAAGTCTCCGCGGATATGCTCAACGAATTGATTCGTCAAAAACCGGGCAACGTCGGAGCCGCGTTGCGTGGCTGGATGGCCACCAACGGCAAGAACTAAATGGGAATGGACTACACCAAACTTTCAAAAGTTCAGAAGATCGCCGCGTTTTTGATCACGATCGGACCGGAAGCCGCGGCTGATGTGATGAAGGATTTTGAAAACGTGCAGCTCGAGCCGATCTGCCGAGAGATGGTGGCCATGCCGCTCATTCCCTATACGGTGCAGCGCGAACTGTTAAAGGAGTTTGCCGAGGTCGTCGCCGAAGGTGCCGCCTCCACGCTCGGCGGGCTCGACTTCGCCCACATGACTCTCGAACTGGCAAAGGGCGATTACGCGGCGGCGTCGATCCTCAACCGTTGCGAGCCCGCGAACCGGAGCGAAGCCAATGAAGAGATCCGGCAGATGGAAGGCCGGCAGGTGCTCAATCTCATGAAGGCCGAGCAGCCGCAGACCATAGCGTTCATCCTCTCATGTATGGACACGGCGAAGGCCGCCGAGATCGTGCAAATGCTCGGGACGGATCTGCGCGAGGAAGTGGTGGAGCGCCTCGGCGGGATGGAACCGACTTCGCGGGACAGCATTCACAAGGTCGCGAAAAATCTGACCCGGCACTTTGATCGCCGCGCGATGCAGCAAGGCCTCCACCGAGGTGGTGGCGTCAAGGCTTGCGCCGATATCCTTAACGCCTTGGACAAGGAACTGCGAAAGACGCTGCTCACGCGCATTGAGGAGCGCAATGCTCCGCTAGGCGCGGCCATTCGTAAAAAAGTTTTCAGCTTCGAGGACATCGGGCGTCTCAGCGCAATCGACCTTCAACGTGTCCTGCGCGACGTGGACTCCTCCATCCTGCCGATCGCGCTCAAGTCCACGCGCCCCGTCGTCGTCGAGGCTGTGCTCGGTGCGATGTCGAAGCGCGCGGCCCAGGGCCTCAAAGACGAAATGGAGATGCTCGGCTCGCAGCGCGCTAAGGACGTGGAAGCGGCGCAGGACAAGATCATTGACGTGGTCCGCCGGCTGGAGGAAGCGGAAGAAATCACACTCGACACCGGAGGTGATGACAATGCGTTCGTTTAGCGCGATCAAGCTGTCCAAGTCGCTGAAGGCAATCTATCTCGCGGGTAGCAAGCCGCGTCCGACGTTTACCGAAGAGGAACTCGAAGCGGCCAAACGCGAGGCGTATCACCGCGGTTCGGAGGACGCCGCGCGACTGATCGAACGGCAGATGTTCGAGCAGCGCTCTGAGATCTTGCATCTCCAAACGGAGACTTTTACGGCGGTCGCTCAGCAGCATGCCGCGCTCGTGCAGCAACTCCATGACATGTTGCCCGAACTGGCGATGGAAGCGCTCGCGCGCATTCTAGCGACGACCGAGATCGATCGCGATACGGTCCTTCGAATCAGCCGCGATTTGCTTAGCGAAATCGCGCCGGGCCGCGAGCAGGTCGAGGTGCAACTCGCGCCGCGCGACCTCGAATTGATCGCCGGATACGAGGAGAGTTTTCGCGAAAGACATCCCGCTATCGCCTTTTGCGCCGATCCCGAACTGACCCCTGGCGATTGTGTCGTCCGCAGCCGCTTCGGCATCGTGGACGGACGCCTCGCGACGAAGCTCCGCACCGTGGAGGGCTTCTTGAAATGAGCCCGACGATCGAGGCATCCGGCACCGATCATCTGCTGGCGCGCTTCCGCGAACGCATCCGTGCGGAGCGTCCCGTCCAGCGTATTGGCCATGTGGTGCGGGTCGCCGGGCTCATCATCGAATCCGAGGGGCCAAACCTTGCGTTGGGAGATGTCTGCGAGATCCACCCGAGCCCCGGGGAGCCCGCGATTCACGCGGAAGTGGTCGGCTTTCGCGATCACCGGCTGCTCCTAATGCCACTCGGCGAGACTCATAATCTGCGCTCCGGCAGCAAGGTATGCGCGTCGGCTTTCGCGGGCACAGCGCCTGTGGGAAATGGCCTGATGGGCCGGACGCTCGACGGCCTCGGCCAGCCGATCGACGGAAGGGGTGCGCTCGTATGCGAGCGCTCGCCACATTTGCACAATAAGCCGCCGAACGCGCTACGTCGTCAGCGCATCAGCGAGCCCCTGACCACGGGCGTGAGGGCAATCGATGCGTTCACGCCGGTCGGTTGCGGGCAGCGCATGGGCATTTTTGCGGGGAGCGGCGTGGGCAAATCCACCTTGCTCGGCATGATGGCACGCGGTGCGGAAAGCGATGTGAACGTCATCGCGCTCATCGGTGAGCGGGGTCGCGAACTCCGCGAATTTATCGAGAAAGATCTCGGTGAAGACGGGATGAAACGATCGGTGGTCGTATGCTCCACCTCGGATCAGCCGGCGCTCGTCCGCCTCCGTGCGGCGATGCTGGCGACTGCGATTGCGGAGAATTTTCGCGACGCGGGAAAGAAGGTGCTTTTCATGATGGACTCAGTCACCCGCTTCGCCATGGCTCAGCGGGAGATCGGGCTCGCCGTGGGTGAAGCGCCGAGCAGCCGCGGGTATACGCCGTCCGTTTTCTCTCTGTTGCCGCGCCTGCTCGAGCGCACCGGTACTGCCGAGCGTGGCTCGATCACGGCTTTCTACACGGTGCTCGTCGAGGGCGACGATATGAACGAACCGATTGCCGACGCCGTGCGAGGCATTCTCGATGGTCACATCGTGCTTACCCGCGCGCTGGCGACGGCGAATCACTTTCCGGCCATTGATGTGCTCGAAAGCGTGAGCCGTTTGGTGCGCGATATCACGTCCCCTTCGGAACAGCAGACGGCGGGAAACGGGCGCGATCTGCTCGCGCTCTATCGCAAGAACGAAGACCTCATCAACATTGGCGCTTACGTGAAAGGGACGAGCCCTCGTCTCGATCTCGCGATCGCCAAACAAGACGCACTCAACCGATTCCTCCGCCAACCGGTGGAGGAGAAAGTAGCGCGCGCCGCGACTCTCCAACAACTCAACTCCATCCTACTATGAAGACATTCACCTTCCGGCTCCAGACCGTTTTGAACCTCCGTGCGCGTGAGGAAGAACAAGCGAGAGACGCCTACGCGCAGGCGCTCCACGCGCGGGCACGGCTCGAATCCGAAATCCGCGACGCGGCCACGACTCTCGACAGCTATTACGGCGCACTACGTTCAGCTCGCGAAGGCGTGTCCAATCGGCAGCATCAGCTCCTCTTTCTAGCCGCCCTCCAGCGCCAGCACACGTGCTGCGACGGCCTCGCCGCGAAACTCGTCCCGCTCGAGCGCGAAGTCGCGCTCCGACGCGAGGAGATGCTCGATGCTCGTCGGCGCCGGGAGGCGCTCACACGGCTTGAAGAGAAGCAGCAGTGCGCGCATAAAGCCGAATCGGTGCGGGCCGAGGAATCGATGATCGGAGATATGATCACGGCACGTCATGCACTCGGATTGATGGAGGCCGTGGCGTGAAAATTCTCAGGTCAGGCTGGGTTTTGGCACTCATGGGCGGCGTGCTGAGTCTCGGCACGACGACCGCCCTGTTGCTACCGGAGCTTGATGGATTCAAAGAGGGAAAGGTCCTCCCGCCCGAAAAGACCGAGGTCCCGCCGAGGCTTTGGAGTTTCAAGACAGACGCGATGGACGAACTGATCAAGGAACTTGGTGCTGAGCGCGCGATACTCGCCGACGAACAAAAGAGTGCGATGATGCTGCAAAGTCAGGCGGCGGCGGAACGTGCGGAACTGGAGCAGAAGCGCGCGGAAATCCAGATGCTGCGCGATAAGATCGATCAGCGCGTGGTCGAGATCGAGGAGCATGAGATCAGGAATTTGAAGACGCTGGCGCAGACTTACAGCGCGATGAATGCGGCCGCCGCCGTCGCGATCTTTCGCGAACTGGATGAAAATACGGCGGTAAAGATTCTCGCGACGATGAAGGTGGATCGCGTCGGGCCGATCCTCGGGGAAATGGCGAAAAGCCCGGACCGAACTGGCGAGGAAACGATGGCCCGCCGCGCCGCGCGAATTACCGACAAACTGCGGCTGCTCAAGCCGGCAAAGAAGGAGAACTCGTAAATGGATGCAATCAACTCACTTCCCATAAATGCACCGGTCGCTCCTGTGCCGAATCCGCGCGGCGAACCGGCTTTGGAGCACGATTCGCAAAACTCCTCATTTGAAAATCTGCTCGATGAAAAACGCACTCTTTCGGGCGAGTCGACGGCGCTCGACATCGAGGCGCCACGATCTGAGGAGCCGGCAGAAAATGCCTACGAGGCTGATGCGCCGGTCGATCTGGACGTTTCCACCTTGCTCGCGATGTTCCCGCTTCTCCCGACGCTGACGATTTTGACCACGCTGCCGCTCCAGGCGGAACCAATCGCTCCTGCCGCGTCGCCTGAAGCCGCGGTGGGCAAGACGGCGAGCGCTCCGGTAGAGACTGCAAGCGCTGTGTCTACCGTTTCGCTCCCGAGCACCGGCGCAGCCGAAAAGTCGATTTCCCCAGTGGTATGGCCCCAAAGTGCGATCCCATCGAAAGACGTTTCCGAAGAAGAGGACCCTGCGCTGACAGCACCGGCCGCGAACACCAACGCCCCGTCGGAAGCCGAGTTGCCGCGGACTGCCCCGGTCATCACTTCCGGCCTGCGAGCGATGGTGGTATCAGCCGAGGAAACCTCTCCCATGGCGGCTTCTGCGCCGGTGCCGGCTCAGGGAAACGCCACGGTCACGGAAGTGAATCAAAGTTCAAGCGGCGATGTTGGCATGATGGATGCTATGCATACAAGTGTCATGATTGAACCTGTGAAATCTCGCTCGCTCGAACCCAAGACGGCAGACATTTCCGCTGATCCGAGCTCGCCGGAATTGGGTAATCCTCAGTCGGACATCCGTGTGATAGCTCTCGGCGGCCAGGAGCATACCGCCGGCGAACACCGCGAGGAGGAGCCCGGCTTTCAGTCTCAGACGAATGACGCGCCAGCTCCAAACGCGACGCCAGCGAACTCGATAGTCGGACCGGTGGTGGCGGCTGATGAACCCGGTGCGGTCAGCCGCACGCAAACCGAGACAATCGTTCATCGTACGATGGACGCCGTGGAGCGAATTCGCGTGACGGACGGCGAGCGTGTGGAAATCGAGATCAAGCTTGATGCGGGCCCGGCGCTGACCGTGCGACTTCAGGTCATCCGTGGCGAAGTGAAGCCAACCTTTCTTACCGATTCGCACGCGCTTCGCCAAGCGATCGAGAAAAGCTGGTCGCAGTTTTCCGAGCGCGGCGGGGAGCGAAGTGTGCGTGTGACCACGCCGGTCTTTGAATCGCCGAATTCGCAATCCGGCATGAACGATCTAAACCAGCAGCAACGCGAGGGCCGCCGGCGTGCGTTTGCGGAGGCTTGGGAGGAGGCGTCCGCCGGGAGAATGCCTGCCGGGCCAAACTCATCGCACGGTGTGGGTCCCGCGCTGGCAGCCGCCGCGCCGTCGGTCGGAGTACGCCTTTACGCCTGATTTTATGGATATCTCCAGCATCCTCTCCTCCAGCTCCGGAACGAATTTCTTAAACCCGGATCCGGTCGCACGCACGACCGGTAAACAGTCGCTCGACGTGAACGACTTTCTCAAACTCATCACTGTGCAGCTCACGTCGCAGGATCCGATGAAGCCGATGGAAGACACGCAGTTCATCTCGCAGATGGCGAACTTCACCTCGCTCGAGCAGATGCGCACGCTGTCGGATAACTTTTCGGCATTTAGCTCTGGGCAGCGGATCAGCTCGGCGCAGAATTTCCTCGGCAAGACGGTGACCGTCTCGACCCCGAGCGGCGACGTTACCGGCCAGGTTACGGCAGTGACGCTCGCGGACGGTTCGCCGCGCATCAGCGTCGGCGCAGGCATCTACGATCCCGCTGCGATCACGAAGATCGTCGCGACTGCGCCACCCGCGATCTAAGCGGCCGCCTTCCCCACTCAGCCCACGAAAACGGAATCGGCCCGAGCACGCCGAAAACAACAAACCAAGAATCTAAAAATATGTCACTCGTCGGAACTCTCAACGCCGGTGTGAGCGCGCTCAAAACGTTCTCGCAAAGTATCCAAGTCATAGCGAACAACATCTCCAATGTGAACACGACGGGCTTCAAAGGCTCGCGCTCGGAGTACGCGGACAACTTTAGTAATCTACTCCAGCAGGCCTCGCCGTCGCCGGGGAGCGGACAGGGCTCAAATGTGCCGTCCATCCAGATTGGCACTGGCGTGCAGCTAGCCGGCGTCTCGTCGGACTTCTCGCAGGGCACGCTCACGAGTACGGGCTCGAACACCGACCTGGGAATCTCAGGTAACGGGTTTTTCCGTGTCCGGGACACGGCCAATAGTCTCGATTATGTCTCTCGCTCGGGCGACTTCCGGCTGGACGATAAGGGCTATCTCGTGACGAGCGACGGCTTCCGGGTGCAGGGCCTCTCCGATGGCGCGGCTACGTATGATGCGGTCGTTGTCGGCGGTGCGCTGTCGTACACGAAAACCACGATACCCCCGACTGCTGTGGGTGATGTAAAAGTGGACTTTAACCTGAGCATCGGCAACGGCCTGACGAACAGTACAGGCGGCGCTTTCACGGACGCCGAGGTCGAGGCAGGCAAGCCGACGATGCGCTCATTCACCATTGATCAGCTTGGCAACGTATTGATCGGACTTTCCAACGGCGATTCGTTCGCCCGCGACCGCGTGCTGGTGCAAAACTTTCGAGATCCGAATGCGCTGACGCGGCAGGGCAACAATCTTTTCAGCGGTTTCGAGGCGGCGGGACCCATCGGCGGGATCAATCTCTCCGAACTGAACAACTCGCCCGGCACGAATGGCCTAGGTCGAATCGAGGTCGGCACGCTCGAACTTTCCAACGTCGATCTTAGTCAGGAATTCGCAGACATGATCGTCGTTCAACGCAGTTTCCAGGCTGGTTCGCGGGTCATCACGGTCTCCGACACCATGCTCGAGGAAGTCATCAATCTGAAGCGCTAACCACCCGCACCTTTCACCATGGCTGACACAGAAACCGAAACTGATCCCGCGCAAGCAGCAGCAGCAGCAGTACCGGCGAAATCGCCGAGTCCGTGGGGCCCCGTCATCGCGATGATCGTCCTGATGCCCGCGATCACCTACGGCATGGCGGAGTTCCTGATCCTGCCGAAGATCCGCGGAGTGGCTCTCGAAAAAGAGGTCCACGGCGCAGCGGCAAAAAAAGAAGGCGGCGGACACGGCGAAGCCAAGGGCGCACATGGCAAGGGAGCTGAGGAAAGCACCCGTTTCACGTATGATTTTGACAATATCGTCGTGAATCTTTCAGGCGCGATGGGCACGCGCTACCTGAAGACTAGCTTCACCGCGTACAGCGAGAATGCGGAGCTCAAAAAGATCATCGAAGAAAACAAGAAGCAGCTCCTCGATGTGGCAATCACCGTCCTGGGCTCGCGGACGCTTGCCGATCTCGAGCAGCCCGGCGCGAAGAACGTGGTGCGGAGCGACCTCACGGCGAACTTCAACCAGGCGATGAAGTCGGACCTCATCGGCCAGATCTATTTTTCGGAATTCGTCGTCCAATGAGCCAGCAGCCAGATCGCAGCCTCGTCGTCGATCCGATCCTCCAGCCCGGGGCCTCGCCGATCGAGGGCCCCAAGATATTCAGCGTGGATGGCGAGCGCATGGGCGGCATTGATGGCTCGAAGCTGGTGCCCTACAACTTTCGCAACCCCGGCTTTCTTAGCGCCGCGGACCTGCGGCAGCTCGGGGTCCTCCATCAGCGCTTCATCCAGCATCTCGCGGCGCGGCTATCGACCTTTTTCCGTATGGAATGCGTGCTGAAGGTCACGGAATTCAACAGCACGATCTTCTCGAAATTCTGCGAGTCGCTCGCCAGTCCGACCCATCTCACGCTTTTCCAGGTCGAACCGCTCCGGGGTGTCGGGATCGTGGAAATTAGCCTTCCACTAGGCCTGACGATGGCGGACCGGTTGCTGGGTGGCAAGGGCCGCGTGAGCGACAGCGACCGGGCGCTGACAGAGATCGAAGTGGCGCTGATTGAGGACGCGATGCAGCTCATCATTACCGAGTGGGCCCAGCTCTGGGAGGAGCAGCATACCGTCTTTCGCCCGCAGTGTATAGGGCACGAGACCAGCGGGCGGTTCCTGCAAACATCGGCCTCGGACGCCTTCTTTGTGATGATGAGCGTCGAGGTGACGCTTGGCGATATCTGCGAGCAGCTCAAGATGGGAATCCCGTTTTCCATGCTCGAGACAATGGTGAAAAAGATGCACCTTACCCGACAACGCGGCGATGATGCGCGACCTAAGCAGATTCAATGGCGAGGGGTTTACGCGGGGATCACGGTGCCGGTCACGGCGGAGTGGAAAATCCGCGAAATTCCGCTCAGTGAGGTCGTGGCGATGCGTGAAGGAGACGTCATTCCACTGCCGCGCGAGTTATTGGCGCAGACGCGGGTGAGGCTGTCGAACACGGAACAATTTGTGGGAACCGTCGGCGTTCAAAACGGACACATCGCAGTACAACTCGGGCAACGCGCCCCCAACGACTAATGGACATGGTAAACCTCCTCGAAGATCATCGACTCAATTCAGTGCTGGACGTCAAAGTGCAGCTTACAGCTAGGCTCGGCACGTGCCAGCTTGCGATGCGCGATGTGCTGGAACTCAATCTAGGAGCGATCATTCAGCTCAGTCAGCGCGCGAACGATCCGGTCGGCCTTTATGTGAATGACAAGCTCATTGCGATGGGGGAAGTGGTGGTCGTGGAGGAGAACTTCGGCATCAAGGTCACCCAACTCATCGGGGAGCAGGCGTGATTATGGGAATGGTACGCACGCTCGCAGTGATCGCGCTTTTTGCAGTCTCCTCTTTCGCGCAGGAGCCGGTGAGCGTGCCTCCTGCGCCGGACGCCATTCCGGCATCGGCGGCGCCGGCTCAGCCCGTACGCACGACGCCGGGGTCGCCGTACAAAGCCGAGGGGGGCAGCACGTTCCAGCTTTCGCTCTATTTCGTTCTGCTGCTCGGCTTTCTGGCCGGCGGGACTTATCTTCTCCGCAACGGCTTCGCGATTTTTCAACCGAAATTCAAGGGGGAGCGGAAGCTCCAGATCAGCGAGACACGGATGCTCGGCAACCGGCAATTCCTCGTCGTCGCCGAATACGAAGGCCGCAAAATGCTGCTCGGCGTTTGTCCCGGACGCATCGATTACCTCAGCACGCTCGTTGGGGCCGAGTCGGAGTTTCCAGACATTTCACTGGAGAAGCACGATGCGTAATTTTCGCCGCTGCTGCTGGGGCTTTGCGCTGATCGGACTTTTGCTCGCGGGAACCGCTTCCGCACAGCAACCGGTTCCCGCCGTCGCTCCCGCGCTGAGCATCAATCTCGGCGGTTCCGACCAGGGCAACGTCGCGACGGCGATTCAGATCGTCGCGATGATGACGCTGCTCACGCTCGCGCCGTCGATCCTCATGCTGATGACCAGTTTCACGCGGATCGTCATCGTGCTCGGTTTTGTGCGCAGCGCGATCGGCGTGCAGGGCGCACCGTCGAATCAAATCCTGGTCGGCATGTCGCTCTTCCTCACGTTTTTCATCATGGCCCCGATTGGGAAGCGCATAAACGACGAGGCGCTCCAGCCGTATATGGCAAAGACGATCACGACCGATCAGGCATGGGATGCTGCGGAGGCGCCGCTCCGCGGATTTATGCTAAAGCAGACCCGCGCGACGGAGATCGAGTTTTTCCTCGGTCTTTCGGGTCGCGGCCCGACTAAAATCGAGGACGTGCCGATTAATGTCATCGCCCCGGCGTTCGTCGTGAGCGAGCTGCGGACGGCTTTTCAAATGGGCTTCCTGGTCTTCATCCCATTTCTGATCATCGACTTCCTTGTCGCCTCCACGCTGATGTCGATGGGCATGATGATGATGCCGCCGGGGATGATTTCGCTGCCGTTCAAGCTGCTGCTTTTCGTGCTCGTGGATGGCTGGCATCTGGTCGTGAAATCGCTGGTGGAAAGCTTCGGCGTATGAACATCGAGCAATCGGTGGAAATCCTGCGCCAGCTTGTGGCGACGGCGCTGCTCGTCGTCAGCCCGATTCTGCTCGTGTCACTCGCCGTCGGACTGATTGTGAGCCTCTTTCAGTCGGTCACGAGCATTCAGGAACAGACGCTTTCCTTCGTTCCTAAACTGCTCGCGATTGCGCTCGTGCTGGTCATCGCCGCGCCGTGGATGCTGCGCCAGCTCATGCAATTTACCATCACGTACATCTCGCGCCTCCCGGAGATGGTGCGCTGAGGCGAGCGGCAGCGCATGAGCTTCGAGCAGCTTCATTTCTGGATGATGGCCTTCGTCCGGTCTGGCGGGCTGCTCGCGATGTCGCCGGTCTTTTCGGGAAAGATGATCCCAGTCCCGCTCCGCGTCGCCCTCGCGGCGTTTCTTGGGTACGTCGCCAGCGGCGTTGCACACGATCCGGTGGCCATACCGGGCGATGTCGTCACGGTCATCTTCACGGCCTCGCACGAGCTGTTGATCGGCCTGTTGATGGGGTTGGGGATGCGGCTCGTCTTTTACGCCATCGAGTTCGCCGGGCAGATCATATCGACGGAAATCGGCCTCGTCATGAGCGCGCAGATCGACCCGATTTCGCAGAACAACTCCACGCCGGTGGGCACCGCGCTTTTCTACTTAGGCTCGCTGCTCTTTCTGCTCTCGGGCGCGCACCACGCGATGTTTGCGGCGTTCGTGCGAAGCTTCGCGCTCGCGCCGCCCGGCGCGTTCATGGCGTCGCGGAATGTCGGGGAACTTCTCATCCATAGCACCGGCAATATTTTCCTTATCGCCGTGCAGATGTCTGCGCCGATCATGGCAATTAATTTCATCGTCACGCTGACATTTGCCATTCTTGGCAAGGCAGCACCTGGGATGAACGTATTTCAGGAGAGTTTCGCGGCACGAATCATCGCCGGATTGACGTTACTTGGGCTGACACTCGGGCTCACGGCACAACTGGTGCTAAGTCAATTGCGGCAAGCGCCGGAGCTGATGCTCCGGTTGATTCCGTAACGCCAAACCGTGTCCGACCAAGGAGTAAAAACAGAAGAGCCGACAGACAAGCGCCTCCGCGAATCCGTGGAGGAAGGCCAGTTTGCGCGCACGCCTGACCTTCAGACAGTCTTCATCCTGGTGGCCGCGTACTTCTTCCTCTCGATGGGATCGCGCGAATACTGCGAGCGCATCGCCGGGATCAGCGTTGGCGTTTTCGCCCATCTCGGAAAGTACGCGATCAAACCCGAGGCGATCGGCGAATGGAGCGGCATCGCCGCGCGCACGATGCTCGGTTTCATCCTGCCGATCGCGGCCACGTGCGCCGCGGCGAGCGCGCTCGCAGGTGGCCTTCAGAGCCGATTCCGGCTGACGCCGAAAGCGCTCGGCTTCAAGTTCTCAAAGCTCGACCCCGTGAAGGGACTGCAGCGGATCCTGTCCGCCCAGGGCGCGATGAAGCTGGGGACGGACCTGCTGAAGCTGATCGTCGTCGGTTGGGCGGTTTGGGGCGGCGTGGAGGCGATCATGCATGACCCGATTTTCTACACGCCGGTCGAGGTGCACTGGCTCGGGGGCTTCATCCTCGGCACGGCGACGATGCTGCTCGGGCGATTCATTTTCGCGATCGGGGCCATCGCGGTGCTCAACTACATCTACCAGATCCGCAAGATCCACTCGGATCTGATGATGACGCGGCACGAGGTCACCGAGGAGAACCGCCAGTCGGAGGGCGACCCGAAAATCAAGGCCGCGCTGCGGCAGATGGCCCGCCGGCTTATGCAGAAGCAGATGCTCAATGCCGTAGCTACCGCCGACGTGGTGGTCACGAACCCGACGCACTTCGCCGTGGCGCTGAAGTATGAGCGCGGTCGGGACAAGGCGCCGATGGTGCTCGCGAAAGGCGAGCGTGCGTTTGCCAAACGCATTAAGGCGCTCGCTGCGGAGAACGGAGTGCCGATGGTCGAGAACAAGCCGGTCGCGCGGCTGCTCTTCCGCGTGGGTAAGGTGGGAAAGCCGATCCCGATCGAGCTTTACCAGGCCGTCGCTGACATCCTCGCGTTCGTTTACAAGACGCACCGCTACTACTTCCACCGCCTGAAGGAGAGGAGA
>JAYTDO010000012.1:0-2003 GCA_043735935.1 Chthoniobacteraceae bacterium
GTCTATGTGTGGGTGGCGTTCGCGCTGTTTTGGGTCGGGATGCCCTTCACGCTGCGGGACCAGATCACGTGGATCACCGGGGGAAAAAAACGCTGGCGAGCCGCGGCTTTCGCCGGGCTCGCCTATGGAGCGTTGCTGCTGGTTCTGCCGCTGACTTACGGGAAGCCGGCGTAGAAGGAGCGGCGGGTTACTTGGCGTTCGAGACGACGTCGTTCAGCTTGAAGATCGGCAGGAACATCGCGATGACGATGCCGCCGACGATGGTGCCGAGAACGACGATGAGGAGGGGCTCGATGAGGGAGGTCAGTGCGTTGAGCGTGGCCTCGATCTCCTCGTCCCAGAAGTCGGCCATTTTCTCGAGCATGGTGTCGATCTTGCCGGTCTGCTCGCCGGCTCCGACCATGCGGACGAGCATCGGCGGGAAGATGACTTCGCGGCTGAGTGCGCTGGTGAGGTGATCGCCCTTTTCCACGTCGCTGGAGACGTTCTTGATGGCTCTCTCGACGACGTAGTTGCCAGAGGTGTCGCCGACGATGGACATGACCTCTAGGATCGGCACGCCGGCGCGGATGAGCTGGGCAAAGGTGCGGGCGAAGCGGGTGAGGCAGATCTTGTGAACGAGCGGGCCGAAGATCGGGAGCTTCAGTTTGTACTGGTCCCAAGTCTGCCTGCCGCGCTCGGTTTTCAGGAAGGTTTTGATGCCGAAGACCACGGCGGCGATGGCGGCGACGATGTAGTACCAGTTGCCCCGGATCATTGAGCTGAGATCGAGGAGGAACTGGGTGGGTGCGGGGAGCTGCGCGCCGAAGTCCGCGAAGATTTCGCCGAAGACCGGGACGACGCGGACAATGAGGAAGGTGGTGATCGAGAGCGCGATGAAGAGCACGATCACGGGATAGGTCATCGCGGACTTGACCTTCTTTTTGAGGCGGGCGGCGGATTCCAGGAAGCATGCGAGCCGGTCGAGAATCTCGGCCAGCAGACCGCCGGATTCACCCGCTTTCACCATGCTGGTGTAGAGGCGGTTAAAGACGTTGGGGTGTTTCGAGATAGCCTCAAAAAAGGAGTCGCCCTGCTGCACGAGAGCGCTGACCTCGCCGACGACGCGGCGCAGGCCGGCCTGCTTTTTCGGGTCGGCTTGCTCGTAGAGCGCGGTCAGGCCAGAGACCAGGGGGAGGCCGGCATCGACCATCGTGGCAAGCTGGCGGGTGAAGAGCACCAGATCGGTCTCGGTGATCTTTCCGCGCGGAGCCATCGACTTGGACCCGGCCTTCTGCTGAATCGAGAGGACCATAAGGCCGCGCGTCATCAGGGTGTTGATGGCGTTGTCCTCATTGAGGGCTTCCTGAGTGCCGGAGATGGTCTTGCCGGCGGCGTCGCGGGCGGAGTAGGCGAAAGTGAGCATGTCCCCGATACAAGCACGCCCGGTGCCAGCGGAGTGCATGATCTGTAGTTTCCGCAATCCCGTGCCACCCGCCGAGCTTGGGAGAAAGTTGGAATTCACACTTGCCACGCCCGCTTTCTTTCCCATAGTTCGCCCCTCACAAAAACAAGAAGATATGACCGACGTTAAAGACATTCAGGCGCTTCGCATGCACGATAAGGATACGGGCAGTGCGGACGTGCAAGTCGCCCTCCTCACCCAGCGCATCAATCAGCTCACTGAGCATTTCAAGGCGCACGCCAAGGACCACGCGTCCCGCCGTGGGCTCCTGCTCATGGTCGCCCGCCGCCGCAAGCTGCTCGACTACCTGAAGCGCTCCTCGCTGGACCGCTACAAGGCGGCAATCGAGAAGCTCGGGCTGCGGAAGTAGCTCCCACGGATTTTGAAATTGTTCGCCCGCGAAGTTCTCGCGGGCGAACTCTTTCACCCCATCAATTTTCCGCGTGGCAATTCCGCCGCACGGACTGCAACCCCAAACAAAACCGGCACCGCCGACTCGCGGGAATTCTTGAATCTTGAATTCTGAGTTTTGCCCAGACCCTCGGGCCTTTCAGAATTT
>JAYTDO010000013.1:0-9130 GCA_043735935.1 Chthoniobacteraceae bacterium
AGTTGTAGAGCCCGGTGGTGAAGGCGAACGTGCGCCGGGCGCGGGGCTCGCGCAGCCCGCAAAGCGGCGCGGCAAACCAGCAGACGGCGTAGCCGAGCACGACCGACGCAAAGCCGATGGCCGGCGCGAGCAGGATGTTGCCGGGTTGCGCGAGGGCCTCGCTTCCCAGGATCGTGTCGAGGATGAGGCAGGGAAAAAGAAGGTTCACTACGACGCGCAGCACGGACGCGTCGGCGTCGACGCTCAGCCAGCCGCTGCGGCGCACGATGTAGCCCGCGCCGATGATCGCGAAGACGGGGGCGACGATGCCGAGGAGAGCGAGGAACGGCATCGGCGTCAGTCCCGCCGTGCGAGTGCCGAGAGGCGCGTCACTTCTTCTTCTTGCCCGTCTGGCCGAGCACTTTGAACTCTTTGGTCAGCGCATCGATCTCCAGTTGGGTCAGGCCGCTGGGGATGGTGATGATCCCGTCGCGGATGCCCTTGTCGATGATCATGTCGATGACCTGATGCGTGCCTTTCGCGGTGCCGACGAACGCGATGACGGACGCGCCGCGGTTCGAGAGGCTCATGCTTTCGAGCGCGGTCTGGCCGAAAGTATCGAGCTTGAAGGCGCACCCGAAGCTACCGTCCGGCGCGGGATACGGGTAGATGGCGTTGATGTTCCGTTCGGAGATGACCGGGATCTGCGTCATGAAACCTTTGCGCGGCGGATTGCGAAACTCGACCGGCATCGCGAAGGGCTGACCGTCCTGCGCGTTGGCTTCCAGGTGAAAGCGAACGGTGATCTTCGGCTTTCGTGCGAAGCCGAGGCCGCTGAACACGGCGAGAATGAGGACGAGATGGGCGATTCGCATGGCGCGCAGTCTTTGGAAAAGAAATGCGCTTTGCAACCAGCGAGCGCGTTGTCGTATTGGTTCGCCATGAAGTCTCCCGCCATCCTCGCTCTCGCCGCAGCTCTCCTCGTGGCGCCATCCGGCGCTTTTGCCGAGGATCGTCCCGCTGCCAAGCCTCCGAAGCAAAGCCTGACCAACCGCGTTTTTAATCGCGTGCTGCACCCATTCGGCGGTGGCGAAAAAACCGCGTCGGCCGCGGGCGCGAAGCCAGTGAAGGCGGGCAAGGACGCCGTCGTGCTGAAGCTGGATCCACAGCCGCTGAAACTCTCCGAGCACAACCGGCTGAAAGTCACGCTGACCCTTTCCAATACCACGAAGAAGCTGATGCAGCTTGAGTTCCCGACTTCGCAGCGCATCGAGGTGCTGCTGAAAACGACGGCCGGCAAGACGGTCGAGCAGTGGTCGCAGGATCAGGCGTTTGCGAATGAGCCGACCATCGTCACGGTGAATCCCGGCGAACGTGCGGAGTACACCGTGGAAGTCGCCACGCGCGAACTCGTGGCGGGCGAGACGTATCTGGTGGAGGGCTTTCTCCCGAGCCACGAGACGCTCCGCGGCCAGGCGTCGTTCGTGCCTCAGAAGTAAGGCGCGCGGCTAGTCCATCACGCGCTTGAGGACGCGTTTGCCGTCTTTCATCACGAAGATGAATTCATTCGCGGTGACCCCGGCCTCGGTGACCGAGCTCGTTTCGCGCGACGCGATCTTGTCCCCCTCCTTCTCGATCCATTTGTCGAGTTGCTCCGTGGAAACCGCCGACTCATACCAGTAGGCGACCTTGTCGAATGGCAATTGGCGGAAGCGATTGATCACGAATCCGGAATCGAGAAAGGCGAGGAGGTTGCCGGCTTTTGGGCCCGCCTCACGGTCGAGCAGCACCCGGTAGATGGCTTTGAAGGCGAGGGGTTGTTCGATCGGCGTGAGGCGCGTGATCTCGAAAACCTTCGCCTGGAGCGCATCGTCCGACCACGCGGTTTCGAGCAGTGAATCGGCAAGGCGATGGAGGAATGCGCGCTGCAAGTGAGTGAGTTCCTGGGCGCGGGCCGGCAGGGTCTCCTGAAGTCGTGTCTTTTCGTCTTCGCTGGCGTAGTTTTCGACCCAGATTTTTGCCGATGCGATCCGCTGGTCGAGATGCCGACGCTCGACGTCGGTGAGCGGCGCCCCTTTCCGTTTCTCGATTTCGGTCACCGGATCGAGGTGCGGCATTTGCACGAGGGCAGACACGAGTTGGAAGTTCGCGTTGTAGTAACCGCCCTCCGGCGTCAGCTCCGCGAGCCGCTGGACGCAGGCTTCGTCGGCGGTTGCATTGTTGTCGATCGTTGCGCGGGATTGAAAGCGGTCGAATTCGTTGAAGAGCTTGATGATGCCTTCCTCGCGCACGTCGAAATTCACGGGCGAGTTCGGTTTAGTGCGGATCATCAAAAAGCGCAGCACCTCCGGCGGCAGAAGGTTCGCCATATCCCGCGCACTGGCGCCGACGCCGCGCGACGAGGACATCTTCGCGCCGCCGACGAGGAAAAACTCGTAAGGCACGCGCAGCGGCGGCTCGATGCCGTAGATGGCGCGCAGGCACGCTTCGCTCACGTCGCGCGAGCCGCCGCGCGTGGAGTGGTCCTTGCCGGCGCCTTCGATCGTGACGGGAAACTTCACCCACTTCGCGACCCATTCGAGTTTCCACGGCAGTTTGCCGCGCCCGTCGAACGGCGACATTTTTCCTTCGTGGCCGCACCCGCGTCCGAGGTTCAGCTTGGTATTCACGACCTTGTCGGTGCGGCAGCGATACGTCACTTCGCGTCCGTCATAGTCGGAGACTTCGGTCGTCGCGATGCACGCGCACTTTTCGCAGATGACCTGGAACGGGTACCAATGATCCGGCCGTTCGGCGCCGGAGACTTCCTTGTAAACGCGGCGCACCTTGTCGGCATTCCGCAGGATCGTGTCGATCGCTTCGTTAAACTGTCCGCCGCGATAGACGTCGCGCATCCGGTAGCGTTCCACCTTCACGCCGAGCTCCGCGAATACCTGCCAAAACTCCTCCATGTAATGCTCGGCCATGTCCGTCGCGGTGCCGCCGAGCGGCGCGGGAGTGTTGCACAGCGGCCAGCCGAGATATTTGCCAAAGTGCTCGTCTTCCCCCTTCGGGATCTCGTCGACGGGATCGAAGTCGTCGACGCCAAAGAGGTAGCGGGCCTCGATGCCCTTTTCGCGCAGCGTGCGGAAGATCGCGTCGTGGATGAGCACGCCGCGCAGCGCGCCCACGTGCACACGCCCGCTCGGCGTCTTCGAGTCATTGATGATCTGCGGGCCTGCGCATTTCGCGGCGATATCTTCGGTCCAAAACATAGGGGCGCCTTAGATAGCGCGGACGGGCGTTTTGTCGAGGGCGCGCGGAAACGCTGGCGTCCAGCCGGGCGCCGCGCGAACATCCGCGCCATGCCTCTCCACGGAAACAGTCTCATCGCCGGCACGCTCGCGCAGCCGCGCGGAAAAACCTTTCACGCCGTCTGTCCCCTCGACGCCCAGCCGCTCGCGACGGATTTTCACGAAGCCTCGTTCGACGATGCGAATCTCGCGCTCCACCACGCGAACGAAGCCTTCACGCTCTTTCGCCGGACGAGCGGCGAAGTGCGCGCGGCATTCCTCGAAAAGATCGCGGAGGAAATCCTGGCGCTCGGCGACGACCTGCTCCAGCGCGCGCATCTCGAAAGCGGCCTGCCGCTCGACCGACTGACCGGCGAGCGCGGACGCACGGTCGGGCAGCTCAAGCTTTTCGCCGAAGTCGCCCGCGAAGGCTCCTGGTGCGACGCGCGCATCGACACGGCGCTGCCGGATCGCAAGCCGCTGCCGAAGCCCGACGTCCGTCGCGTGCTCATTCCGATCGGGCCGGTGGTCGTGTTTGGGGCGAGTAATTTTCCCCTCGCGTTCTCCGTCGCCGGTGGCGACACCGCGAGCGCATTGGCCGCCGGGTGTCCGGTCGTGGTGAAAGCCCACCCGGCTCATCCCGGCACGTCGGAGCTGGTCGCCACGGCGATCGACCGGGCGCTGGCTGCGTGCGGGCTGCCGCACGGCGTTTTTTCCCTACTCCACGGCGGAGCGGAAATGGGGCTCACGCTCGCCCAGCATCCGCTGACCCGCGCCATCGGCTTCACCGGCTCGCGCACGGCGGGCCTCGCACTGATCCAAGCGGCTCAGGCGCGGCCGGAGCCGATCCAGGTTTTTGCGGAAATGAGCAGCCTGAATCCTCTCTTCATCCTGCCCGGCGCACTGAGCGAACGCTCGGCGCAACTCGTCGAGGGCTTAAAGACTTCCATCACTATGGGCGTGGGTCAGTTCTGCACCAAGCCGGGACTCGTCTTCGGCCTTGGCGGCCCGGAGTTTGCCAGTTTTGCGGAGCAATTCGCCAACGCCGTGGCGACGGTGCCGCCCGGCACGATGCTTCACGCCGGGATCTGCGATGCTTACCATCGCAGTCTCGATCGTATGGAGAAAGTGCCGGGGGTCGTCGCCTTGGGAATGGCCGATGGGAAACCCGACGCGGGCAAGACGCAGGGTGAAGCCGTCGTTTTCGCCACGGACGCGGAGAATTTTCTCCTGCACCGCGAACTGCACGAGGAGGTATTCGGTCCCTACACGCTGCTTGTGACTGCGCGCTCGTGGACGGAACTCGAGGCGCTGGCGCGATGCCTCGAAGGGCAGCTTACCGCCACGCTCCACGCCAACGCCAACGACCTTGCGGCCGCGTCGGATTTGCTCGCCATCCTGGAGCGCAAAGTCGGCCGGCTGCTCCTCAATGGTTTTCCCACGGGTGTCGAGGTCTGTCCGTCGATGCACCACGGCGGACCGTTTCCGGCCACCACGGACGCCCATTTTACCAGCGTCGGCACGGCGGCCATCCAGCGGTTTGTGCGTCCGGTTTGCTACCAAAACTTCCGGGCGGACGCGCTGCCGCCCGAGTTGCACGATGAAAACCCGCGCGGCATCATGCGGCTGGTCAATGGCGTGCTGACCCGCGATCCGGCTTGAAATCGGGCCCGGATTGAACGCCGGGCTTGCGAATTTTGCTGCACTCGCTAGGTCTATCGATCTATGAAAAAAATCGAGGCGATCATTAAGCCCTTTAAGATGGAGGACGTGAAAGAAGCGCTGTCCGAAATCGGCGTGGAAGGCATGACGGTCAGCGAAGTCAAAGGCTTCGGTCGTCAGAAGGGTCACACCGAGATTTATCGTGGGAGCGAATACACCGTGGACTTTTTGCCGAAGGTCAAATTCGAAATCGTCATCGCGGACGACCGGGTGCAGAAGGCGGTCGACGCGATCGTGCAGTCGGCCAAGACCGGCAAGATCGGCGACGGAAAGGTTTTCATTCTTCCGATCGAAGACGCGATCCGCATTCGCACCGAAGAACGAGGCGAGAGCGCGATCTAAGTGTCCGCCTGGCTCATCGCCGTCGTCCTCGGCTTCATCGAAGGGCTGACGGAATTCATTCCGGTTTCCTCCACCGGGCACATGCTCATCGCCGAGCACTGGGTCCCGCGTCAGAGCGATCTGTATAACATCGTCATCCAGTGCGGCGCCGTGCTCGCGGTGCTGCCGCTTTTTGCCGGCCGGCTTGCGATGCTGGCGCGCTGGCGCGAGCCGGCCAGCCGCGATCTGCTTGCGAAGATCATCGTCGCCTTCGGGATCACCGGCGCGGGCGGGCTCGTCCTCGATAAGTTGAAATTCAAGCTGCCCGAGGAGATCGGCCCGGTCGCCTGGGCGCTGCTCATCGGCGGCATTCTTTTTGTCGTCGTCGAACGCTGGCTCAACGGGCGCACCGTATCCGAGACGATCTCCTGGTCCGTCGCCATCGCCGTCGCCATCGCCCAGCTTGTGGCCGCCGTGTTCCCAGGCACGTCGCGTTCCGGCGCGACGATCGTGATCGCGCTCATCCTGGGCGTCAGCCGCGTGGTTTCCACCGAGTTTTCCTTTCTGGTCGGCATCCCGACGCTGCTCGCCGCGGGCGCGTTCAAAATCTTCAAGGCACTCCGTCACACCGAACCCGGTGCCGCGACGGAAGACTGGGCCATGCTCGGCCTCGGCGCGGTCGTCGCGGCGGTGGTCTCCTTCATCGCCGTGAAATGGCTCCTCCGTTACGTCCAGAGCCACACCTTCACCGGCTTCGGTATTTACCGCATCATGCTCGGCGTCGGGCTGCTGGCGTTGTTCCAAAGGGTTCACCCCGTCGGTTCGTAAGGAGTTGCCACCGCGCAGCACCGCCCCGTAGCCTGTCATTCTATGCGCTGGACGACATCCGGTCTCGTTGTCGTTTCCCTCCTCGCCGTCGCGCTGCACGGCGCGGATGCTCCCCCCGTTTCCTCGTCAAAGACCGCCACCGTGCGCGTCGCGGACGGGTTCGACTGCCCGGTCGGGCGGGACGGCACGAAACGTTATTACGTCGCGCGCGGTTACCGCCCGAACGGGCACCTCGGCGAGGATTGGAACGGCGAAGGCGGCGGCGACACCGACCTCGGCGACCCGGTCTGCTGCACCGCCCACGGCATCGTCGTTTTCGCGCAGGACTACCGGATGGGGTGGGGGAATGTCATCATCGTCCGCCATGCGTACGTGGAAAACGGGAAGATCAATTACGTCGACTCCCTCTACGGTCACCTGAACGAAATCCTCGTCCCCGTCGGGCAAAAAGTCTCGCGAGGCCAGAAGATCGGGACCATCGGCAACAACCACGGCCAGTATGACGCGCACCTGCATTTTGAAATGCGGAAGAACATCGCCATCGGCATGTTTCGCAACAGCTACCCGCGCGACCTCACCAACTACTGGGTCCCGAGCCAATTCCTCGCCGCGCATCAGGCGCTCGCCGGAGGCAAGATCGCCGTCGTGCCCGTCGATACCTTCCCCGCCCAGCCACCGCCCGTCGTCGCCGGGCCAAAGGAATACACGCCGATGGTTACCTTCGGCCAGGCCAAGACCTACTCGACCCCCGCCAACGGGCTCAGCACTTCGCCCACCTCGCCCACCTCGGCCGGTTCCGCGCTCCGGCCCGGCACACCCATCCGGCGCCCGCAGTCGTTTAAGATCGATCGTTACGGCGATATGCGCGGGCTCGAGGGGCAGTAGCTTTCCCGCTCCGCGGCCTTTTCCATCGGGGGTAAATCCACGGGATTCGGAATCGGCGCGGCCTTCGTGCGCAGGAAAAGATTTCGCCACTCGGCCACCAGCCACCGGCGCATACCGCGGCCGAGCAGCCGCAGCACGCTCGCATCCGGGAGAAATCCGCCCACTAGCAAGCGCCAGTGCGCGTTGCGGTCGCCGAAGACACCGGCCTCCATCTTGCGTTTCGCCAGCGTGGCCAGCCGCGCATTGTAAAAACCCATCACCCGCGCCACCACGCGCCCTGGCACGCCGTCGAATGGGAAGAACTCGAACTGCGTTTTCGGGTCCGAATAAACCTGCCGCACCGGCCCGAGATGGTAGCTCGCGATGTCCATCAGCCACGCCGCCGCCATCAGTTCCGCGTCGCCCATGTAGAAATATTTGTCCCGATAAATGCCGTCGAACCACGAGCGAAAGCAGAAGGCGAAGCGGGTGTTGTAGCTCGCGAGCGCCTCTTCCATCGGCTCCCCGGCGAGCGCACGCGCCACCAGTCCGCACGCGCCCTGCGCCGTGAACGCGCAGAAATCCAGCCCCGGACTGTACAGCGGATCGATGAACCCCGCGGCGTCGCCCACCATCGCCCACCCGTCCCCGGCGACCTGCTCGCTCACGTACGGCAGCGCGGAAAAAGCGCGTTGATCCCCCTCCACCGGACGCGCCTCGCCGAGCAGTTCCCGCCCGACCGGATGCGTCTGGAAATGCGCGCACAGGCGGGCCCCGATCGTGCCTTCCATCGGCGGCTTGAAAATGCGGGTGTCATAGACGAGCCCGATGCTCGTATCGCCGCCTTTCAGCGGAATGATCCAGCACCACCAGCCCGGCCCCATCAGATGATTCGTCGCCCAAGCCCGGCTTGTCTTCGTCGCCTTCGCCCACAGCGGATACTTCGCGTGCAGCTCCGTCCCGTCCCAATCCTTCACCCCTGTGAATCTCGCCCACAGGGCGTTCACCGGATGTTCCGGCATCGGGCGAAAGAGGCCCAGCTTTCGCGAAACCACCGCCGCCCGGCCGCTCGCGTCGAGCACCCATCTCGCCTTCAGCGTCCGCGGTTCATCGGCGACCCGCACCGATAGGACATTGCGTCCCGCGCCCGCCAGATCCATCTCCACGACCTTCGCGGGCCGCCACACTTCGCAGCCCGCTTCGAGCGCGAGGGAAAGCACATGCTCATCGAGCGTCGCGCGGTCCACCTGAAATCCCGAGAGCCGCGAATTATACATCGCCCCGATCTCCACGCAGTCCTCGAACGCCTCCGCCGCCGACCGCGCGAACCACATCCGCAGACCCTGCTTTGCGAGCTGATGATGCCCGAGCCATGTGGACAAACCGAGCACGCGCGTGAGGAAACACGAACTCACCTCCGTCGTCGATTCGCCCACCTTCCGGTCGAAGGCCTCGCACTTTTCCACGATCACCACCCGCAGCGCGGGATCGTGTCGTTTGAGCAGGAGCGCAGCCGAGGCACCTGAAAAGGCGCCGCCGACGATGGCGATATCGCAGTCAAAATCCATGCGGCCACGTTCCTACGCGAACGCGGGCGCCAGTGCAAAAAATCCCGTAAAAAACTGTTGCCGCTCCCGCCGGACCGCCCTACTCTCCGCGCCTCCTTTGAGGAGTCTTAGCTCAATTGGTTAGAGCGCCGCCCTGTCACGGCGGAGGTTGCGGGTTCGAGTCCCGTAGACTCCGCCATCCCAAGCTGCCGATGCACGGCAGAATGCGGATGGTGGATCCCCACGCGCCCGCCCGCGCGTTACGGCGCGGGGGTTAAAGATCATCGGGCGTTTTCCTCAAAAGTCCCTCCACGAACGAACGCCGTAATGAGGCGCACTTCGCGAATCTTGCCGGGGCCGTGGCGGAGGAAAACGGACATGCACTTTCAAAAAACAAGCCTCGGTGTGGCGTTCCCGACGCCAACGACGTCGCATCATCCAGGCCAGGGTTGGCACGACGCAGGAGCGCCTACCCTAGGACTGCCTGGACGAAACGCCGGCGTCAATGGGGACTGTTGTAGTTGGACCTAGCCTTACAATAACTCCTACCAGTTCGGCAGTTTGTATAGGAAGTTCGACAACACTTACTGCTACAGG
>JAYTDO010000014.1:0-2555 GCA_043735935.1 Chthoniobacteraceae bacterium
GCGGATGGCGGAGAAAAAATCACGCCCCACTCGGGTTCAATCGCCTGGAATCCCTGGCGGAAACGCTGGGTCACTGTTTTTTTGCAGAGCTTTGGCAAGCCATCAGCCCTTGGTGAACTGTGGTATGCGGAAGCAGATGCACCCATCGGGCCTTGGGGACCGGCGGTGAAGATTCTAACCCACGACAACTACACTTTCTACAATCCGCGGCTGCATCCTGAGTTCACGCCCGACGATTCACCCATTCTGCTTTTCGAGGGGACTTACACCGACGAGTTTGCCAACCACGCGCCGCCCACGCCCCGCGCCTACTATAACCAAATCCTCTACCGCCTCGACCTGGATGATCCCGCGCTGGCACCCGCGCAGAAGCGGTAGGGCGCGCCCCGCGCGCCGCTGTAGGGGGAAGCTGACAGCTTCCCCTACAGCGGCGGCGCTACGCGGCGCGGCAGCAAAAACGCCGCCCGGTTTTCCAGGCGGCGTTTGGTTTGAGCGTTAATGCCGGGACTTACTCATCGTTCGTCGGCCCCACGCAGACGAGCCAGAGCTTGAGGAAGTTCATGATTTGCACCTTGGTCAGTTGGTTCGCCCCGAGGTTGTATTTGATCTTGCTCGAACCAGGCTGCTGTTTGTCGCCCACGGTGGTCATCTGATCCTCGTAAGTGATGTTGCCAGTGAGGGACGGGATCGTGTTATCCACCGCGAAGAACGCCTCTTCGTCGGACATCTTCGCAAAGGCCGCGGCCTCACCCGCCGGCTTCGTGTTCTTGGCCTCGTTCCAGCGCAGGTTGAATTCATACTGGCCCTTGCCATTGCTCGCGCGGTTCGCGTCCTCGACCCACTTGATCGAGCCGGTCACGATGTCCTCCACTTCCTTGCCATTCTGCTGGTAAAGGAAGCGGATGCCATTGGTGTAGTAGTTACCCGTCTCGTAGTCATAGTCGAGGTTGCCATTGACCACTGTGCGCGGATAGGTCTGCGCCGGACCCATCGCCAGGGCGAGCGACTCAAAGCGCATCGGGTCGCTGTTCTTGACCTCGACCTTTACCTGCTTCCCCGCGAGCTGCCGCAGATAGGTCGTCGCGCTCGCCGCCTTCTTGCCTTTGCCGATGAGCTTCCCGCCAAACTTGTCCGTGAACGCCGGGGCCTTGCCGATGGCATCCACGGCGATGCGCTGCTGGCTGTCTGGCAGCCCTTCCTCGTTGTATTCGCCATTCGCCGCCACCGGCACGGTGCCCACCCATTTGCCGACGGCGCGCTTCTGCGAAAGGTTCGCCGGGTTCAGCACCGAGAGGTCGATCGAATAGGCGAGCTGCGCCTTTTGCCCCGTGCCGAGGATGCCGCCAACGGCCGGCTGCCGCTGGATTGTGCCCTTGAACTCGGTGGTCTGGGCGACGGTGAGCGAGAGCGTATAAAGGTCGGTCACGCCTTTCTGCGGCTTGCCCTTTTCATCGAGGCTTTTGCGGGTCTTAAAGTCGATGTCCATGCTGCCGCCGATGGCGCCTTGGAGGTTGAGTTTTTCGGGCTCCTGCGCCCGCCCTGGCAGCGGGGCGAAAGCAGTGAGACCGGCGACGAGGGTGGTGAGGGAGAGGAGGTGGAGTTTTTTCATAGGGATGAAGGTGAGGGCGGTCAGCTTGACCACGGGTACCGGGGAGGCAAGCGCATTTCCGCGTGGTGCGGACGGGGAAAAAGGGGCTCGTCTTGCGCGGCTGACCTGCGATTTTCTCCGGCGCATGACCGAGCCGCAAAACGCCGTCGAACTCCTCCAGGCGCTCATCCGCATCCCGAGTGTGAATCCCGAGGGCGATCCCGGCACGGACGGCACGGGGGAGGCGCGGATCGCCGCGTGGCTGGCGGAGTTTCTGCGCGGGCTCGGCGCGCATGTCGAGCTGCGCGAGGTGCTGCCGGGGCGGCCCAATGTGGTCGCGCGCTTCCCCAGCGACCGGCCGGGAAAACCGCGCCTGCTCCTCGCGCCGCACACCGACACCGTGAGCGTGCTCGGCATGACGATCCCGCCTTTCGCCGCCGAACTCCGCGACGGAAAAATCTGGGGCCGCGGCGCGAGCGACACCAAAGGCCCGATGGCCGCGATGCTCTGGGCGCTGCGCGAAATGCGCGACCGCCTGCCCGCGCTCGGCCACGAGATTTGGTTCGCCGGGCTGGCCAGCGAGGAGGCCGGCCAGCACGGCTCGCGGGCGCTCGCCCGCGAGGAGCGGTTCGACTTTGTCATCGCCGCCGAGCCCACGGATTTGCAGGTCGTCCACACGCACAAAGGCAGCGCCTTTCTCCAGCTCCGCACGCACGGCAAAGCCGGCCACGCCGCGCGTCCTGAGCTGGGCGAAAACGCCATCGCGAAAATGCTCCGCGTGCTCGACTTCATCGGCGGCGAACTGGCGTGCGAATTCGCCGCGATCCACGATCCCGTGCTCGGTTCGCCGACGATCAGCATCGGCACGATCCGCGGCGGCTCGAAGACGAACATCATCCCCGACGCCTGCGAAGCCAGCGTGGATCTGCGCTTCGTCCCCGCGCAGTTCACGCCCGGCTTTGCGGAA
>JAYTDO010000015.1:0-22395 GCA_043735935.1 Chthoniobacteraceae bacterium
ACGCCGAGGCGGTCGCTCTTTTCGGCGGCGCACCCTTCGCGGACTACCACTTCCTAGTCGTGTGCAGCGACCAGCTTCCCGGCAATGGACTCGAACATCTCGCCTGCAGCTTCAACGTCATCGGCGAGCGTGAATTGATCGATGAAAAGCAGCGCAAGACCTGGCCGGCGTATCTCCTTCCGCACGAATTTGTCCATGCGTGGTGCGGAAAGTTCCGCCGCCCGGCGGCGATGCTGACCACGAATTTCCACACGCCCGAACGCACGCGGCTCCTTTGGGTCTACGAAGGGCTCACCCAGTATTTGGGCGAAGTTCTCACCGTCCGCAGCGGCCTGCTTTCGCTGGAGGAATACCTGCCCGCACTCGCGTCGAAGATCGATTTCCTCAAAAACCAAAGCGGTCGCAAATGGCGCTCATTGGAAGACACCGCCGTATCGAGTTGGCAGCTCCGCGCCAAAAGCCCCGCTTGGGCGCCGCTTCGCCGCAGCCAGGATTATTACGACGAAGGCCTGCTGACGTGGCTCGAAGTGGACGCGCTGCTGCGCGAGAAAAGCGGCGGCGCGGTGAGCATCGACGACTTTTGCCGGAAGTTCTTCGTCGGCAAGGCGACCGAGCACGTCCTCGTGTCGCCGTATGAGCAGGCGGACATCACCGGCGTCCTGAAGGGGCTCGCGGATGCCGATTGGGACAAGTTTTTCCGCGACCGCATCTCCACGCCGAAGGATGCGCTCGGCCTCGGTTTCATCGAGGGCCTCGGCTACCGGCTTCAGTACACGCCGAAGCAGAACGATTACCTCGCCCAGCGGGAGAAGGATCGAAAATCCGTCAACGTCACCGCGAGCCTCGGCCTCGCGGTGGGCGATGACGGCAAGATCCTCGCGATCACCACGGGCGGCCCCGCCGACAAGGCCGGCCTGGCCTACGCGCAGGTGATCGCCGGGGTGAACAACCGGAAATTTTCCCCGCAACGGCTCAAGGACGCCGTCGCCGACAGCGCCGCGATGGGGAAGGTCGATCTGCTCGTGCTGGGGGGCGACGTGTTTAAGACGGTCTCCCTCGCCTATTCCGAAGGTCCAAAATATCTGGAGCTCACGCGCATCCCGGACCGGCAGGATGTGCTGGCCGCGATCGTGAAACCCGCGCTGCCGGGCGACAAAAAGGACGCCGAACCGCGCTAGCCGCACTCTCCGCTTCCCAAACCTCCGCGCCTCCCCCTAGTCTCGCCAGCCCATGTCATCCAACGAATACAAGGTCCGCCTCGAAGTCTTCGAGGGGCCGCTCGATCTGCTGCTTTACCTCATCAAACAGGACGAGGTGGACATCTACGAAATCTCGATCGAGCGCATCACGCAGCAGTACCTGGAGTTCATGGATGCGTTTAAGGTGCTGGACCTTGAGGTCGCGGGAGAGTTCGTCGTGATGGCGGCGAATCTGATCTACATAAAGAGCCGCAGCCTGCTGCCTGCCCATGTCCAGCCTCCCGAGGAGGAGGCCGAGGAGGATGATCCTCGCTGGGATTTGATCCGGCAGCTCGTCGAATACAAAAAATTCAAGGACGCCGCGGCGCAGCTCTCGCAGCGCGAAGTCGAGCAGAGCAATCTTTTCTCGCGCATCCCGGAGAGCGCGGACCAAGTCGTGGAGCGTCCGCTCGGCGAGGTGTCTGTGTTTGATCTGATCAACGCCTTCAACAAGGTCCTCAAGCGGATCGGCGACAAGTCGGAGGATCTGCGGGAGATCTTCGAGGAGAATTATTCCGTCTCCGACAAGATCGATCTCATCATGAAACTGACCGCCGCGGGCGTGCCGCTGCTCTTCACTGAACTCTTTGCCAGCGCCGCTTCGCGAGCGGAAATCGTCGTGACTTTCCTCGCGCTGCTCGAACTCGTGCGCCTGAAACAACTGCGCCTCGCCCAGAGCGAGGCGTTCGGCGAAATCGAATTGAGACGCGCGTAATCGAGCGCAGAATCCCGACCGACCATGACGTTGAAGCAAGTGATCGAGGCGCTCGTTTTCGCCTCACCGAAGCCGATTTCCACCCGGGAAATCGTCACAGCCCTGCGCGCCGCGGGCGAAGGCACCGAGGACCAGGACGCGCGTGACTTCGCGCAGGTGAAAGACGAGGCCGCGATCGCGACGCTCGTGGAAATCCAGCAGGATTTGATCGAGGCGGGCCGTGCGTTTCAACTCGTCGAACAGGCGCGCGGCTGGACGCTCGTGAGCGACTCCGCCTGCGCTCAGTGGGTCCGGCAACTTTACCCCGAAGCCAAACCCACACGCCTAACCGGACCGCAACTCGAGACCCTGGCGATCATCGCCTACCGCCAGCCCGTCACGCGCGCGGACATCGAAGCTGTGCGCGGAGTATCGGTGGACGGGGTCATGCAGATTCTCCTCGATCGCAGTCTCGTGAAGATCGCCGGCCGTGCCGAAGTCCCGGGCCGGCCGTTGCTCTACGAAACGACCGAGTATTTCCTGCAACACTTTGGCCTGCGAACGGTCGATGAGCTTCCGAATTCCACCGAACTCAAGCGCATCCGCCTCCCCAAAGCCACCGTCGCCGAGGAAGCCAAAACCGAGGAGACGAAAGCAGAAGAGCCGAAGTCAGAAGAGCCGCAGGCCGAAGACGCTCCACCCGCGGAGCCTGAGGCTGAGCCGGTCTCTGACGACGCAACCGCCGCCGAGGCCCCGATCGAGAACGCATGAAACTTCCGGAAATCCGCAAGAAAATCGACGCCATCGACGGCCAGCTTCTGAGCCTGCTGAACGAACGCGCCGACCTCGTGCATGAAGTCGGCGTGGTGAAGAAAGCCGAGGGGGTCGAGATTTACGCCCCCGAGCGCGAAGAGACCGTGCTGCGCGCGCTGACCGCGAAAAATGCCGATCTCAAGGGACGGCTGCCGGAGAAATCCATCCGCGCCATTTACCGTGAGATCATGTCCGCCTCGCTCGCGCTGGAGAAGGATCTGACCATCGCGTATTTCGGCCCCGAATCGACGAACACGCACCAGGCCGCGCGGAGCAAGTTCGGCGCGAGCGTGAACTACACGCCGCAAGTTTCGATCGCCGATGTGTTCGACGTCGTCGCGCGCGGCAATGCGGACTACGGCGTCGTCCCGATCGAGAACAGCACTGAAGGCGCGGTCAATCACACGCTGGATGTCTTCATGGACTCGGATTTGCGCATCTGCGCGCAGATCCTGATGAAGATCGAAAATCACCTCGTGGCGAAAATCCCGCGCAGCGAAATCCGGAAGCTGTACTCGCATCCGCAAGTCTTCGGGCAATGCCGAAACTGGCTTCGGCTCAACCTTCCCAACGTCGAACTCATCGAGGCGGGCAGCACGCCGCGCGCGGCGGAGCTCGCCGCCACGGAGCCGCACGCGGGTGCGATCACCGGCGCGATGGCCGCCGAGGTCCACGGCTTGAACGTGCTCGCGCCTTCCATCCAGGACATCGCGGGAAATACCACTCGTTTCCTCGTTATCGGCCCGCGCCCGTCTCCGCCGACGGGCGACGACCGTACGGCGCTGATGTTCTGCGTGCAGGATAAACCCGGCGCACTGTTCGACGCGCTGGAACCGTTCAACCGCCTGAAGATCAGCTTGAGCAAAATCGAAAGCCGCCCATCGAAGCGGAAGGCTTGGGAGTATTTCTTCTTCGCCGACATCGACGGCCACGCAGCCGAGCCAAATGTCGTCGAGGCGCTCGACGAACTTCAGAAACATTGCACTTTCGTCAAAATCCTCGGCACCTATCCGAAGTCATCCGCGGGTTAGCCCGCCACGCCCCCCATGAAACGACTCCTGACCATCACCGCCTTCGCGATCCAACTCGCGACCGCGCATGCCGCCGACCAACACCTGCTCTATCTTTCCGTGCCGGACGCCGCGCAGAAAGGGGGCACGGGCAACGGAGTGCTCGTTTTCGACATGGACGGTGGCCATCAATTTGTCCGTCGCATCGACGTGCCGAGCTTTGCCGAAGGCATCCGCGGCTTCTGCCCGAATGCGGCCACCCATCGCGCTTATTATTCGACCACGAATCACCTCCTCGGCTGTCTCGATCTCGATACGGACAAGGTCGTTTGGGAGAAACGTTACCCGAGCGGTTGCGACCGCGTCGCCATTACGCCGGACGGTAAAAAGCTTTACGTGCCGACGGGTTGGTGGGCGGGCGAGGGGTTCAGCGAGTGGTTCGTCGTCGATGCCGCGAGCGGCGAAATCACGAAGCATTTTCCGGTCAAAAAGAACGCGCACAACACGGTCATGGGGCTGGACGGGCAGTTCGTTTATTGCGGGCACGAGACGTCACTCATGGTCATCCGGACGAGCGACGACACGGTGGTCCGCGAGATCACGCCGATCGGAGAGAGCGGCGTGTTTCCTTTCACGGTGAATGCGCGCGGCTCGCTCGCATTTGTCTGCCTCGGCAAGCATGTCGGCTTCGACGTGGCCGATCTCGAGACCGGGAAGGTGATCCACCGCGTTCTTGCGGGTGACGGCAATATCACGCATCGCACGCACGGTGCCGCGCTCACGCCGGACGAGAAGGAGCTCTGGATCAGCGATCAGGATGGCAAACGCCTCTACATCTTTGATGCGACGCAAATGCCGCCGAAGGAAACCGGCCACATCGATCTCAGCGCAGGCGGCCACGGCTGGGTCACGTTCGATCTCGCGGGACGTTATGCCTACTGCCACACGCCCGACGTGATCGACGCGGCGACGAAGAAAGTCGTGGCGACGTTGAAGGACGAATCCGGCCAGCCCGTGTGCAGCTCCAAGTTTTTCGAGGCGGTCTTTCGCGACGGCAAAATCGTCGCGGTCAGCGATCAATTCGGAGTCGGTCGCGCGGCGGCGAAGTAAATCGCCCGACGGTTATTTCAGGAAATCGTCCCAGCGCGGGATGCCGATGATCGGCAGCGCGAACGCGAACGCCTTTTCCCATTCCGGCGTGTCGGCGGCTTTGAAAACATCGTACATCGGGCGGTGCCGGTCGGGTGTGGAGACGGTGTCCGGTTTGTGTGTCCAGAGGCCGAGGTTCAGGCCTTCGTGCGCATGATCGACGTGGCGGTGCAGGATGAACGAGTCGATCCCGTCGAGGCGCGCGACTTTCACCCAAGCGCCGGCATACGCGGCGGCCTGAAGCTGTTCACCGTCGGGCGTGTCCATGCAGTGAAAGCCTTGTTCGGAGAGGATCACGCGTCGTTGTGCGCCGGCGAATTGCATCTCGGGGCGTGCTAAAAAACGCATCAGGATTTCGAGATTTTTGAACGTAATCCGTGGCGTGTCGTCCGCGGTGGTCGCGCTTTTGTCCTTCCAGAATCGCGGGTCACCGAGGTTCTCGGGGTACGGGTGAAATGCGATATTCCACGGGAAATCTCCGCGCTCGCGAGAGAGCCGCGCGAACGCTCCGACGAGCTCGCGGCCTGCGCAGGATTGGTCCGGCGCGCCGGGCGGATAGCGGATGCCCCAGTGGTGTTCTAGTGAGATGAAGACCCGGGCGTTTGTGAGCTGTGCGTGGACCACTTCGTAAACGATGCGGGTGGTGCGCTCGTAGTTGTCGGCGACCTCGGCCGGGGTCGCGCGGCCCATGTTGCTCCACCACCAGTGCGAGTTCACCTCGTTGCCGACGATGTAATTCCACACCCGCCCGTGCGGTGCGTCCGGCGGGCTGTAGCGTTCGGCGAGGAACGCGACCACCGCGCGGAGGTAGCGCACCCCGTCGGCGGTTTCGGTGTTGTAGGCGCTCATGCGGTTGTGCTTTTCGCCTCGGGCGTAGCGCGGGTGCATGAAGATGGCGTTCAGCGCCTCGTCGCGGTTTTCGTAGTTGAGGAGGATGAGGCTGATGACGACGCCGTGATCCGAGAGCGGCTTTACCTGCCCATCGAGCGCGCCGACCGCGCCGGGCCGGAAGAAATAGTCCTGCCCTTCGAACGAGAATCGGATCGAGTCCGGCTTCGGCGCGAGTTCGACGAGCGATGCGAGATGGCAGTTCAGCCCCGCGTGCCGGATGCCGAGCGCGAGCGCGTCGTCGACCATTTGGACCTGCAGGCCCTTCTTCGACGCGGGCTTCGGATAAGGCTCTGGATTCGGCTCAGCCGATGTGCTCGCGAGGATGCCGATGCTCGCGAATGCCGATAGGATCAGCATTCGCGCTCGCCCGAGATTACGCTTCACTCGAGGATTCGGTTGATTTGCCGACGTAGATCGCCTCATCCGGCCAGTCCTTCTTGATGTAGCCCGCCTCCATGTTCACCGGGACGACGTAGTTGCGCATCACCCGGACCGGCGCGAGGACGCGGACGGTCTGGATTTTTTCGATCGAGTTTTGGCCGTGGTTCCGCAGGAGGCTGGGGATGAGCTTTTCCTGCACGGTCTGCACGATGTCCGTCTCATCGGCCCCGTCGATGAAGAGCAGCATCGCCAGTTTGCCATCGATCTCGGCGATGTGACTTTCAAAAATGATCTCCGTAAAACTCGAGCGCACGAACGGCTCGCGCTGGATGTCTTCGAGGAGCTGTTTGTAGGTCACGCCGATTCGAAACTCGATGATATACAGGTGCCGCGCATTGAACTGTCCGGTGCCGCGCGGCGAGAGATCGAGGTGGGTGAAGTAGGAGAGCACGCCGGCTTGTTCGAGCTTCTGCCGTTTTCGGCCGACGGTGCGGACGTTGACGCCGGTGATTTCGCCGATCGCATTATCGCTTTCGCGCGGATCTCGGATTAAATGGCGGACAATGAGCCGCTCGTGCTCGTCCAGTTCTCGGGTTTGCATGGTGGGTAAATGGTTTGGCGGGAAAAGGGCGAAGATTAGACACGAAGTGGGCGGTCGGGCGACAGAATTCTGCGATTTAATGCCATTATATGGATAATTTTCGTCCAGAATTTCGCTTGAATTGTCGGGCGCGCCTCCTAGTTTGTGCGCCCGGAAAGCCAATCGGGCCATCACTATGAATCAAGTCATTCTGGATCAAACGAAGTCACTTCGGTCTCTCTATTCTCCTGAACAGGAACACGACGCCTGCGGTGTGGGTTTTATCGCACAGGTGAGCGGAAAACGCTCCAACAAGGTCCTGCGCCTCGCGCTGACCTCCCTCTGCAATCTCGCCCATCGAGGCGCGATCGATGCGGACCAGAAAACCGGCGACGGCGCAGGCGTGCTGACGCAGATCCCCTACAAGCTCCTCGCGCCCGAAGTGACCAAACTCGGCCACAAGCTTTTCAACAACGCCGACCTCGGTGTCGGGTTTGTCTTCCTCCCGCATGACAATGCGTATGCCCAGGCCCGGGCGAAGGCGATTGTCGAGGAGGTCGTGGAAAAGCGCGGCATCTTCCTTTTCGGGTGGCGCGAAGTGCCGATCAATATCCGGCTACTCGGCGACAAGGCGGCTTCCACTCTGCCGCGGATGGAGCAGGTGCTCGTGGGCCGGCCGCATGGCATGGCGGATGACGATTACGAAAGGCGCCTCTTCCTCGCTCGAAACGAGATCGAGAAACGCGCCGCGGAGGACCAGATCAAGCACTTCTACATCCCGTCGTTTTCGCATCGGACGATCATCTACAAGGGGCTCCTCGTCTCGCCGTCGCTCGAAAAATTTTACAAGGATCTCCAGAGCCCGGACTACGAGACTGCGATCAGCGTTTACCACCAGCGTTATTCCACCAACACCTTCCCGACCTGGCCGCTCGCGCAACCGTTCCGGATGCTCGCGCATAACGGCGAGATCAATACGCGGCGGGGAAATGTGAACTGGATGCGGGCCCGCGAGGCGGAACTTGAGGCCGATTTCTGGGGTGCGGATATCGATCTGCTCAAGCCCATCATCCAGCCGGGCGGAAGTGATTCCTCGGAATTAGACAACGCGCTCGAGGCGCTCGTGATGAGTGGGCGCAGCGTGCTTCACGCGATGACGATGCTCGTCCCGCCGGCGTGGCGAAACGACAAGAACCTGTCGCCGGAATTGCGCGCATTTTACGAATACCACCGCTGCTTCAACGAACCGTGGGACGGCCCGGCGGCGCTGTGCTTTTCAGACGGTGTCACCGTCGCTGCGTGCCTCGACCGCAACGGACTCCGCCCCGCGCGTTACAAGCTGACCGACGACGGTATTTTCAGCATCGGCTCCGAAGTCGGCACGATCGACTTTGACGACGCGCACGTCGTCGACAAGGGGCGCCTCGCCCCGGGTGAAATGCTGGCGATCGACACCGCGGCGGGCAAACTCATGCGCGATGCGGAGATCAAGGCCTCGCTCGCCGCACGGAAGCCGTATGGGCTTTGGTTGAAGGACAATCTGCTGCGCCTCGACGAACTCGTTCCCGACGAAATCTCCGAGCCCTCTGAACCGATCGACATCCTCACGTTGACGCAAAAGCAGCTCGCGTTCGGATACACGACCGAGGAGATCGACCTGATCATCAAGCCGATGATCAAGGACGCCGCCGAGGGGATCGGCTCGATGGGCGACGACACGCCGCTCGCCGTGCTCTCGCTCCAGCCGCGGCACCTCGCGACCTATTTCAAGCAGCTCTTCGCGCAGGTCACTAATCCGCCGATCGATCCGATCCGTGAAAAGCTCGTGATGAGCGTGAACCTCGGACTCGGCTGGCGCCGCAATCTGCTGGCAGAGACACCGCTCCACGCGCAACTCGTGCAGTCGAATTCGCCGATCCTTTTCGAGCACGAACTGGCCTTTCTCAAGACCCTCGCCGGGAAACACCATCCGGCAGTGACGATCAACGCGACGTGGCCTCATTCTGAGGGCGAAAACGGACTTGAGTCGGCCATTGGCCGGATCTGTTCCGAGGCCGAAGCTGCTGTCGCGCGCGGCGCGCGGATCGTGATTCTATCGGATCGCGCGACGGATCACGCGAATGTCGCCGTGCCCATGCTCCTAGCGACCGGAGCGGTGCATCACCACCTCATCCGGGTCGGCAAGCGCATGAAGGCCTCGATCATTTGCGAGACCGGCGAAGCGCGCGACGTGCATTCCGTCGCCACGCTCATCGGTTACGGCGCGAGCGCCATTTCGCCCTATCTCGCTTTCGAATCCACGCGCGAAATCATCGACCAGCTCACGCTCGCCGCGCAGCAAGCCGTCACCCGCGCCGGCGACGACGCGGACAAGCGCGCCACGGCCGACGCCGCGCTTAAGGAACTGAGTGCGCTCACCTATTCCAAAGCCCTCAAGAACCTCCGCACGGCGCTCGAAAGTGGCATCCTCAAGATCATGTCCAAGATGGGCATCAGCGTCCTCGGGAGTTACCACGGCGCACAGATTTTTGAGGCGATCGGGATTGGCGAAAAAGTCATCGCTCAATGTTTCTTCGGTACGCCATCGCAGGTTGGCGGCATCGGTTTTGTCGAGATCGCACGCGAATCACTCACTCGACATGAGAAGGGTTACGCGGGTGTTCCGGCCGAGACGGCCGTCAAGCTCGGCGACCCGGGCTACTATCGCTTCAAGCCCGCCGGGGAGCGGCATGGCATGACGCCGAAGGTCATCCAGGCGATGCACAGTTTTGTCAAAACCGGCTCACCCGAGGAATACGCGAAGTACGTCGAGCAGGTGAAAGCGCAGCAGCCGATTTCGTTCAAAGACATGCTCGTCTTGGTGCCGAAAGCTGCCGGGCCCGTCCCGATCGACGATGTCGAGCCGGTCGAGGATATCCGCACGCGCTTTACGACGGCCGGCATGTCACTCGGCGCCCTCTCGCCCGAGGCGCACGAGACGCTCGCCATCGCGATGAACCGCATCGGCGGCAAATCCAACTCCGGCGAAGGCGGCGAAGATCCCGAGCGCTTCAGCCGTCGCCCGAATGGGGACCTCGCGAACTCCGCGATCAAACAGGTCGCCAGCGGTCGTTTTGGTGTCACTGCGGCGTATCTCGCCAGCGCGAAAGAAATCGAGATCAAGATGGCTCAGGGAGCGAAGCCCGGCGAAGGCGGCCAGCTTCCCGGCCATAAGGTCAGCGCCATCATCGCGAAGCTCCGGCACACGACGCCTGGCGTCATGCTCATCAGCCCGCCGCCGCATCACGATATTTATTCCATCGAAGATCTCGCGCAGCTCATCCACGACCTGAAGGAAGTGAACCCGCGCGCGAAAGTCTGCGTCAAACTCGTCGCTGAAGCCGGCGTCGGCACGGTCGCCGCGGGCGTCGCGAAGGCGCATGCCGACATCATTCTCGTATCGGGGCACGATGGTGGCACGGGCGCGTCGCCACTCAGCTCCATCAAGAGCGCGGGCGCTCCGTGGGAGCTCGGCGTCGCCGAGACTCAGCAGGTGCTGATGCTCAATAATCTTCGCAACCGCATCACGCTTCGTACCGACGGCGGCATGAGGACCGGATCGGACATCGTCACCGCCGCCATCCTCGGCGCGGAAGAGTTTAACTTTGGCACCACCGCGCTCATCGCCATGGGCTGTGTTTACGTGCGGCAATGCCACCTCAACACCTGCCCGGTCGGCGTCGCCACTCAGGACGAAAAACTGCGCGGCAAGTTCAAAGGCACGGCCGAGAACGTCGTGCACTTCTTCAACGGCGTGGCGCAGGAAGTCCGCGAGATTCTCGCCAGCCTTGGCGTCACGTCCCTCGCCGACGTCATTGGGCGTCCGGAATTCCTCCGCCAGCGCGAGGTCCCCGGTCATCCGAAGGCAAACACGCTCGACCTCAGCCGGTTGCTCGCCGACGTGTGTGGCAACGACGACACCGTCACCCGCTACTGCACGCGCAGCCGGAACGACGGCCTCCACGAGCGACCATTGGACGACATCATCCTCCAGGATGCCAAGGACGCCATCACCGAGCAGCAGCCCATCTCGCTGAGCTACAAGGTGAAGAACACCAACCGCAGTGTCGGTACCAAGGTCTCCGGCGAAATCGGTTATCAGTACGGCAAGGAAGGCCTGCCCGAAGGCACGCTCGAGCTGAAACTCGAAGGCAGCGCCGGCCAAAGCTTCGGCACCTTCCTCACGTCCGGAATCCGCCTCATCCTCACCGGCGAAGCGAACGACTACGTCGGCAAGGGCATGAGCGGCGGTGAAATCATCGTCAAGCCACCGGCTGATCACCTTTTCGCGCCGCACGAGTGCAGCATCGTCGGAAACACCTGTCTTTACGGCGCCACGGCCGGTGTGCTTTTTGCAAATGGGCGCGGCGGCGAACGTTTCGGCGTGCGCAACTCCGGCGCGGTCGCGGTCGTCGAGGGTATCGGCGATCACGGCGGCGAATACATGACCGGCGGCACCATCGTCGTGCTCGGAAGTACCGGGAAAAACTTCGGTGCCGGCATGACGGGCGGCCAGGCGTACATCCTCGATCGTGAGGAACGTTTCACCGATCTTTACAACCCGGGGCTCGTATCCATCGAGCGCCTTGGCGAAGAGGACAAATCCGTTCTGCAGCAGTTGATCTACCGCCATCTCGACGCGACCGACAGCCCGCGCGCGAAGGAAATCCTCGCAGACTGGACGACCTATGCCGCCAGTTTTTGGAAAGTGAAACCCAAGAGCGTTGCACCGGCGAAACCCGCCGTGGCGAAGCCGGCGCCCGTCGTCGAAGTCGCGCCGAAGCCCTGACGCCGCGACCGGTGGTCAGGGCCTCCGCGTGAGGATTTCGGCGACCACCTCGTCGCTCGTCCTGCCTTCGGCTTCGCCCTCGAAGTTCATCAAGATCCGGTGACGCAGCGCCGCGAGGGCCGCCCTGTCGATGTCCGCCCTGGAGACGTGATAGCGGTTGTCCAGCAGGGCATGAATCTTCGCCGCGAGGATGAGCGCCTGGCCGCCGCGCGGGCTGGCACCGTAGCGCACGAAACGTTTGGCGAGCGGCGAGGCGACCTTTTCCTCCGGGTGGGTGGCCATGATCAAATCGATCGCGTGCGTCTGCACTTCGCGGGCGAGTGGCACCTGCCGCACGAGATCGCGGAGCGCGAGCACTTCAGCGGGATCGTGCAGAACTTTTGAAACGGTCGGCGATTCGAGGGCTGTCGTGCGATCGAGGATCGTGTGCAACTCCTCCGCGCTCGGAAAACGAACCTTCAGCTTGAACATGAAACGGTCGAGTTGCGCCTCCGGGAGCGGGTAAGTCCCTTCCATCTCGAGCGGATTCTGGGTCGCCAGTACGAGGAACGGCTGCCCGATCCGGTGCTGCTGGCCTCCGACCGTGACGTGATGTTCCTGCATCGCCTCGAGCAGCGCCGACTGTGTCTTCGGGGTCGCGCGATTGATTTCATCCGCGAGCAAAATGTTCGCAAACACCGGGCCGGGCTGGAACTTGAACTCCTTCCGACCCGCGTCGTCTTCGACGATCATATTCGTGCCGACGATGTCCGCGGGCATCAGGTCTGGCGTGAACTGCACGCGCGAGAAGGTGAGATTCACCGCCTCCGCCAAAGTACGCACGAGCATCGTCTTGCCGAGGCCCGGCACGCCCTCCAGCAGCACGTGGCCGCCGGCGAAGAAGGCGACCAGCACCCCCTCGAGGATTTCCTGCTGGCCGACCATCATCTTCCCCATCTCGTCGTGGATGCGTTTGAAGGTGGACTTGAATTGTTCGACGCGTGCGTCGAGGGCAGGGGCTTCGCTCATGGGTATTATTCTTTGGGTCGGATGCTCTCGAAGTAACGCTTGATGAAGAACCGCGAGCCAAGCGGAATGTTTTCCTGCTGCGCGGCGGCGGCAGCGGCGGGGGCGGCGGCTTCGTAGAGTTCCTGGTATCGGCGGCGCGACTTCGAGGTGTCGCCGGCGCTCGGCAGCAGTGAGGAAAGCGACTCGCCTTCCGCCAGTCGTCCCTTGAGCGAAGCGTCCGCGCCTTTTTCCGGCCGAGGCGCCGCCTCCTTGCCGAGGGCGGATTCGGTCGTGCCGGGATCGCGCTCCCCGCCGGGCTGGCCGGACGGGATTTGCGAACCGTCGGGCTCGGGTTTTCCGTCCCCGTTCTTGGCGAAGGATTGGATGCTCACCTTTCCCTGCTTGCCGTCGCCCTGCGGAGGACTGTTGCCCGGCTGCGGATCGCCTTCGCCGTACTTCATGTTTTGGAGCGCGCTCAAAAGATTCTTCATCTCCTGCTCGGTCGCCGGTCGGCTTTGCTGACCGGGTGAACCCTGCTGCTGCGCCATCTTGCGAAGCATCTCTGCGAGCTGTTTCATCGTGTCGCCGCCGGGCCCGTTCTGCTGCGCTTGTTTTGCGAGTTGCTGGAGCGCCGCTGATATTTTCTGCTGTTGCGCGAGCCGTTCGAGGGCTTCGCGGAGCGTCTTCTCGGCCGCTTCCTTGTCGGGCTGTTTTGCTGCGTCGTCGAGACGCTCCGCGGCGGCGTCGAGCTTGCCCGATTGCATGGCGGCGGCGGCTTGTTTGGTGGCGTCGTTTTGTTCGAGGGCCTTGGCCAGTTGCTTGAGTTCCTCCGGCGACGCGCTGGCCGGCGGTTGCTGCATCTGCTGGACGAGTTGTTCCAGCTTCGACAGTTCGCGCAATGCGGCCTTCGCCGCATCGTCGGCCCCGTTTTCCTGCGCGCGCAATTGATCGGCGCTTTTCTTGAGCTGCGCGGCGATCTTTTTCAGCTCTTCGTCGCGGTTCGCTTCCGCATCTTTGGAAATCTGTTTCGCGAGTTGATCGAGCTGCCGGAGCGTCGGCGCCACTTCACGTTGCGCGGCCTCGGCGGCGAGAGCTCGGGCGGCGGCGTCGATGCGCGATTCCCAATGCAGCAGTGCCAGCGCGAGCAGGGGCACCGCCAGCCAGCGCGCCTCGCGCGGCCAGCGCAGGGGGATGCGGCGGGAGAAATCGTTCCTGGCGAGAAACCTTCGGCATTCGTGCAGGGCGAGATCTTGAAAAGCGTCGGGCGCTTTTGAAAACGAGAGCGCGGTGAGGAAACGATCGTGCGTGTCTCCCAGCCGATCGAGCGTGGTCGCGACGTCGTCGAGCGAGATGCGGTGGAAGGCGGCGGCGAGGACCGCCAGGAGAACGGCCGCGGCGGGCGCGCCTGCGAGGGTGCGTTGGTCGAGCGACAATGGAAAGCCGAGCCAGCGACCGAGGGCGGCCCAGACGACGAGTCCCGCGGCGATCAGCAGCGCAAAAACCATCAGCCATTCCACGAACAGCCCGAAGCGAATCCGCCGTTGCGCGGCGCGAAGGCTGCGCATCAAATCGTCGTTTGGGTGAGTGTTCAAAGTGCGACGCGGGGGAAGGTAGCGAAACGCGGCGCGGGCGCAATGCGTGACGGTGAATTCATCTCCATCGCCGTTGATGGGGCGAGGATTCCGGCCTAAGAATCACATCCTTTCCGCATTGAGCACTACGCCCACCCATCGATGAGTTTTCGCCTGCTATGCGTGTTGTTTATTTTGCTGATGCCCGGCGCGACTGGTCGCGCTGCTGCGGCGGGGGATGAGCGCCTGCGGCTGTCGGCGGATGTGAGGGCGATTTTCGAGGCAAAATGCAACGATTGTCACGGCGCGGAACTGCCGCGTCCGAAGGGGAAGTTCGGCTACGTGCTGGACCTGAAGCGGGTGGCGGCGAATCCGAAGTATGTGGTACCGGGCGAGCCGGATTCGTCCGATCTTTATGACATGGTGCTGCATGACGAGATGCCCGGCGAGGATGCGAACGTTCCGCCGCTGACGGCGGAGGAAAAGGAAAAGGTGCGGCGCTGGATCGCGGACGGCGCGCATTGGGAATTGCCGCCGGGGGTGGAGAAAGAAAAGGCGCCCAGCACGGCGGTGGTGATCGAGACAACCACGCGCGCCGAACCGCTGTGGCTGCACCTGGCGCGGTGGGTCGGGAAGTTTCATCCGGTTTCCACGCATTTTCCGGTGGCGCTCATGATGGTGGCGGTCCTTGCAGAGGGGCTCGCTTGGTGGACGCGGCGCGAGAGTTGGCGGGAGACGGTGCGATTTCTCGTCTTGCTGGCGGCGCTCGGTGCGATCGGCACGGCCGGCCTGGGCTGGCTGAACGCGTATTTCAGCAGTTACAGCAAAGAGCCCGGCGCGTTGCTGTGGTGGCATCGGTGGCTCGGCACGGTTGCGTCGGTGTGGGCTTTGGTGTGTGCGGGGCTGCTTGTGGCGGGGCCGTGCGGGGAAGGCTCCAAGGAGCGCCAGCGGTTTCGCGGCGCGTTGCTCGTCGGGGCGGTGCTGGTGAGCGTGAGCGGCTTTCTCGGAAGCGCATTGATCTACGGGCTCGATCATTACGGATGGAACTAGTCGCGCGTATCGTCCTCGTCCTCGGATTGGCCGCATTGCAGGCGCAGGCGGCGCCGCCAAACGTCGTCATCATTTTCACCGACGATCAGGGTTATGCCGACGTCGGTTCATTCGGGGCGAAGGGTTTCGTTACGCCGCATCTGGACCGCCTCGCGCGGGAGGGCATTCGGTTCACGGATTTTCACGCGGCACAGGCTGTCTGCTCGGCCTCGCGTGCGGCGCTCCTCACGGGCTGCTATCCGAACCGGCTCGGTATCCACGGGGCGCTCGGCCCAAAGGATCGGCGCGGACTTAATCCGGACGAAACGACGCTCGCCGAAGTGCTGAAGACGCGCGGTTATGCGACCGGGATGGTGGGAAAATGGCATCTCGGCAATCGCCCGGAGTTTTTCCCGACGCAGCAGGGATTCGACGAATGGTTCGGGCTGCCGTATTCGCACGACATGTGGCCGGGGCATCCCGAGACGCCGAAGATGTACGATCCGCTCCCGCTTTACGATGGAGGCAAGGTCGTCAATCCGGCGCTCACCTACGCGGACCTTGAGCAACTGACCACTAGATACACGGAGCGCGCCGTCTCCTTCATCGAGAAGCACAAGGACGCGCCGTTCTTTTTGTACCTCGCCCACAACCTCCCGCACGTCCCGCTGGCCGTGAGCGAAAAGTTTCGCGGGAAGTCGGAGCGCGGACTTTATGGGGATGTGATCATGGAACTCGACTGGTCGGTCGGGGAAATCCTCGCCACGCTTGCGCGCCTCAAGCTCGATGAAAAGACGCTCGTGATTTTCACCAGCGATAACGGCCCGTGGCTGAGCTTCGGAGACCATGCGGGATCGGCCGCGCCGCTTCGCGAGGGGAAGGGGACTTCGTGGGAAGGCGGCCACCGGGAGCCGTTTATCGCGCGCTGGCCGGGGAGGATTCCCGCCGGGGCAGAGTGCCGCGAGCCGGCGATGACGATCGACTTGCTGCCGACGATCGCCGGGCTGGCGGGCGCGGCGCTTCCTGAGAAAAAAATCGACGGTCTCGACATCTGGCCGCTCCTGTCGGGCGAGGCGGGCGCGAAGTCGCCGCACGATGCGTTCTATTTTTACTATGGGGTGAATGAACTCCAGGCCGTGCGTAGCGGGCCGTGGAAGTTGGTCTTGCCGCACACCTACCGGACGCTCGGGGGACGCCCCGGTGGAACGGGCGGAATCCCGGTGAAATACGAAGCCGCCAAGACGGCGCTCGCGCTGTACGATTTGAAGGAGGATGTGAGTGAGACCACGGACGTCGCGGCGGATCACCCCGAGGTAGTTTCCCGGCTGCAAGTCCTGGCGGAATCGGCCCGGGCTGATCTCGGGGATGCATTGGTAAAGCGCGCCGGGGCGGGGACGAGGCCCGCAGGCGAGTCGGCGCGCTGAAGTTCGTCGGGCGGATGCGGATGGGGCGTTTTTCGGGAGCGCTGCCCGGGAATCGTGTCAATATCGTCATAATGATGATCCCCAATTCATTACGCCAATGTCTCGTCGTCCTGGGATTCGCGGTTTTCGCGGGAGCTGCTCCGGCGCAAGTCGTCATCAACGAAATTCATTATTCGCCGGCGGACCGGACGAAGGCGATCGAGTTTGTCGAGTTGCACAACCCCGGCGCGGCGGCGGTGAACATGGGGGGTTGGCGCCTGGAGGACGGGGTGACTTTCAGCGTCCCCGGCGGCGTCACGATTCCGGCGGGCGGTTATTTTGTCATCGCGGAAAACGCGTCGGCATTTCAAACGCAGTTCGGCTTCGCGCCGGGCGGGGTTTTCACGGGCGGGCTGAGCAGCGACGGCGAGCGGTTGCAGCTTCGGAACTCCGTCGGCGCGCTGGTGGATCAAGTCACGTACGGCGTGGGTTTCCCCTGGCCGACCGCGGCGAAGGGCGCGGGAGCATCGATGGAACTCATCAGCCCGGCGCTCGACAACGACCTCGGCGCTTCGTGGCGCAGTTCCGGCACGCCGGATAATCCGACGCCGGTGACGACCTACGTCGCGCAGTCAGACCCGGCGTGGCATTACCGCAAAGGGACGAGCGAAGCGTCGAGTCCGCGCGAGGCGTGGCGGCAGATCGGCTTCGTCGAGGATGCGTCGTGGCTCACGGGAAAGACGTCCGTCGGTTACGGCGATGCGGACGACAATACGGTGCTCACCGACATGCAGAACGGCTATTGGTCGTTGTTCTTCCGGCACACGTTCACGGTGCAGGCGGGGAATATCCCGAGTGCGCTGCTGGTGCGGGTGCGTGTGGACGACGGCTGTGTGGTGTGGATCAACGGCCAGTGGGTCGCGAGCTTTCATACCGCGACGAATGACCCGCTTTTCAACACCGCGGCGCTCGACCACGAAGCCGGTAACACATGGGAGGGAAAACTCGTGACGGGAGCGCAGAACTTCCTCGTCGCGGGGACCAACGTCATCACGATCCTCGGGTCAAACGTCTCGCTCGGGAGCAGCGATTTCACGATGGACGCAGAACTCAAATCGACCGACCCGTCGCAAAATGGCGGCGCGCCGACGCCGGGAGCGCAAAACTCCGTCTTCTCGACGAACGCGGCTCCGGCGGTCCGGCAGGTCGATCATTCGCCCGCGCAGCCGGTGGCGAATGTGCCGGTGACCATCACGGCCAAGGTCACCGACCCCGACGGTGTCGCCTCGGTCATCCTCGAATACCAACCGAACGATCCCGGCGCGTATTTACGCAAGAGCGACGCGGCCTACACGACGACTTGGACGAGCCTGCCGATGCGGGACGATGGACTTGCGGGCGACCTTGCGTCGGGCGACTCGATTTTCACCGTGGTCCTCCCGTCCAGCGTGCAGACGCATCGGCGTTTGGTGCGTTATCGCATCCAGGTCGCGGATAATGCGGGCAAGACGGCGCGGATTCCCTATCTCGACGACGAACAGCCGAATTTCGGCTACTTCGTTTACAACGGCGCACCCGCGTGGACGGGCCGCAATCAGCCGCCGAGCAGCGCGCCGACTGCGTTTCCCGCTTCGCTGATGACGACGCTGCCGACCTACCACCTCATCGCCAATGAGACGGACGTGGCGAACAGCCAATACGTGAGCGCCTACGACACGATCCGCATGTGGGGCACGCTCGTCTACGACGGCAAGGTCTACGACCACATCGAGTTTCATAACAAAGGCAGCGCATCGACCTATCAGTCGGGGAAAAACAAGTGGCGTTTCCATTTCGCGCGTGCGCGGGATTTTGAGGCGCGGGATTCGTGGGGGCGGAAGTATGGGCAGGCGTGGGATACCTTCACGATGCACGCCTGCGCGAGTCCGTGGAATCCCTGCTTCCGCGGATGGGCCGGATTGGACGAGGTCGTTTCGGCGCGCCTTTATGCGCTCGCCGGTGTGCCGGCGACGGCGATGCATCATCTCCAGTTTCGTGTGGTGGATAACGCCGTCGAGGCGCCCGCCGATCAATACGCCGGCGACGTTTGGGGGCTTTACATGGCGGTCGAAGATCCGGACGGCTCCTTCCTCGACGAGCGCGGACTGCCGGACGGCAGCGTTTATCACATCGCGGGAAATGGCGGCGACAAGACGCACCAGGGGCTCACTCAACCGACCGACACGAGCGACTGGGATAGCTTTCGGAACCTCTCGCAAAGCACCACGGCCAACACACCCACGAACGAAACGTGGTGGCGCGCGAACCTCGATGTGGCGGCCTATTCCAGCTTCCACGCGGTCAATCGGATCACCGGCAACGTGGACCTGCGCGAGGGCTGGAACCATTATTTCTACCGTCGCGGCACCGACAACCGCTGGCTGCCGATCCCGTGGGATCTCGACATGATGTATTTCCCCGAGACGCATTGGAGCGGGACGATCGATCAAAAGAACGCGCTGCTGATGTCGGGAATCAGCGTCGATTTCAAAAATCGCAGCCGCGAACTTCTCGACCTGTTGTGCGAAGACGGCGGCGCCGCCGGCGGGCAGATCGGTCAGCTCGTGGATGAGTACAAACGCATCGTCCGCCCCGCAGGACAGGTGGTCGCGTGGGATCTGCTGGACCAATACATGTGGAACTACAACCCGCGGACGACGGGCGGCCACACCGGCGCGTTTTATCTGCCGAACCCGACGAACGACGGCCGCATCGGCGGCACCTGGACGCGCACTTACACGACCGCGGATTTCAACGGCGTCTGCAATTTCCTGATCGGCTACGCGACCGACACGGACCCGAATTCGTTTGCGGTCGGCGATGGGGATCAGCGCGGTTACGGCTACAACTACTTGCGGTTTGAAGCGGCCGACGGCGCCGAGCCGAATCGGCCCACGCTCACCTTCGTCGGCAGCGGAGGCTTTCCGGCAAATGATCTCCGGTTCCAATCGTCCGCATTCTCCGATCCGCAGGGCGGCGGCACCTTTGGCGCGATGCAGTGGCGCATCGGCGAAATCGCTTCGCCGGGAGTCGCCGGCTACACCACGGGCGATCCTTTCACGTATGAAATCTCGGACGTTTGGACTTCCGGAGAGATCACGCCTTTCAACAACCAAGTCCGCGTGCCGACGAGCGCCGCCCGCCCTGGCCACACCTACCGCGTGCGAGTGCGGATGAAGGACAATACCGGGCGCTGGAGCCGATGGTCGCCGGCGGTGCAATTCACGGCGGGCACACCGAATGTCTCGGCCTACACGTCGAACCTCGTGGTGAGCGAGGTGATGTATCACCCAGCGCCCGTCACTCCTGCGGAGTTTGCGGCGGGTTTTGGCGACGAGGATTTTGAATTCATCGAAGTGCGAAATGTCGGTGCGACGAGCGTCGATCTGACCGATGTGCGATTCACCAAGGGCATCGACTTCGACTTTGCGCCTGGCGCCACGCTCGCTTCGGGCGCAGCCACGCTGGTGGTGAAAAATGTATCCGCCTTTAACATGCGGTACGGCGCCGGCAAGCCGGTCGCGGGCGCCTATCTCGCCGGCTCGCTGAACAACGACGGCGAGGAGATCAAACTCAGCTACGGCGCCGGCACGACCATCCGCAGCTTCACCTATGGCGACGTCGCGCCGTGGCCGACCGAGGCGGACGGCGGCGGCTTCAGCCTGGTGTTAAAACTTCCGTATTCGCTGCCGGACCATGCGCTGGCGGCGAACTGGCGCGCGAGCCGGATGGCGGGCGGCAACCCCGGAGGTGTGGACAGCCTTTCTTTCGGAGCGTGGGCGGGTTCGTGGGGAGTGAGTGACCCGAATGCCGACGGCGAAAGCGACGGCATCCAGAACTGGCTCGAATACGCCTTTGGCACGCACCCCATGGAAAACTCGTCGGTATTCAAGCCGGTCGTGGGAGTCGTGAATGTCGACGTCGCGGGTGTGCCGACGACGTTCATCACGCTCACGTTCCGCAGGCAGATCAACGCGGACGACCTCGTGTTCCGCGCGCAGTTTTCGGGCAATTTGTTGGATTGGTCCGAGAATCGCATCTTCGTCAATTCGGTCGCGAATGGTGACGGGACGGTGACCGAGACGTGGCGTCATGGCGTGCCGATGCAGCCTGGTGCGAGGGCGTTTGGGCGCCTTACGGTCGACGGACAGTAGCGACGCGGTCGATGGGGTGCGGATTTCCGGCGCTTGAGGGCCGCGGGAATCACGCCTACGCTCCGCGACTTCCATGAATCGGCTTTCCACGTTTGCGCTCGCGTGCATCGCGCTCACTGCTCACCTCGCGGCCCAACAGCCGGGTCCCGAAGTGGCGGTCGTGCCCGCCGGGCCGACGGTCCCATCCTCTCCTGCTGCGCGACCGGCGGTGACGGACACCGGGTTTGCGCCCACATGGGAGACGCAAAAGCACGCGCGCACTTACGTCCTCGGCGTGCCTGCGCCGCGAGGCCAGATCGTGGATCGTGATGGGAACCCGCTTGCCCAAACGCGAGTCAGCTACAATCTGGCGATCGCCTTTCCGACGCCGTTGAGTTTCTCGGATGCGGATGCGCTGGCTTTTGCACAAAGGGAAGTGATGAAAGCGCAGGTGCTCACGGGCCGGCCGATCGGGATCAACCGCGACAGCTTGATCAAGCACTACAAAAATCGCGGGGTGCTGCCGTTCGTGATCGCGCAGGATTTGCGTTTTAACGAACTCGACGCCTACAAACGCGCCCAACCCGAGCACCTGATCCTGCAACCGGTCTACCAGCGCTTTTACGCGAATGGGGCGCTCGCAGGTCACATCCTCGGCTACGCGGGTCGGGCTGGAAAGATGCAGGAAGGGCCGATCGAAAACAGCGAACTGCTTTGGCCGAATGCCGAGGGGCGCGAGGGTTTGGAGCAGAGCTTCGACGACCAACTGCAGGGAAAGATCGGGCAGTACAACATCTCGTTCGATGCAGCGGGTCGGCGTGCCTCCGAGCAGATCGCGATCCCGCCGCAGCCGGGCTACAACATCGTGACCACGCTGGACACGCACATTCAAAAGCTCTGCGAGGATGCGCTCGCGAGGAGCTGTAAGAAAGGGGCGATGGTGGTGGTCGATCCGAATACGGGCGACGTGCTCGCGATGGCTTCGTGGCCCTGCTACAACCCGAATTCGTTCGTCCCGAATATCAGCGCGAGCGACTTCAAGGCGTTGCAGGATGACCCAAACATCCCGCTTCTACCGCGCGCGTTCCGTTCGTCGTATCCGCCGGGATCGACGTTCAAGGTGTTCGTGGGAGTCGCGGCGATGCAGTCGGGAAAGATCGACAAGGACAACGAGTTTTCCTGCCCGCCGTCGATGGAGATCGGGGGACTCACGTTTCGAAACTGGAAGAAGACCGACGCGGGTTCGTTGAATTTTGCCGATGCGCTCACGCAATCGTGCGACACCTGGTTTTATCAGGTCGGCATCAAGATCGGGCCGCGCACGATTCTGGATTACGCGCAGCAGTTCGGATTCGGACAACGGACCGGGTTACCCCTCGCGGCGGAGGCAGGTGGACTGATCCCGAGCGATGAATACATGCTCAGGGTCCACAAGCGCCGCATCCTCAACGGCGACGTGGCGAACCTTTCGATCGGGCAGGGCGACACCACCGCAACGCCGCTCCAAATGGCGATCGCGATGGGGGCCGTGGGAAATGGTGGAACGCTGTACGCCGCCCGGCTCGTGCGACAGGTGCAGACGATCGACAACCAAATTGTGACGGCTTACGACGTGCGCGCCCGGGCGTTGATCGACATCGATAAGGACA
>JAYTDO010000016.1:0-1856 GCA_043735935.1 Chthoniobacteraceae bacterium
CGAATTCGCCGGACGCCGCATCGTGCGAGAGCCCGTGGCGATCGACAAAGGCGAGCCGCTGAAACGCGAACTCGCCGCCTTCCTCGAATGCGCCCGCGCCGGTGCGCAGCCCAAAGTCAGCGGTCGCGAAGCCACCGCCGCGCTCGATCTCGCGCTCGAAATCACGCGCTTGATCGAGGAGCACAATCGCGCGCACGCGGGCTGAGCGTTTCTGGCACATCATTGGGAGGCTTCGCCGCACATTCCATTTGCGCGTCCGCGAGTCCGGCGGAAGTGCAGGTCGTCGTGCTTGACCAAGCCGGAGAGGATTCGCTCATCGTGCGCACACCCGGCGTCTGCGGGGGCGACGCCTGCTTTGCCGGCACCCGCATTCCCGTGTGGATCGTTGCGGACGCGTGGGCGGCGGGCTGGGACGACGCACGCCAGCGCTGCCCTGCGGGCTGCCTGCGGCAGGCTGTCTCGCTCCGCTCGGCTCCACATCATCAAAAACATTTTCCGGCACCGCAAAGTGCGCTACCGGGGCCTTGCGAAAAACACCGCGCAACTGCGAGTGCTCTTCGCGCTGGCCAACCTCTACATGGTGCGGCGGCAACTGGCGGGTGCCGCCGCAGCCTGAGCGGGGAAGCCCCGGCAAAAAGCCGGGGAAAAGAGAACGCGCGCGGCAGCGAGTGGCCGCGCTGGGCGTAAAAAAAGCCGGCAAGCGGAGCGAAGACGCCAAGCATCCGGGCTTGGGCGGCGAAAAATCCCGCCCGCCGCGAACTTCAAGATGCCCATCCGCTCTGTAGTGCTTTATTCAGCGTCTCCCTAATTTCCGCTGTCCCTCCGGGACTGATCTTGGACCCGGTTTCAATCACACCCTCTCCTGAACTGACTCCGACTTGATGCTAGACGCGCGGAGCACCCCGTGTGATAGGGCATCGGAATGAACCCCTCATGACGCGCCTCTTTATTTTCTGGTTTTGCCTACTGCTTCTGCCCGCAGCTTGCGAGGCGAACGGCATCTCCGTGCAAACCGATGTTGCGACTGGTATCGCCGCCACTTCGGCCACGGTGAATGGGCTGGTTTCGGGAGGACTCGACACGGTGGCAGTGACGGTGGAATTCGGAACGACGCCGGCACTCGGACAGCAGCAGAGCGCGGGAACCGCGCCTGCGGGATTCAGTGCGGTGGGGGTGTCGGCAGTTCTCAGCGGGTTGCCTGCTGGGCAGACCGTTTACTATCGTTTCACGGCCCAAAGTGCCTCCGCGTCTGCACAGGGATCGACGAGGACATTTACGACGCTGGTGGCTCCGGTGCCGGGGCCGCCGACGATCTTGAGTGCGACGCCGGTCGCCGTCGGAGGGACGTTTGCGCGGATCGTCGCACGGATCGATCCGCATTTGATGGGCACGAGGGTTACGGCCAGTTCGCGGCTCAGTTTCTTTGCACAGGCCGCCTCCCCGATTTCGGGAGATTCTCCGGTGGAGGTTGAACTCACGTTTCGCGGTCTGGCGCGCAGCCAGCAGTATTCGTATGAAATCGTCGCGACGAACGCACTCGGCACCGCGCGTTTCGCCGGCACGTTTTCAACTATCGAAAATGCTCCGCCGACGGCCGGCCACTCCTATGGCGAGGTGGTGCGCGGCGCCACGACTTCTGTCTTTCTGCCGATCGCGGACGAGGACAATGAGCCGCTCTCTTTCGTCATCGAAAAGCCACCCGCTTTCGGCACCGTCACCTATCTCGGTGGGCGGATCGCATATACCGCCGGTCGGGAATATCGCTGGTATGATTTCCTGAAATATGTGGTGCGGGATGCCTTCGGTGCGGAAGCGCATGGCACCGTCTCGCTGACAAATCCGTTCCTTTCGACCGC
>JAYTDO010000017.1:0-6804 GCA_043735935.1 Chthoniobacteraceae bacterium
CGTGGTTCTCCGGCACGACACTCAGGCGACTTTGGCGGAGGGCGAGATCGGCACGCTCCGGCTGCTCTGGGAGGACGTGCAGGCTGTCCGTGGGGACGCCTTCGTCCTCTATCTTCACAGCAAGGGGCTCAGCCATCCGGGGAACCTCGCCGTCCGGGACTGGCGGCGCGTGCTCGAGTATTTCTGCGTCGATCAATGGAGCGGCGCGGTGACCGAACTGGAGGCGGGTGCCGACCTCGCAGGCGTGAACTGGGAGGAGCAACCATACCCGCATTTTTCCGGGAACTTCTGGTGGGCGCGGAGTGAATACTTGCACGGTCTGCCGCCCCTCCAGCGCCACGCGTTGATCGGGGAGGTTGAGCAGTTTCCTTCCGCGTTGTGCAGTCCCCGCCACGACGCGGAGATGTGGCCGGGCTGCGGCCAACCGCTTGTCGCCCAACTGCATCGCACCGGATTCGAGTCCAGTCAGCACTACGTCTATCCGTACTTTCACGAGCGATTCGCGGCACGCGAACCACAGCCGTCTCTGCCGCTCGCGTTTCACTATTACCATCTGTTCCTGCCGTCCGGCGCGGAGTGCCGCGGTCTGGAAATCCTTGATGAGCACCTGGCGGAACTGCGCGCGTCCGGACTTGAGCCGGAGCTGGAACGGATGACCGTCATCGTGGTGTCGCGATGGGCGAATGCGCGCCACGAGGTGCAGCGTCGCGCGCCGCAGGCTCATGTCTGGCAGGTGGCGGGCGGGCACGAGATGGCGACGCACACCCGGCTCCAGGCCGACCTCGCCGCGATCCCGGACGAGGCGCTCATTCTCTACGCGCATTCCAAAGGCGTCACCTATTCCGAGAGCGATCCGCGTGGTCTCGATGAACTCCGCAAAGCCACGGACTGGCGCCGGACCATGACCAACCTTTGCGTCACCCGCTGGCCCGAGGCGGTCCGGCCGCTCATCGAGGACGACTTCGACGTAAGCGGCGCTTTCTATCTCACGCCCGAACGATGGAAGCCCCACTGCGCGGCGATGGGAATTGAGTTCGGAGACTGCCCGTTTTTCGGCGGTAATTTCTGGTGGGCGCGCGCGGGGTTCCTCAAGACCCTGCCCAAAGTGGAACTCAGCGCCGACCGCTTTTTCGCCGAACGCTGGATCGGCATGATGCCCCACCGCGCGGCCAGCGCGTTCTACAACATGTGGCCCGGCGAGGACGCTTATCGGAGTGTGCTGAGCGGCGCACACGCGCCATGCGCGGAGAGCGCATTAGGAGGATGCACGGGGAAATTCTGAGATTCGCGGTCGAGCCGATCAATTGACGCCGGACACCGGGCATGGACATCAACGAAGCTCTTACCGCCGTGGATCACGCCGCCCATCAGGACGACCGCTGGATGTTCGTCGCGCTGCTCGTCGTCGGCATGGTGACCATCTACTTTCTCGCGCGCTACTTCATGGGCGAGATCGCGGAGCTTCAGCGGGAGATCGTCGCCGTGCGCTCCGAGTTCGAGACGCATCTCCGCACCGCCAATGCCGACATGGTCGCCGCACTCACCAAGAGCACCGAGGTCATCGCACACAACTCGGCGCTCATTGAGCAGATTCAGCGGAAGCTGATGGGCTGACGTTCACCTTATCAGACGTGGTGCCGCCCTCGACGCTGATTCCGCTCGCTGCACCTTGCTTTTGACTTGGCGTTGGGGCCGAACATTGAATCACTGAGCGAACGCCAAAACACGACTTCCGCATTGAACTCCTTTTCCAATTCTAAACATCTCCGCAAAGGATTCCGATCTGCTTCGCAGCCGATGGACGAGATCGTAGCTGTTGACCTATTCTGTGGTGTGGGCGGGCTCACCAAAGGACTCGAAAATGCTGGAATCAACGTGGCTGTGGGCATCGACATCGATCCCGCCTGCGCCTTTCCCTACGCCACGAACAACGCGGCGGATTTCTTGCTGAAATCGGTCAAGGATCTGCGGGCGGCGGAGGTGAAAAATGCGTTTGGGCAAGCGAGATTCACGCTTCTAGCGGGTTGCGCGCCATGTCAGCCGTTCTCGAAATATCGCATGGGCAAGAGCGATGAAAGCGATGGCCGTTGGAACTTGCTGCAAGAATTCCAGCGGCTCGTCTTGGAGGTGAAGCCCACAATGGTGACGATGGAAAATGTCCCTCGCCTCGCGGAGCAGGAAATCTTCGCCGACTTCGCCGCCGCGCTCGAAGACGCCGGCTACGTGGTGCAAGCTGATGTGGTCCGCTGCGCAGATTACGGAGTGCCGCAGCAACGCGAACGGCTCGTGCTGCTCGCCTCGAAACTTGGCTCTCTACAATTGATTCCTCCGACTCACGCGCACAAACCGCGCTCGGTCCGACAGGCCATCGCCGATCTGCCCCCGTTGGAAGCCGGCGAGGAACATCCCGACGATCCGCTGCATCAGACAGCGCACCTTGCACCGATCAATTTGCGGCGCATCAAAGCCTCGAAGCCCGGCGGGACTTGGCGTGATTGGAACGCGGACCTCGTCGCGGCCTGTCACCGCAAGCGGAGCGGAAAAACGTATCCCAGCGTTTATGGCCGCATGTGCTGGGACGAGCCCGCACCGACGATGACCACGCAATTCTTCGGATTCGGCAACGGACGCTTCGGACATCCCGAGCAGAATCGGGCGATCTCTTTGCGCGAAGGCGCCATCATCCAGAGCTTCCCAAAGGCGTATCGCTTCGTCGAGCCGGGCCAGCCGATTCACTTCAAGACCATCGGCCGCCTGATCGGCAACGCCGTGCCCGTGAAACTTGGCGAGGCCATCGGCCGCAGCATCCGCGCGCACATCGAGGCGCTCGTTGGACAGGGCGGCAAATGCGCGCCGCGCAGGAGCTCGGCCGCTTAGCCGCGGGGAATCTCAAAAGCACCATGAGCGAAGCCACCGCCGTTTCTTTTCCTGCACTGCAAAACGGCGGCGCTTTCCCGGAACAAGGTCAGTTGGTCGAGGTCCGGCGGCGGCAGTGGGTCGTTGACGATGTAGGGGCCTCCGCGTTTCGCGATCTCTTTACGCCAACGCGGCAGGGTTTGGTCAGCCTCGTTTCCGTGGATGAAGATTCGCTCGGCGAGGAACTCCAAGTCGTCTGGCAGTTGGAGCCCGGCGCTCGTGTCCTTGATCGCGCCGGCCTGCCTGCGATTTCGGGCTGCGACGATGCTGTGCGTCTCCAGGCTTTCCTTGATGCGGTGCGCTGGGGTGCGGCCACGAATGCGGATCGCAGTTTCCTCCAGTCTCCATTCCGCAGCGGGGCCTCAAGCGAAAGCTACCAGCTTGATCCCGTCGTGCGCGCCATCGACATGGCGCGCGTTAATCTCCTGATCGCCGACGACGTCGGCCTCGGTAAGACCATCGAAGCCGGGCTAGTCATTCAGGAACTCCTCGTCCGCCATCGCGCCCGCACCGTTCTCGTCGTGTGCCCGTCCTCGCTGCAATTGAAGTGGCAGTTGGAGATGCAGGAAAAGTTCGGCCTCGAATTCCGCATCGTCGATACGGAATACCTCAAGACTCTCCGCCGCGAGCAGGGCATCCACGTGAACCCGTGGACTTCATTCCCTCGTCTCATCACCTCGATGGACTGGATGAAATCCGGCGAAGCGTTGCGGCTCATCAAAGACGTTCTCCCGCCTCACATCACGTATCCGCGGAAGTTCGACATCCTCGTCGTGGACGAAGCGCACAATGTCGCCCCGGCGATGGCGACGCACTACGCGCTCGAAAGCCAGCGCACGAGCCTCATCCGCCGGGTCGCTCCGCATTTCGAGCACCGCATCTTCCTCACCGCGACGCCGCACAACGGCTACCAGGAATCCTTCACCTCCCTGCTCGAGTTGCTAGACGATCAGCGGTTCGCGCGGAACATCATGCCCGAGGAAAAGCAGCTCCAGCGCGTCATGGTGCGGCGACTCAAGACCGACCTCGTGGATGCGGACGGCAAACCGATCTACCCCAAGCGTGAAATCAAACCATTGGAAGTCGATTACACGACCGAGGAGCGCGATGCCCACAAGTTGCTCCGCCGTTACGGCGAAGGTCTCGCCAAGTCGGTCGCTGGAACGAAGCGGGAATTCGGCAGCCAGTTCGTCCTGAACCTCCTCAAGAAGCGGCTGTTCTCGTCTCCGCGCGCGTTCGCTATCACGCTGGAGAAACACCGCGAAAGCCTCGCTGGCCGCGGCAAAAAAACGGACGCGCTCGACGAGCGTATCCTCCGCAAAGCCATCGCCAAATTGGAGGAAGACTCCAGCAGCGATGAGCAGATTGAGCAGTCTATTGACGAAGCAGTCGTCGAGGCCAGCGCCTCTGCCATCGTTCTCACCGCCGAACAGCGCGGTCTTCTCGATCAACTTTCGGCGTGGGCCACGGCGGCGAAAGGCCGGCCCGATTCCAAGGCCAAGGCGATCCTCGCTTGGCTCGGTGAACACCTGCGTCCCGGCGGACGGTGGAACGACGCGCGCGTGATCCTCTTCACCGAATACCGCGCCACGCACGGCTGGTTGTTCGAGCTGCACACGAACAACGGCTACGGCGGCGAACGCCTCGCGGAACTTCAGGGCAGTCTTGACCCCGAGGACCGCGCGAAAGTCACCGCCGCGTTTCAGGCCGCCCCGGATGTGTCGCCCGTTCGCGTCCTGCTCGCCACCGACGCCGCATCCGAGGGCATCGACCTCCAGAACCACTGCAACTACCTCATCCACGTCGAGATTCCTTGGAATCCGAACGTGATGGAGCAGCGCAACGGCCGCATCGATCGCCACGGCCAAAAGAAGACGCCCACCATTTGGCATCCTGTCGGCAAGGGCTTCCGCAGCAGTCCCGCCGACCGCGATGCAAAGGTCGGCGATCTCGAAGGCGATCACGAATACCTCATGCGCGCGGTCGTGAAGGTGGAGGCTATCCGCGAGGATCTCGGCAGCGTCGGCCCGGTCATCGCGCATCAGATTCAGGAGGCGATGTCCGGCAAGACCACACGCCTCGACACGCGCGATGCCGAGGAGAAAGCAGCGAAGGCCCGGCGCTTCGTCGTCGCCGAGCGCAAGCTCCAGGAGAAGATCGCCAAACTCCACGAGCGCCTCGTCGAGACGCGCAACGACTTCCACCTTACTCCCGACCGCATCGCCTCTGCCGTGCAGGTCGCCATGCAGCTCGCGGAGAAGCCGGCGCTCCGGGCGATCCCCTGGCCGAATGCGCCAGCGAACTCCGTCTTCGAGGTGCCGCAACTCGCCGGTTCATGGCAGCGCGCCACCGCCGGGTTGAATCACCCGCACACCCACAAACGCCGCCCGATCACGTTCGACCACGAGGTCGCCAAAGGTCGCGACGACGTGGTTCTCGCACACCTGAATCACCGCCTCGTGCAGATGTGCCTGCGCATCCTTCGCGCGGAAGTCTGGGCGCTGGATGACCGCAAGACGCTCCACCGCGTCGCCGTGCGCCGTTCGGACGACGCAGCGCTGGAGCATCCCGTCGTCGCCGTGTCCTCGCGCCTCGTTATCGCCGGCGGCAATCATCACTTGCTTCACGAGGAACTCACCATCTCCGGCGGCGAGCTGAAAAAGGACGGCTTCGCGCGCATCACCACGGTGGGACGCCTTGATGCGTTCTTGGAAAAGTCCACACCGCAGAAGCCCGACGCCGCGACCCTCGCCATGCTCCGCGAGCGGTTCGAAAAGGCACATGCAGCCATCCTCGCCACGACCGATGCGCGCTCCGACGACCGACTCAAATTCCTCAAGAACACCTTGGACCGCCGCAAGGCGGGAGACATCGCCGACATCACCGGCTTGCTCACTGAACTCGAAAAAGCATTGAGCCGGGAAATCGAAGATTCCTCGCGGTTGCGTCAGGCGGAACTCGGCCTCTGGCCGGAAAACGAGCGGATGCAAGTCCGTCGTGACGTGGATGCGCTCCGCGCCCGGCTTGATCGCATCCCGGAGGAACGGGAAAAGGAAATCGCCGCCATCGAGAGCCGCTACTCCGATCTCGCGCACCGGACGTTCCCGGTCGCCGTCACCTTCATCCTCCCTGCACGATGAGCGCCGCCCAACACATCGCATGGCTCAACCTAGTCGATAAGACTGGACCGTTTCTTGCGGTTGGCGTCCTCGACGAAGCTTTCCCGCAGGGCTTGGAGAAAGTCCAGACACGGCGGCGTCAGCGCGTCGTCAGCGCCTATGAGGAATGGCGCGACGCCGTGGACAAACCAGATCCTCAACTCGACGACTTGCACCGCGAGTGGGTGCGCCTCGTCTTGGAAGAACTCCTCGAATACGAGCCGAGCGTCCTCAAGCCGACCGCCGAACTCCCTGCCACGCTCACCTACCTCGAACCGCTCACCGGCGCCGAGGTGAAGCCCGACTTCGCCGTCCTCTCCGGCGACCAGGCCCGTCTGCTCATCGCCCGTTACGCGCCCGACACCGATCTCTCCGCGCCGCTCGCCGGCGAGACGTGGGCCGCGTCGCCCATCGAGCGCATGACCACGCTTTGCCGCGCCACCGGCGTCCGCGTAGGTCTCATCACGAACGGCGAGCAATGGACGCTCGTGAGCGTTCCCGCCGATGGCAGCTCAAGCTCGGGCACATGGGGCGCTCGTTACTGGCAGCAGGAACCCGTCACCTTGCAGGCGTTCGTCTCGTTGCTGGAAGTGCGCCGCTGCTTCGGCCCCGCCGAGGTGAACCTCGACTCACTCTTCCTGCGCTCGCTCGAACATCAGGACGAAGTGACCGACACACTCGGTGCGCAGGTTCGCCGCGCCGTCGAAGTGCTCGTGCAGGCGCTCGACCG
>JAYTDO010000018.1:0-6376 GCA_043735935.1 Chthoniobacteraceae bacterium
AAACGCGACCCTTTTCCGACGAGACGAATTCATACGCGAATCCGCCCGCGTCTTCGCGCAGTATCCGCCCAAAACGATACTCGCCGAGCGTGTGTTGCAAATGGGCGACCGCGTGGAAAGCGGGCTTCGGCACGAAATTCCGCGTCAGACCGGATGACCCATGGAGATGCGGCGTGTCGTCGTCATTGAAATAATAAAGGTAGGCGCGGTCCAGATCGGTCGCCGCCAGAACGATGAAAGCCCGAACCGTCCAGAGCGCCTGCTGCGTCTCGGTCGATCCCTCCCATTTTACAAAGTCGCCCGACGTGAGATTGGGTTTCGTCGTGGCATCCCATCCGAATTCCGTCAGCCACACTTCCTTGTCCGGCGCGTGCTCGCGGCGCCATGTGAGGACATGGCGGATGTCGTTCAGGAAGTTTATCTTCGGGTCTTCAGCGTAGCTGCGGCGCCATGTGGGCCACCCAGTGACTTCCGCGTAATTGTGAATATTGATGACGTCGTACAGGGACTCCAGGCCGGCGAGGCAGTCGACGCTTTTGGAGTAGTTGCCGCTCTTCCCGAGATTCGCCGCACACGTCGCGATGCGCATGGCCTGCGCACCGGCACGAAGACCGCGCGCCATCGCTTCGAAAAGGTTCCGGTAGGTGGCGTCGTCGTATTTGCCCGGTTCGTTGCCGATCTCGACGCTCTCGACCCATTCCGAATGCGCCGCGGCGAACGCCTTCCCATAGGCGAACGCGTCGTTCGAAAGATCCTTCCAAGCATCCGGTTTGATGTCGTCGAACTGGAGACTCACGTCCGTCCGATAACCCGCCTTTTTCCACGAGCCGTAAATCTGGCTCCAGTCGACTCCGTTCCGAGCCATGGGAAAACGGGTCGCATAGCTCGTGTCGTCTCCCAAGTCCCATTTTAGCGGATGATAGTCGCGCACCAACCGCGTGACCGGCGAGTAGAGCGCTGGTTTGAACTGAATCGTATGCCCGCAAAGACCGATGAAGTCTCGCATGAGCGGGCGCGGCTTGTCAGCCGCATGACTGACGGAAAGGCCGAAGATGCATCCGACAACAGCCGCCATATTCGCGAGATGACGCGCAATCATGGGATCACGATTTGACCGTGCCCCATCGCCGATGGAGAAAACGCTCCCAAGGGGAAAATAGGATTTTATCCGCGAGCAATCCGATGACGATGATGATGATCATGACTCCAGTGACCTGATCCATCGCGTTCAACTCGCGACCGTAGTGGAGTAAATGCCCGAGGCCAAATCCCGTCAGAATGGTGACGTAGATCTCGGCGCCCATCAGGGAACGCCACGCAAACGCCCAACCTTGTTTGACGCCGCTCACGATGAACGGCAGCGACGCAGGGAGGATCACCTTGATCCACGTATGAAGGCCGCGCGAGCCCATCGTCTGCGCAGCACGCTGGTAAATCGGAGGCACATTGCGGACGCCGTTGTCGGTCGAGATTTGAACGGACCAGAGCGTTCCCATGATGACGACGAACTGCATGGCGATCTCGGTCTGGCCAAACCAAATGAGCGCGAGCGGCACCCAGCAAACACTTGGCAAAGTCTGTAAGCCGAGACCGAGGACACCGATGGTATCGGCGGCCCAATTGAATCGCGCGGTCAGCAACCCCAACGGCACGCCCAGAATGACGCCCGAAAAATAGCCGATCAGCAGGCGCTTCGTCGTCACCAGCAACGCGGTTTGAATCTCCCCCGCCTCGAATGCGCCGACGAGATACTCCCACACCGACAGCGGCGACGGCACGAGGACCGGCGACCATCGGGGGATGGTGGGCCACCACGAAAACGATTCGGCCATGTGATCCCACCAAGGATGGGAATGGACCATGAACGCGCGACCAAAATGCCAGAGCGCGATCAAAGCGACGAAAAAGAGAACTGCGCGCAGAAAACGTTTCATGGTCAGTCTTCCACGGGCGCGTCGACCCGGTGAGATTTCAGGGCCTTAGTGATCTCGGTGGCGTGGCTGGCGAGGGTCGGGCTGTTGATGTCCCGCGGCCGCGGAAGATCGATGTCGAACTGCTCCCGGATGCGGCCCGGATGCGGCGAGAAAAGAACCACGCGGTCTCCCAGACACGCGGCCTCGCGCACATTGTGTGTCACGAAAACGATCGTCTTTTTTCGCGCCGCCCAAATGGTCTGCAAGTCGCCGTACAGTTGTTCGCGCGTCATGGCGTCCAGCGCGGCGAATGGCTCGTCCATCAGCAGGACGCGCGGATTCGGAGCGAGCGAGCGCGCGAGCGCCACCCGCTGCCGCATGCCTCCGGAAAGCTCATGAATGTTCGACCGCGCGTAGCGCTCAAGACCGACGAGTTTGATGTAATAAAGCGCTACCTCGCGGCGCTCGCGATCCTTGAGACCGGGCTTCAATTTGAGGCCGAAGAGGACGTTGCCGATGACGTCGAGCCACGGAAATAGCGCGGATTCCTGAAACATCACCATGCGATCGCGGCCCGGCTCGGTAACGAGCTTTCCGTCGGCGACAATCTTTCCCGAGTCCGGCTTCTCGAGTCCGGCGATCATGCTGAGCAGCGTCGATTTGCCGCAGCCGCTAGGGCCGACCAAACAGACAAATTCTCCTTCATCGACCGACAGGCTGACGTTATCGAGCGCGTGGGTCTCGACCACGCCGTCCCGAAACCATTTCGAGACTCCCTCGATCGAAAGTTTGAGAGGTTTAACGAGCTGAAGCTCCTCGGTAACGCCGCTCATCAGGGTACGACGATAAGGCGGGACAAATCGATCTTGCCTCGCAGAAATCCAACGCTCCGCGCCTCGGCGACAGCCGCCTGCAGAGCGTCCTCTTTCAGCGCGGAGGAAAAAATCAGCCTCGGCCAGGCGTGATCGATCAACTCGCGCGTCATCTCGCGCCGAGTCACCGTCTTGAGGGACGCATTCAGGATGGTCTTGGCCTCTTCAGGATTTTGATTGATCCACTGAGTCAGTTCCTCATGGGCGGCCACGAATTTTTTGACCAGTTCACGGCGCTTCTCAATGATTTGGACGCTCGCCACCAGAAGTGTGGTGATCACGTCCTTTTGCTCGAGGTAAACCTTGCCCTTGGCTTCCATTTCCAATCGCGACACCCAAGGCTCAACCGTCCATACGCCATCGAGTTTCTGTGCGGAAAAAAGAGATAATTGATCCGGGTTCGCCGTCGGAAGGACGCGAACGTCGCCACCGAGTTGCGTCACCTTATATCCCTGCTTGATCAGCCAAGCCCGGCAGGCCACATCCTGCGTCCCTCCCAACTGTGGGGTCCCAATGACCTTGCCGCGAAAATCTTCGGGCTTCTGAAGCCGCCCGTCCGGTTGCACCACCAGCGCCGCTCCTCCGACGCTCGATCCCGCGACGACACGCACTTCGTCCCCTTCCGACTTGGCATAAAGATTCAGCGCGGGATTCGGACCGACGTAGGTCAAATCCACCGACCCGGCGGCGATCGCCTCCATCGCGGAGGGCCCGGCATTATATACAAACCATTCGATCTTCACTTCTCCACCGAGCCTCGATTCGAACCATCCCTTTCCGTCCCGGGTGAGTTGGGATGCAATCAGACCTTGGGCGTGCGTGATGTTCGGGAAATATCCCACCCGAAGCACGGTCGGCTCCGCCGCGCATTCCGAGGCGAAAACAACCGCAGCAAAAACCGCAAAAAATACGTTGGGGACTTTCATCAAATGCTCGTTGGAACTCTATCAGTTTGGTAGGGCTGTGAATATCCGTGACCCGACAAATGGCAACCCTTCTTTCGTGTCAAAAACTCGATGATCGCAACAGGCACCGTGACCCGATATTGATTCGATCGTGATCGATCCCTCGCGACGTCAATTCCTTGTGCAAACGCTCGCCGCCGCGGCCTCGCTCGGTGCCGGGGCCAGGGCCGCCGACCCGTCACCCACGCGTTATCCGATCATCGGCTTTACGAAACCATTTCAGTCCGTCGGATTCGAGCGAACGGCGGAAATCGTGGCCGAAATCGGATGGAGCGGGATCGAATGCCCGGTTCGGAAAAAGGGCCAGATCGAGCCTGAAGGAGTGGAAGATGAACTGCCGAAGCTGCACGCTGCGCTCGCGCATTCAGGGCTGAATATCGGCATCATCACCACCGATATTCGCCGCGTCGATCCCCTGGCTGAACGGGTTCTGCGGACGGCGAGCAAACTCGGGATTAGACGCTATCGGCTGACCTTTTTGCACTACGACTTACACAAACCGATTCCGCCCCAAATCGCGGAGATCAAAGCTGAATTGCGCGACCTGGCGCAGTTAGGAAAGGAACTCGGGATGCGCGCCGGCCTTCAAAATCATTCGGGGCGCGATTACGTGGGCGCGCCTGTGTGGGATATCTACGATCTTGTGAAGGAACTCGAACCCGGACTGGTCGGTGCCTGCTTCGATATCGGCCACGCGACTGTTGAAGGCGGGACGTCGTGGCCGATCGCGGCGAAACTGATCGAACCGTTTCTGACGGCCGTCTATGTGAAGGATTTTCGATGGGAGAAAACCGATCAGGGCTGGATCGCGAAGTGGGTGCCGCTCGGCGAGGGCATGGTCCGGAAGGAATTCTTCGATTGGCTAAAAACGACCAACTACGACGGACCCATCTCGCAACACGTCGAATACGTCGAAGGCGCTGGCCCGGATCAGATCGCCGCGATGAAGCGCGACGCAAACACGCTCCGACGTTGGCTCACGACACCTTAATGAACTCGCCAAAGGCGGCGTAGTTGCGTTTTCCTCCGGCGACACCCCGATGCGTCTGCACATCCGCGAGACTCAACTCTTCATCCAGAATCTCCATACGCGTCTGCCGTTCCGATACGGCATCGTGACGATGACACGCGTTCCGCACCTCATCCTTCGCATCACGATGGAGGTCGACGGGCGGATTCAGCACGGGTTTGCGGCCGATAATTTGGCGCCGAAGTGGTTTGCCAAGAACCCGGCAAGCACCGTCCAAGATGACATTTCCGAAATGCTGACGGTGATTCAGCATGCGTGCGAAGTCGCCAAGCAAATCACCTCGGCCACGAGCATATTTGAGTGTTGGCAGCAGGTCTATTCGGCTCAAAGGCAGTGGGCGGAAGCCGAGCAGTTGCCGCCTTTGCTCTGGGGATTCGGCGTATCTCTGATCGAGCGTGGGTTGATCGATGCGTCTTGCCGAAATCGGCAGTGTTCATTCTCCGCCTCCATATCGCAAAATACATTTGCACTGCCTCTTGCCTTCTTTTTTCCGGAATTATCATCTTTGGTTCCCGCCTCCTTCATTCCGTCAAAACCCCATCCTGAAGTCATTGTCCGTCACACGATAGGCCTCACCGATCCCCTGACGGACGAAGAAATCACCCCTCAAGACCGACTCGACGATGGGCTTCCTGAATCCCTTCAGCAGTGCCTCGGGCGATACGGGATCACTCACTTGAAAATCAAACTGAGTGGCGAGGCGGACGCCGACCTCCAACGACTCAAGCGCATCGCCAGCCTGATCAAAAGCGCGGGCACGCGCTGCGCGTTCACGCTGGACGGGAACGAAAACTACCGTTCGCTCACCCCGTTCCGTCACCTCTGGGAGACCCTGCTCGCCGATCCAATGCTTGCGCGCTTCCTTGAAAACCTCATCTTCGTCGAACAACCATTGCACCGCTCCGTCGCGCTCTCTCCAGCGACGGCGCTCGAAATGATCGTGTGGCGCGAACGCCCACCGATCATCATCGACGAGTCCGACGCCGAGGTAGGCACTCTCGCCTCGGCACTGGCCTGCGGATACTCGGGGACGAGCCACAAGAACTGCAAAGGAGTCTTCAAGGGAATCGCAAACGCGTGCCTGATCGCCTACCGCCGCCGCCTCGATCCCACCGCCCAGTTGCACATCAGCGCCGAGGATTTGACGAACGTCGGCCCAATCGCCCTCTTGCAGGATCTTGCGGTCATTGGGACGCTTGGGATCACTCACGCCGAACGCAACGGGCATCATTACTTCGCAGGTTTGAGTGAGTTCCCCGAAGAAATCCAAAAGGGGGTGTTCCTTCACCACCAGGATCTCTACGAGCGGCACCCGTCGGGCTTTCCAACGTTACGTATCCGTAGCGGAAAGATGGCGATCGATTCAGTGAACTCCGCGCCGTTCGGCTGCGCGTTTGAGCCGGACACCTCGTCCTTTATCCCGATCGAAACGTGGCGTTTCGAGTCACTCGAAAACTGACCCACTTTACACGTCCGCTGGCACCGGAGCGGCCAGAATCACCTGTTCTCCCTCGCGCGCCGCCTCAATCCGAACCGAACTGCCCGCATCGCTCGCAAGCTTGCGGGCATGCATCAACATGCCAGAGATAAAGCGGT
>JAYTDO010000019.1:0-2067 GCA_043735935.1 Chthoniobacteraceae bacterium
CGGATGAGCACGATCAGCCCTGGTCCAGGCTGCTCCGATGTGAGCGCGAGAAAATCGTCCCGGTTGCAAGTCACCAGCAGCAGCCCATTTTCGCGAGCATATCGCAGCACCTCGGCGTCGCTCGCATTCACCGGCAATGCCGCGCGCAATTCCGTCACCTCATGGCCTTCCTGCCGCAGCACCCGCGCGACATCCGCAGGCACATCGTGATCGCAGAAAAACCTCACGCGTCCGCAGCGCCGTTCATCTGGCGCGCGATCAGCGCATCAATCTCTGCGCGGTGATCCTCGTAATAAGCCAGGCACTCATAAACCTGCGCGCGCGTCAGATCCGGGAAGCTGCGCACCACATCATCCACACTCGCGCCATTCACGACGAGGCCCGTCACATCATGCACCCCGATGCGCGTCCCCTCAACGATCGTGCTGCCCCCACGCACACCGGGGAGATTGATCAAATAGCGGTAAGCGGTCGCTGGCATGGGCCGAAATTAGCCCGGAACCTCCGGTAGCCAAGGCGATTCTCCTGCCAGAACTCATGTTTCTCCGATGCAGTGGTCGAACTCATAGGGCCGCGGACGCTATGGAAGCCGCCCGTTTGCGCAAGGGGGGCGTTTTCTTGTCCGCTCACTGCACCTTCATCGAGAACAATAGGACTTTCTTTGCAGTGGCCGTCGAGCATGCTGCCGGCGCAAAGCGCATCCATATGAAAAACATGCTATCGCTGGTTTTAGCTTCCCTCTTGGTTTTCCCTTTCCGCTGTTTTTCCCAAGAACCTGATTTTGGTGGTCGAAACATTACCGGTGGGATCAAGGTCGACGCCGCCTTTGAGATTGGTAGCGTTGGCAGTGTACAAGGCGGAGTTACACTCTATCTTCTGTATGCGCTCGAAAAAGCGGTGCAGAATTACAGCGGCGATTGGGGGCTTCCTAAGGGTGAGCTTTCTGACATCCTCGCAGCTATAAGCGGTCAGGCTGATGGCAATGTGAACCCGCGACACCCAGGAGGATACTTACATTTCGACGCAGGTCATTTTCCGGACGGCAAATTCAAGGCCATTTTCTTTGATGCCGAGGGAAGATTACTTGATGGATGGGGAAGGCGATTCGTGATGCAACGCAATCAAAAGACCGACGCTATCACGATCATTTCTTGCGGCCCCAACGGCGTGCTGAACCAAGGATCTGCAGAGAAGGCGAACAGCGACGATATTTACGTAACGATCCAGCAGAGACGCTAAAGGAGCGGAAGCAGGGACAGTTTATCCCTCTTGGAACAACGGGTCATATCGCCCGCACCCCACATTTCCCGCTGGCACAGGTGCGGATGCGGGCTAGCTTCCGCGCATGAGCTTCGCAGAAGTGTTGCACGAACTGCCCGCATTGACGGTCGCCGAGCGGCAGATGCTGATCCGGCGCGCGCTCGAACTGGATGAACCGGGGCTGTCGGCGGAGGATGTGGCGCTGGTGGAGGAACGCCTCGCCGAGCATCACCGGAATCCCGGCTCCGCCGTTCCTCTGGACGAGATGAAGGCCCGCCTGCGCGCCCGCTTTCCGCGATGAACTGGCGTGTGGAGTTCCGTCCCGAAGTGGAGCGGGACATTGCCGAGGCTACGACGTGGTATGAAGACCGCCGCGCGGGGCTCGGCGCGGAATTCATCGAGGAAGTCTTCCGGATTTGTGACGCGCTGGGCGACAACCCGCTGCTGAACAGCCGTCGGCACCCGGCAAAGAACATCCGCTGGCGATACCCCGACCGTTTCCCCTACCGCATCATTTACGAAGTGCTGGAGGCTGAGCGGACGGTGATCGTGGCCGCGGTTCTCCACGCGGCGAGACACGACAGACATTGGAAACGGCGGGTGTGATCGAGCGTGCGGGGAACGGAGAGGTTGTCGCACCACCTTTGTTGCATCAGGTTCCAGCCGTCATGAAGCTCGCCCATCCCGCACTCGCGAAACTTTTGCAGAGGGCCTACTCGGGGGAGAAGGCGGCGGCGTTTGCGTACATCGGTCATGCGCGTTCGCTGCGGGATCCGGCGGCGAAGGCGGCGGTGCGGCAGATCGAGG
>JAYTDO010000020.1:0-2394 GCA_043735935.1 Chthoniobacteraceae bacterium
ACGTATCTCGGCGATGCCGCCGGCCCGCTGCCCGCGACGGTCAAACTGCCCGCGCAACCGGACAACCACTTCGCCGCTTTCCCCGAGCAGAACGGCCAGCCCGCGCCGTCCGCGAACTGGCTGCGCGTCTCACCTTTTCCGAATGTTCTGGAAGCCGAACCGAACAACGACACCGCGACCGCGACGAGTACGGACAAGGCGCTGCCGCTCGCCTTCAACGGCGTCATCGGCGAAAAAAGCGACGTGGATTTTTTCAAATTCGCCGCGAAGAAAGACCAGGAATTCGACGTGAATGTCTTTGCCCGCCGGCTGCGTTCGCCGCTCGATTCCGTGCTCGAAATCTACGACGAAAAAGGCAACCGCATCGCGCAGAACGACGACAGCGGCGGGCCGGACAGCTACCTGCGCTGGAAGGTGCCAGCGGACGGTAATTTCTGCGTCGCCGTGAAAGACCAACTCGGTCGCGGCGGGCCCACTTTCACCTACCGCATCGAGATGGTGGCGACGAAACCCGAGATCGCCGTGTGGCTGCCGGAGATGCAGCAAAACACGCAGGACCGGCAGACGATTTCCGTGGCGAAAGGCAACCGCTACGCCTCGCTCGTCAAAGTGAAGCGCGACAATTTCGGCGGCGATGTCGCGCTCACGCCGAGCGCGCTCCCGGCGGGCGTGGTGATGACCGCCGGCCCCATCCTCGGCAACGTCGATACCATCCCCGTCGTCTTTGAAGCCGCGCCCGACGCCGCCGTGGCCACGCGCACTTTCGAGCTGATCGCCAAACCCACCGACGGCAAGCCGCTCGAAAGCCGCGTCGCGCATCCCATCGACATCGTCGAGAACGGCAACAACGCGCCCTACTACCGCATCGTCGCGGACAAACTCGCCGTCGCCGTGGCCGAGGAAGCGCCTTTCAAAATCAACCTCGTGCAGCCGAAAGTGCCCATCGCGCAGAGCGGCTCGATGAACCTGAAAGTCACCGCCGAGCGCAAGGCGGACTTCAAAGGCAAGATCAACCTCGCGCTGCTCTACGCGCCGCCCGGCATCGGCACCGCAGGCTCGGCGGAGATCAAGGAAAACGAAAGCGAAGGCTTGGTCGCGATCAGCGCGAACGGCGATGCGCAGACGAAGAAATGGAAGATCACCGTGGTCGGCTCGACGGACGCGGGCAAAGGCCCCGTGTGGGTTTCCACGCAGCTCGCGGAACTCGAAATCATCCCGCCTTTTCTCGGCGGACAAATCGTCCGCACGTTCGTCGATCAGGGCGACAAGACGGTCGTGACCGTGAAGCTCCAGCAGAAAGCGCCGTTCGAGGGCAAAGCGAAAATCCAACTGCTCGGCCTGCCCAACAAATGCACCGCCGCCGAGCGCGAAATCAGCAAGGACGACACCGAGGTGAAATTTGAAGTCGTCGCCGACAAGACCACGCCGGTCGCGCGTCACGCGTCGCTTTTCTGCCAGGTCGCGGTGCCGCAAAACGGCGAGGTCATTTTGCAGACCTTCGGACAGGGCGGCATCCTCCGCGTCGATGCTGCGAGCGTGGCCAAAGTCGAAGAGAAAAAATGAAAGCGAAATCCCGTCTCTCCACCCCGAAACGCACTGGCACGCAGCATGTGAAATGGGTGCTCGGCGCGTGTATCGCCACCGCGCTCAGCGGCGCGGGCATCGTCAGCCTGCTGACCTCCGCGCCTTCGCAGGCGAAGGCCGAAGGCGAGCCCGCGGAGAGCGGCGTCCCCGCCGTGACCGCGCCGCCAGCCGGCCCGTTCACGCTCGAAGTTTTCCCCGGCGACGTGAATCTCAAAACCGCGCGCGCCGTGCAGTCGCTCGTCGTCCGCATCACCGAACAGAGCGGCGTGCAGCGCGATGTCACCGGGCAGGCCGCGTTCACTTTCGCCGATCCGGCAAAGGCGAAAATCGAGAAAGGCCTCGTCTCCCCGCTCGCCGATGGCGACACCGCTTTGCACGTCGCGTTCGCCGGCCAGGCCATCGACGTGCCGGTGAAAGTCGCCGACGTGCAGACCGATCCGCCGGTTTCCTTCCGCCGCGATGTCATGCCCGTCTTCCTCCGCTCCGGCTGCAACTCCGGCGGCTGCCACGGCTCCGCGCGCGGGCAGGACGGCTTCCGCCTTTCGCTCTTCGGCTACGACCCCGAAGGCGACCACTTCCGCCTCACCCGCGAACTCGCCGGACGCCGCATCAATCTCGCGCTGCCGGGCGACTCGATGGTCATCACGAAATGCGTGGGCGACGCGCCGCACACCGCCGGCAAACTTTTCGAGCGCGACAGCCAGTACGCGAAGACGCTCATCCGCTGGCTCGAAGCCGGCGCTCCCAACGACCCGCCCACCGAGCCGACCTGCACGAGCGTCGAGATTTTGCCGAAGCGCCTCGTCCTCG
>JAYTDO010000021.1:0-3331 GCA_043735935.1 Chthoniobacteraceae bacterium
AGGGTCATGCCGACATCGGGCTGCTTGAGGATGAGGAGCATCGGCCCGCCGACGATCGCGCCGGTGAAGACGAGCTTCATCATCGGGTGGAGCTTGCGAAACTGGCTGAGGAAAAGCGCGACGGTGAGCACGCCCGCGATGACCGCCATCTGCGAGGGCTGGAAGGTGCCGATGCCCGGCAGCCGCAGCCAGCATTTGGCGCCGCCGTGCTCCTCGCCCAGCTTGGTGTAGGTGAGGATGACGAAGACGATGCTCAGGAGATACATCGGCAGCGCGGCCCATTTCACCCAGCGGTAATCAATGAGGCTGGTGGCGATGAAGACGACGATGCCCGCGCCGACCCACACGGCCTGCTTGTGCCAGTAGCTTTGGGAGAGGGCGTCGTCGCGAAAGGCGGAGGCGCTGTACACGGCGATGACCCCGAGGATGCACAGGCCGAAGCTGAGGCCGACGAGCACCCAGTTCATGCCGAGGAGTTTTCTGATGAGCGGAGTCATGGGAAGTTGAGAGTCGGTAGTTGAAAGTTGAGAGCCGCCGGTGGTTTTCGGAAACGAGTGAGTTGCGGAGCGGTTGTCGATTTTGAAAGCGCGGCTCTCAACTAAAAACTAACAACTCTCAACTTCCCCCCGCGTCACGCGAATTTCGGCACCGCGGCGAGCAACTTCTTCGTGTAGTCGTGCTGCGGGGCTTCGTAGATGGCTTCGGCGCTGGCGCTCTCGACGATTTTGCCGCGATACATGACGAGCACATGGTCGCTCATGTGCTCCACCACGGCGAGATCGTGGGCGATGAAAAGGTAGGTCAGCCCGAGTTCGGCCTGGAGGTCTTGGAGCAGGTTGACGATCTGCGCCTGCACGCTCACATCGAGCGCGCTCACCGGTTCATCGCAAACGATGAACTTCGGCTTCACCGCCAGCGCCCGTGCGATGCCGATGCGCTGCCGCTGCCCGCCGCTGAACTCGTGCGGATACCGCTCCATCATCTCCGGCTTCAGCCCGACCTGCTTCATCAACTCGTTCACGCGCTCGCGGCGCTCGCTGCGGTTCATCGTGGGGAAATGGATTTCGAGCGCCTCGCCGACGATTTGGAAAATGGTGTGCCGAGGATTGAGCGAGCCGAACGGGTCTTGGAAGATCATCTGCACCTCGCGCCGCAGTGGGCGGAATTCGTTCTCGCTCATCGGCAGAATATCGCGCCCGTCGAAAAGAATCTGCCCGCTCGTCGCTGGGACGAGCTTGAGGATGGTTTTCCCAATCGTCGATTTCCCACTCCCGCTTTCGCCCACGAGGCCGACGGTCGTGCCGGGCTCGATGGTGAAGCTGACATCATCCACCGCTTTCACATCATCCACATGACGGCGCAAAATGCCGCCGGTGACGGGAAACCAAGTGCGGAGATTTTTGACTTCGAGGAGGGACATAGGCTTTGGTGTTTAGGGCGTGGCGTAAAGCGCCGCGATCAATTTGCGGAGCGCCTCGGCATCCTGCGGCCCGAGCAGGTCGATCTTCCGGCCCAGCCGTTCAATGCTGATGGCGCGGATTTGATCGACCATGACTTCCGCGGGCTTGCCCGCGCAACGGATTTGCAGCCGGTGAAACCACTCTGGGTGCAGCGTGCGGGTGAGCGGGCAGACCACGGCCATGCCGGTGCGGTGCATGGGGTTTGGACTCACGACCACGCAGGGCCGTGTTTTCCTGGTCTCGCGACCTTTCGCCGGGTCGAGCGACGCCCAGTGGATGTGGTAGCGGGCGATCATCTCACTCGTCGCTCAGGCCATCGGCCAGTCCGCTTTCCGCCCACTCGCGGGCCTCGGCCCTGGCCGGCGCGTCGTCGGCCATTGCCTGAAAGGAATCCGCGAGGCTCATCTTGCCGACCTGCGCCGGGCGCAGCAGGAGACCGTGCTGGCTGGCTTCCGCGATGACTTCATCACCGAGCCCGCACTGGCGGATGAAATGCTGTGGCAGGCGGATGCCGCGGGAGTTGCCGATACGGACGATTTTCAAGGTGGCAGTCATGTAATTACAGTAACCACTCGGCGGTGTAGGCAGGCTAGAGAAAATTCAGGCGTTTTGCAGAAAAGCGGCGAGCGGGCTCGTGGCGGAGGCGGCGTCGAGACGCTCGGCGAGGCCGATTTCGTAGGCTTCGCGGCCCGCTTCGACGGCACCTTTGAAAGCGCGGGCCATGCGCGCGGGATCGGCGGCGATGGCGATGGCGGTGTTCACGAGCACAGCGTCGGCGCCCATCTCCAGCGCCTCCGCAGCCTGGCTTGGTGCGCCGAGGCCGGCATCGACGATGACGGGGACGGTCGCCTGCTCGATGATGATTTCAATTTGCGCGCGCGTCTCGATGCCGCGGTTGCTGCCGATGGGTGAGCCGAGCGGCATGACCGTCGCGGTGCCGACGTCTTGCAGGCGCTTCGCGAGCACGGGGTCGGCGTTGATGTACGGGAGGACGATGAAGCCTTCACGCACCAGAATCTCCGCGGCTTTCAAAGTCTCGATCGGGTCGGGCAGGAGGTAGCGCGGGTCGGGATGGATTTCGAGTTTCACCCACTGCGGCAGGCCCGCGGCGGCGGCGAGTCGGGCGAGGCGGACGGCTTCCTCGGCGTTCATCGCGCCGCTGGTGTTGGGCAGGAGCAGGTATTTTTTCGGGTCGATGAAATCGAGGATGTTGGCGAAGGGATCGCCTTTGCCGGAAAGATCCGCGCGGCGCAGGGCGACGGTGACGATCTCGCAGCCGCTCGCGTCGAGCGCGCCGGCCATCGCCGCGTTGGAGGAAAACTTCCCCGTGCCGAGGAGGAGGCGCGAATGGAATTCGCGACCGGCGATGGTCAGGGGTGCGGATGGACTCGGCATGAGGGCGCAGACGGTAGCAAAGCCAGCGCGCGAGACACGCGAAAAGACGGGCCGACTCGGGCTTGCGCAATGGCCGGTCATTCCTAGTTTCCCGGCGTGCGCGAATTCAACCCGTCCTCGATCAGCCTGACCGGCTCGCTGCTCGTCGCGCATCCCGGCCTGCGCGATCCGAATTTCGCCAAAACGGTGCTCTTTCTCTCCACGAATGACGCGGACGAAGGCTCCTTCGGCCTCACGCTCAACCGCCCGGCGGGCCGCACCGTCGCCGACCTGCTGCCCGGTCGCGATCTTGGGGCGCTCGCGAACGTGCCGGTTTTCCTCGGCGGGCCGGTGTCCACGGATCAGCTCATTTTCGCGTCCTTCAAATGGCACCCGCAAACGCAGCGCATGGAGTGCCGGCATCATCTGGTCATCGACGAAGCCGAGCAGGCGCTCGCCGAGGAAACGGCGACGGTGCGCGCGTTCGTCGGCTACGC
>JAYTDO010000022.1:0-6847 GCA_043735935.1 Chthoniobacteraceae bacterium
CGGCGGCTCGTGGAATGGCGCAGGCATCAACAGCAGCACCGCCACCAATGACCCGCTCGGCCTCACCGCTCTCGCCGTCGCCAGCAATGTGGACCTTGGCTATAGCGCCTTTGGAAACGTGACCGGCCTTACCGGAAATGAAATCCTCGTGAAGACGACCTACTACGGGGACAACGACCTGAGCGGCACCGTGACCACTGACGACTTCAGCTTGTTCCTGGACGGCTTCACCGGAGCGGCGCCTGCATCGTGGCTCAACGGCGACTACGACTACGACGGTGTGGTCACCAGCGACGACTTCAGCTTGTTCCTCGCCTCGCTGACCTCCGGCGCCCCGGCGCTCTCAGCCTCCGGTCCTGCCGCTGGCGGATCGAGCGCAGGCGCCCCTGCCGCCGTGCCGGAACCCGGCTCGATCGGCCTGCTCTTCGCCGGGGCGCTCGGCCTCCTCGGTCGCCGTCGGCGGACGGCGTAAAGCGCTGCCGTTTCCGACGGGATCGGGTGTATCACTCGACCATGAGAATTTTCGCCACGCTCCTCTTCGTCATCGCCCTCGCCGCGCATGCTGCGGAGCCGACTGAGAAACGCATCGTGGTCGTTGGGGATTCAACCGTTTGCAACTATCCGCCCGAGAGCCCGTGCCGCGGCTGGGGACAGTTTTTGCAGGGGTATTTCAATGAAACGGTCGTCGTCAAAAATCACGCCGCGAGTGGACGAAGCACGAAGACGTTCATCAAGGAAGGCCGCTGGACCAAGGCGCTCGCAGAGAAGCCGGATTTCGTTCTCATTCAGTTTGGCCACAATGACTCGCACGGTCCCGGTCACGGCGAGTCCACCGACGCCGCGACGGACTATCGCGAATTCCTGGAGCGCTACGTGGCCGACACTCGCGCTGCCGGCGCCCAGCCGATCCTTGTCACACCCATGCACCGCCGCATCTTCGACGCGCAGGGGAAACTCGATGATGCCTTGCAGCCGTATGCCGATGCGATGAAGGCGGTCGCAGCCGAGACGAAAACTCCGCTGATCGATCTTCACGCCAGCAGCGGCGCGCTCTTCCAGCGACTCGGTCGTGCCGAGTCGCAGGAAATGGCCAACGAGCCGAAGGACCGGACGCATTTCAACGAGGTAGGTGCGAAGGCGATGGCGGAACTCGTAATGAAGGAGCTCCCGACTGCGGCTCCCGCCCTGCGCCCGGCGCTGCGCTGACGCCGACGTGAAACGGCGTTGCGTTTTTGAGCCACGCCCGCACATCTTTCGCGCCTATGCAGCTCATCGACGGCAAAGCTATCGCCCTGAAATCCAACGAAGAATCCCGCGCCGCGGTCGCGGAATTGCGCGCTCGCGGTGTCACGCCTGGGCTCGCCGTCGTGCTGGTGGGTGAGAACGCCGCCTCGCTTGCCTACGTCCGATCAAAGGACAAAAAATGCCACGAACTCGGGATGCATTCCGTGAAACACGAACTACCGGCATCCACGTCGCAGGCCGAGCTCATTGCGCTCGTCCATCGACTCAACAACGACCCCGCCATCCACGGCATCCTGGTGCAGTCCCCGCCTCCACCACACATCGACGAACGAGCCGTGGTCGAGGCCATCGACCCGCGGAAAGACGTGGATGGCTTTCATCCCGTCAACGTCGGCAAGCTGGCGCTCGGCGACACGGATGGATTCGTCCCCTGCACCCCGCTCGGCTGCCAGCGCCTGCTCGTCGAGGCCGATGTCGATACGCGCGGAGCGAACGTCGTGGTGCTCGGGCGTTCGATGATCGTGGGCAAGCCGATGGCGCTCCTCCTCATGGGCAAAGGTCCGGGCGGGGACGCGACCGTGACCGTCGCCCACTCCCGCACACGTCATCTTGCAGAGGTGTGCGCCTCCGCAGACATCCTCATCGCCGCGATCGGGCAGCCGGAATTTGTGACGGAAAACATGGTTCGCGAAGGGGCGATCGTGATCGACGTCGGCATCAATCGCGTACCAGACCCGACCTCGCCACGTGGCACGAAAATCGTCGGTGATGTCGCATTCGCCGAGGTCGCTCCAAAGTGCCGCGCCATCACACCCGTGCCTGGCGGCGTGGGCCCGATGACCATCGCCATGCTCATCGCAAATACGATCGCGTCGGCCCACCGCTGGTCCTCCCGCTAGCGTCCCGCGATGTTTCGACCACGCCGCAGCGACGATCCGCGGGCCGCGGCGGTGCGGCGATTACGCGGACATTTCGCGCGGCATAACCGCCTGGTCTTCTTCGCCGGCCTGCTCACATTGCTCGTCGCGGCGGCGCTCTGGTATTTGCTCTACGCGCTTTTGTTTTGGCTCGCGTTGATCTTCGCCACGCTCGCTCACGGCATGGACGCTCAGGCACCGGAAGTCCTGCCAGTGCTGTTCATCTACAGCGCGGGCCTGCTCATCCTCCTCACCTGGCTCGCCCACCGAAGGTCGCCAAACGACACGCCCAAGGACGAGAAGTCCGCCGTTGAGATCGGAGCCGACATCCTTCTCGCCGTCCCACGGGCTACCCTTGCTGTTTGGGGAAACCTCTCCGCCTGGCAGAGTCTCAACGACGCGGAGTTGGCCCTCGCCGCCGAGTTCCTCGCGCGCCTCGAACGTGAACGCCGGGTGCCAATCTACAACGTTCCCCTGGATCTCCCGGACCCCGGCATCCGCCTCCGAGTCCTGCTGGCGCTGCAATTGACCGACCTGATCCGCATCCATCACCACGACGATGGCGCCTGGCTCTCGCCCTCGCCGACCCAAGAAATTGCCCTTCGTGAGTGACCTCCGGCACCCAGAGAAAACCTTGGACAACCGGTCCTCGCCGCATAACCTTCCGTCCCTTTTTCCCGACCACCGGGAAAGGCATTTCAAGCCCTTTTTTCCATGAATCTCGCGACCCTTCTCGTCCTCGCTCAAACCTCCACCACAGCCAAGGGCGCCGATCCCGGCCTTCAGGGGATGAACATGATGGTCATGATGGCGTTCGCCTTTGCGCTCATCTACTTCGTCAGCATCCGCCCACAGGCAAACAAGCAAAAGGCCCTTCTGGCCCGAGTCAGCGCTCTCAAGACAGGCGACAAGGTCGTCACCAACGGCGGCATCTACGGCATCGTTGCCAACGTCAAAGACGGCCCGACGCTGATCCTTAAGATTGCCGACAGCGTCAAAATCGAAATCGACAAGACCGCGATCGCCAATGTCATTTCGCCCGATACGGCCAAAGCCGAGGCGCTGGTCGTCGCCGACAAGGCCTGATCTTTTCCCCACGAATACCCTTTCCCGCAATGAACCCGAACTTCCTCATCTTCCTCGGCGGCCTTGTGCTGCTCGTCCTCTTCGGTTGGTATTTCGCCACCGACAGCGACCGCCTCAAGCGCATCCTCGGCTCCGTCATCACAGTCTCCGTCGTCGCCCTGTCGCTGCACTCGGTCATGCCTCCTTTCGACAAAAAGGACGCCGCCGGAAGCATCACCACCACTGGTAAAATCCAGCTCGGTCTCGATTTGAAAGGCGGCACTTCATTCCTCATCCGCCTCGTCGCCGAGCCCGATGAGAAGGGCGAGAAGAAAGAAATCACGAAGACCATGGTCGACCAGGCCGTCGAAGTCATCCGCAAGCGGGTGGACAAGATGGGCACCAGCGAACCGATCATCACCCCGCAAGGGACGGACCGCATCTTGGTCCAGATCCCAGGCCTCAGTGCCGAGAAGCTCAACGACACGCGCAACCAGCTCAAACAGGTCGCGAAGCTCGAATTCCGCATGGTCCACCCGAACAGCGACGAGATCGTCGCCGGGCTCGCCGCGCCCGATCCCGCCTACAAGATCGAAACCTACAAGGACGAACGCAACGGCAAGCCCTTTGAGGAGCAACTGCTCATCCGCAAGAAGACCGACATCCCCGGCAAAATGGTCACCGGCGCGCATGCCTTTTTCGACAAACAGGGCTGGGGCGTCAGCCTTCAGTTCAACACCGAGGGTGGAGAACTCTTCGGGAAACTCACCTCCGAGAACGTCGGCAAACGCTTCGCCATCATGCTCGACGGCGTAGTGCAGAGTGCGCCCGTCATCCGCGATGCGATCTGGCAGGGCAGCGCTCAGATCACCGGGAATTTCAAGGAGCAGCAGGCGCGCGGCCTCGCCAGCGTCCTCGAAAATCCGCTCGCCACGCCGGTCGTCGTCGAAGACGAACGCAGCGCCAGCGCCTCGCTCGGAGCCGACGCGATCAACAGCGGCATCTACGCCGGCCTCGTCGGCGTCATCCTGACCGTCTTCTGCGTGCTCGCCTACTACCGCTTCTCGGGCGTCCTCGCGAATCTCGCGCTCCTCGTCAACGTCGTCGTCCTCTTCGGCGCGATGGGCATGTTTGGCACCGTCCTCACGCTCCCCGGCATCGCGGGCGTCATCCTCACACTCGGCATGGCCATCGATGCAAACGTGCTCATCTACGAGCGCATCCGGGAAGAACTCGCCGAGGGAAAATCGGTGAAAGCCGGCGTAACTGCCGGGTTTGAGAAGGCCTTCAGCGCCATCTTCGACTCGAACGTCACCACGCTCATCACCTCAGTCATCCTCTTCTGGAAAGCGACCGGCCCGGTCAAAGGCTTTGCCGTCACGCTCACGATGGGCATCGTCGCCTCGCTCTTCACCGCGCTCATCGTCACGCGCAATCTCTTCGAATGGGCGCTCTCCAGCGGCACCTTGAAGAAGGTCAAGATGTCCAGCCTCATCAGCGCGACCAACTTCGACTTCCTCGGCAAACGCAAAATCGCCATCACGATCTCCCTCCTCATCATCGCCTCCTCCTTCGGCATCATGGCCGTGAAAGGCGACCGTCTGCTCGGCGTCGACTTCAAGGGTGGCGACCGCCTCGTGCTCGAAGCCCGCGGAGAAAAGGCCGGCGTCGCCGAAGTCCGCGCCGCCATCGAGGAACTCAAGGTAGGCGAAGCCGTCGTCCAGATCGAAAAATCCAAGGACAAGGAATACCTCACGATCCGCAGCCCCGAAAAATCGGCGGAAGCCATCCAAGAATTGCTCAAGCAGAGATTCCCGAAATCCGATTTCGTGCAGAACCAACTCGAACACGTCGGCTCACTGATCGGCGCGGAACTTCTCCACAACTCCGCACTCGCCCTCGGCTTTGGCATGATCGGAATTCTTATCTACGTCACGATTCGGTTTGAGTTCAGCTTCGCGCTCGGCGCCCTCGTGGCGCTCCTCCACGACGTCATCATCACCATCGGCGCCTTCGCGCTCTTCGGACGCGAGCTTTCCCTCATCATCGTCGGCGCCGTGCTCACCATCGCGGGTTATTCGGTCAACGACACCATCGTCGTCTTCGATCGTATCCGCGAAGGCATCCACAACGGCCGCCGCGGCACGATCCTCGAAATCATGAACCTGAGCGTGAACGAAACCCTCAGCCGGACCATCCTCACCGGCGGCGTGACGCTCATCACCACCGTCGGCCTCTACATTTTCGGCGGCCCGGTCTTGAATGACTTCGCCTTCGCCATCCTCGTCGGTGTCCTCGTCGGCACCTACTCGTCGGTATTCGTCGCCGCGCCCGTCGTCCTCTGGTGGAGCAATCGTGGTGGCAAAGACCTTCGCACCGAGATCAAACGCCCCACGCAGCAGCCCGCCTCGGCGTAAAGCGACTCACGCCCGCCGCTGCATCTGAGCCGCAAGGCGATGACCGAGCGCGCTCATCTCCGCGCATTCGACCGGCGCATCCGCCAGCACCTCGCGACACGTGCGATCCCACCACTGCAGCCATACGGTAAAATGCCGCGCCTCGAGCGCGAGCGGTCGGTGTGAAGCCGTGAGGCTCCCCGCATAGCTTGACGGACCGCCCGTCATTCGCACCCAAAACTCGATCAGCGAAGGGATATGCCGCGCCCAATCGTGGATGTGCGCTTTGAAGATCGGCTCCAGCACATCGTCATACCGCGCCCGCGCATAGAACCACTTCACCAGCCGGCTGATCCCTGATCGCCCGCCGAGGCGTTCGTACAGCGTCGCCGCGCCCTCCGGCGGAGGCGGATTCGGTGGAACGATGAAGTCCCGATGCTGGTCGAAATGCGAACGTTCGCTCATCGGTGGCGAATGTGCCGCCTGGCGGACTCGAAGCAAGCGCGCCGTCGCGCTTGGCGGATGTGAACCCCCGGACTACGCTCAACGCGATGAATCCCTCCACCCACACTCGCCGCTCCTTCCTCCGCGCCAGCGCCGCCACAATCGCCGCAGCATCCCTCGCCCAACGCATTTCCGCCGCCGACGCCGCCACCGGAGCAGCGGGCGCGATCCGGCATTCCGTGTGCAAATGGTGTTATCCCAAAGTCTCGCTCGACGACCTCTGTGCCGCCGGGAAGGACATGGGCCTCACTTCCATTGACCTCCTGCAACCTGCCGATTTTCCGACGCTCAAAAAACACGGCCTCACATGCGCGATGGTCAGCAATCCGACGATCAAAGGCCCCACCGGCGATCTGGGCGGCATCACGAGGGCGTTTAACCGAAAGGAACATCACGATCTGCTCGTGCAGGCATACGAACCTCAGATCGCCGCCGTCGCCGATGCGGGCATGAAAAACCTCATCTGCTTCTCCGGCAATCGCGACGGGCTCGAAGACGAGACGGGCATCAAGAATTGCGCCGAGGGTCTTAAACGTCTCATCCCGCTCGCCGAAAAACGCGGCGTGGTCCTTTGCATGGAATTGCTCAACAGCCGCGTGAACCATGCCGATTACCAGTGCGACAAAAGCGCGTGGGGCATCGCCCTCTGCAACGCCGTCGGCTCGCCGCATTTTCGCCTGCTCTACGACATCTACCACATGCAGATCATGGAAGGGGACG
>JAYTDO010000023.1:0-14740 GCA_043735935.1 Chthoniobacteraceae bacterium
GCGGGCGTCGCGCCGGTGGCCACGGGTTGCTGCGAAAGAACGCGCTCGAAGAACCGGCTGAGCGAATCGAGCGTGTAGCTCCACGCGTCGCCCTCGTTCGGGACATTCGCGACGAGCAGCGCGAGGACGCGCGGCTCCGCGCCGGCCACGCGATGCTCGATCGCGCCGCAGTAGCCGGGCACTTGCTCGAACTTCTGCCGCTCGCTGAGAAAGCGCAGCAGCTCGGCGTCTGGATTTTCGCCCAGCTCCGGCTTGCGGTAGAGCTTCAGGAAAAAGCGGCCGTCGTAGATGACCGCGGAGTTGCTCTGCTCGGCCTTCAGTGCGCGCGATGGCAAAGGCAGCGTGATCGCGTCCGCCTTGAGCGCAGCGCCGCAGATGCCGACGAGCTCGCCTTCGCCAGCAGGCAGACGCTTTTCGCCGAGGATGATTTCAAAGAGCGCCGAGCGGAAGCTCTCGTCGTCGAGCGCGTCGAAAAGCACGCCGTCGCGGAGCCGGGCGACGATTTTCTCGGAGCCCTGCGCGGCCGCCGCGAGTTGGAGCGGCAGCACGTAGATCTCCGGCGCGATGTCGAAATAGTTCGACTGCAAAAACGCGAGCCGCCCCGCGTCGTGGCCGGTCGCCGCAGAGCCGAGCGCCACTGAGTCGAGCACCTGCACGCTGCGGAGCGCGTGCGCCTTTCCGCCGAACCATCGGCAATGCTGCAAACACTCCGGCAGCGCGCGCTCCTCGAAGTGGGCGCTCTGCAGCGTCTGCATCGCGTTTTCCCAAGTCGCGGCCAACTCGACCTGCGGTGCGACGAAGTCCGTGCCGATGCGCTGCGGCGAAGTCTCGGGTTCGAGCGAAAGCCACAAATAATCGTGCGGCCCCATCGTGAAGAAGTAGGGCGCGTCCGTGATTGTCGGGAAGCGGTTGTGACTGAATACCTCGGTCGGGCTCAGGCCGCTCCAGCGCGAGAGATCGAGCTCCAGCGGCTGCGCGAAGCGCGAGAGATTCGCGAGAATCAGGATTTTCTCGCCGGCGAATTCCTTCACGAAAGCGAGCACGCGCGGGTTGTCCGACGGCAGGAATTCCATGCTGCCGCGACCGAATGCCTTGAAGCGCTGGCGCATCGCCACGACGCGCCGCGTCCACCACAGCAGCGACGACGGATTGCGCTCCTGCGTCTCCACATTCACCGCCTCGTAGTGATACTCTGAGTCGATGATGACCGGGAAATAAAGCTGCTGCGCATTCGCCCGCGAGAAGCCGGCGTTGCGATCCATGCTCCACTGCATCGGCGTGCGCACGCCATTGCGGTCGCCGAGGTAGATGTTGTCGCCCATGCCGATCTCGTCGCCGTAATAGATGATCGGCGTGCCGGTGAGCGAGAGCAGGAGCACGTTGAGAAGTTCGATTTTGCGGCGGCTGTTGCGCAGCAGCGGCGCGAGGCGGCGGCGGATGCCGAGATTGATCCGCGCGCGCTGGTCGGACGCATAGACGCGATACATGTAGTCGCGCTCCTCGTCGGTCACCATCTCGAGCGTCAGTTCGTCGTGATTGCGGAGGAACATCGCCCACTGCGAATTCGCCGGGATCGCGGGCGTCTGTTCGAGGATGTCGATGATCGGAAAACGATCCTCCATTTGCAGCGCCATGAAGAGCCGCGGCATGACGGGAAAATGAAACGCCATCGAGCACTCGTCGCCGTCCTTGCCGAAGTAGGCGGCCGCTTCCTCCGGCCACTGGTTCGCCTCCGCGAGCAGCATGCGGTTCGGAAAACTCGCGTCGATGTGCGCGCGCAACCGCCGCAGGATCGCGTGCGTCTCGGGGAGGTTCTCGCAGTTCGTGCCATCGCGCTCGATGAGGTAGGGCACCGCGTCGAGCCGCAGGCCGTCCACGCCCATGGCGAGCCAGAAGTCGATCGTCTTGAACATCACCTTCTCGACCTCCGGATTCTCCCAATTCAAATCTGGCTGATGCGAGTAGAAGCGGTGCCAGTAGTAGGAATTCGCCACCGGGTCCCACGCCCAGTTCGAGTGCTCGAAATCCTTGAAGATGATGCGCGCATCGCGATAGAGATCCGGCGTGTCGCTCCACACGTAGAAGTCGCGCTCCGGCGTGCCCGCTTTCGCGCGACGCGCGCGCTGGAACCACGCGTGCTGATCGCTCGTGTGATTGAGCACCAACTCCGTGATCACGCGCAGCCCACGCTTGTGCGCCTCGACGAGGAACTCCTGAAAATCCGCGAGCGTGCCGTAGGTCGGATTCACCGACATGTAGTCCGCCGTGTCGTAGCCATCATCGCGCAGCGGCGAGGGATAAAACGGCAGCAGCCACAGCGCCGTCACGCCGAGTTGATCGAGGTAATCGAGCTTCGAGAGCAGCCCGCGAAAGTCACCGATTCCATCGCCGTTCCCATCGCAGAAGGCGCGGACGTGGAGCTGATAGATGACGGCGTCTTTGAACCAGAGTGGGTCGGACATAAGCGTCTCCAACGATGGCTGCCAGTCCACGGTCGCTGCAAGGCCGGAGCGCGGACCGGTGATGCGGACTTCGGACCATTTTTTTTGCGCGGGCGATCCTGAAACGTGGTCCATTGGCGTAGACGCCCATGCAAACGATCCAGCCCCAACAACTCCATGAACGCCGCCAACAAGGTGAGGCGCTGCACCTGCTTGATGTCCGCACTCCGGCTGAGCACGCGGAGATTCATGTGCCGGGCGTCGTGCTTTCGCCACTGGATCGGCTGGATGCGACTCAGCTCGCTGGAGCGAACGGCTTCGCGAAAGATCAGCCGCTTTACATCTTCTGCCGGTCGGGCGGGCGTGCGACGCAGGCGGCGGAGCGGCTGGAAAAAGGAGGCTTCACGCGGTGCTGTGTCGTCGATGGCGGCACGATGGCTTGGGCGGAGGCGGGGCTGCCGGTAGATCGCGGCAGCACGAAAATCATGTCGCTCGAACGTCAGGTGCGAATCGCCGCGGGAGGGATCGTGGTTGCTGGCGTTCTATTCGCGCAGTTCGTGCATCCGGCGTTCGTCTGGCTCTCTGCGTTTGTGGGCGCCGGTCTGATGTTTGCAGGCATCACGGACTGGTGCGGCATGGGCTTGTTGATCGCGCGGATGCCCTGGAATCAGCGTGGAGGAGACGGTCCGCAGTCGTAGGCGGTGCAGTGACGCTCCTCCTCGTGGGGCTAGTTGGTGATCTCGCGGATGGCGAAGTCGAACTGTGCGCCGTTCTGGCCGGGGCCGGTGGTCGTGGGGAAAAACGCATCGCCGATGGTTCGCGCGCCCGCATGGAAGGCGAGTTTGGTGCCGTTGACCTTGGCGGCGACGATTTGTTCTGCGACGATGCCGAAGCTGTCCGTGGTCGGTGTGTTGGTTCCGAACGCCATGCCTTTGATGACGACCTTCGCGATCTGAGAAAAGATGCCTTGTACGTCGCGAACACCAGCGGGCCCGAGTTTCGTGTCGTCCCCGGTTCCTTCGAAGCCATCGCCATTGCCCGTCACGCCGGCGAGGACGGTGCTGGCGGTCCAGTCGAGGCCCGCGCGGATGAGGCCGATGGAGGCGTCGGCGTTCGTGCCGGCCCCGCTCAGATCGTAGCCTGCGAGGATTCGCGCGTGGTCCACATTGCCGAGGACGTTGAGCGTACCGATCGCGAGATCCACGCCGGAGGTCACGGCGTTCTTTTTTCCAAAAGCGCTCACGACCACGGGGTGCGCGGGATCTGCGCTGATGAGATCACCGGTGATCGTGACGGTGCCGATCGCGCGCCCGGCGATGATGCCGCTGGCAGTGGCGCCACCCTTGACGTTCCCCGTGACGGTGAGGGTCCCGAGGTTCTTCCCGACGCTGATCAGTCCGGCCGCGGCGCCGCCGCCGGAGCCGTCGATATCCCCGGTGATGTTGGCGACGTTGAGCGTTCCGCCGATGGTGAGAGTGGCGTCTTTGATGCCGGTTTTGACTACGAGTTTGGAAACGTTTCCATCGAAGGACGACGCGAGTGGACCTGTGGTGCCGATCGGTTGGGTGGTGTTGCCATTGAGGCCCATGCTTCCGACTTTGAGCTTGAGCAGCGCGGGCTTTCTCGGGTCGCCATCGCCGACGTCGATCTGGCCGAGATCGCCGCTGACCTTGACCTTGCCAAGGTCGCGACCGGTCGAGTCGATGGCGCCGATATTCACGACGCCGTCGCCGGTGCCGCCGCTGGGGGTGATGGCGTTTGCTGTGAGGTTGGCGTTTTTGAATTCGCCGCCGTCGTCGCTGAGGTTGATGCGTTGAAGCTGCGAACCGCCGAGGGTTCCGGCGACGACAAACGTGAAGTCGGCCGCGTCGAGCTTTCCCTTACTGACGCTGATCGTGACCTTGTCGCCGTCCACGTCGGTGTAAAATGCGCTGCGTTTGTCGGCGCTGAAGGTGAGGTCGGTGAACACCGCTCGGAGGCTGATGTCGTTGCCGTCGCCGCCGACGTAAGAGACGCGGAAAGCCTGCCCGTTGCTGATGACGACACCGCCTTCAGCGATGCCCGCGAAGGTGCCAGTAATCCGGTCCGTCCCGTCATTGCTGAGGATGATATATTCCGTGTCCGGCAGGAGTGGATCGCTGAGATTGAAGGTGGCCGCGGCGCCGGCAAGCGTGACGGTGCCGGTCACGACGAATTTGTCGAGCTGGGTCGGGCTGGCGAAGATTTCAAAATACAGATCTGCTTCAGGGCGGAAGGCAACCGCCGCGTTCCCCACGTTGAAAGTCGTCGTCTGAAAGCCTGATCGCGCGAGCGTGGCGCCGAAGTTTGGCACTCCGAAGGAGAATCCGCTGGCATCAGCGAAGGTGATGCTGCCGGGCTGGGAGCTGGAAGTGATCGTCAGAAAATCCACATCGTTCGTCCCTGTGAGCGACACTGACTGCGCGACGTCGATAATGAGGTTTGCCACGCGGATGCTGCCGACTCCGGTGAGGGTGTCGCCACCGAGTCTCAGGGTGCTCACGTTCAGCGGGGTCACAGCCGAGCTGACATTGATCGGGTTGCTGCCTTGTTGTCCGATCTGCAATATGCCGGCAGTGATCCGGTCCAGTTCGGAGTCGGTCAGATCCAAGCCTCCAGTATCCGTGCCGAGGTTGATCGTGCGAGCGCCTGTGACGGGGAGAAGGACTACCGAGCGAGTGCCGGCATTCACCGCTTGTTGGATATCGAGCGTATCGACGATGAGGGTGATCCCCCCATTGGTCGTGGTGATTCCGACGACGCCATCTACGGTGCCGACGGCGAGCGGGCCGGAGTTGGTGAAGGCGAATGCGTTCGAAAAATTGCCGGTCGCAATCCCGGAAATCGTTCCGACTTGGTTCTGTGATCCGTTCAGGTTCACTCCGTTTCCGGAGACCGCGAGATTCGCGACCTGCACTGAGCCTGTTCCGGAACGCGTCACATTGCCGAGGGTGGAGAGCGTCAGCGTGCTCGCGTTTGCAGGCGATACGACGGCCGAGAAGTTGATTCCGCCGGAAAACCCGGTGGACGCGTCGCCGATCCGCAGGCCACTCGAAGCGGTGATGCGATCGAGTTCCGTGTCCGTAAACCCGAGGTTGCCTGCGGATTTGGTGCCCAGGTCGATCAGACGTCCCGCCGTGAACGTTTTCAGGCTCACGACACCGTTGACGCTGATCGTCTGATTGATGGTCATCGCATTTGCGATCAACTCGAGCGCGCCGGTGAGGGCTGGGGTGAGAGCGGCGGATACCGTGAGCGTGCCGGTGCCTCCTCCGATCGTGACCCTCGCGCCGCTGAGAAAGTCGAGTTCCGCATCCGTGAGCCCCAGAGAGCCCGCCGCATCTGCGCCGCCGAGGTTGATCGCGGTCGTGCCTTCAAAAGGCTGCACCACCACTCCGCCTGAGCCGCCGCTGACCGTCGCGGCGATGCCCATATTGTCCGCGACCAGCGTCACTCCGCCGGTGCCAGTCACTCCCGCGTTGGCGTTGATCGTGATGGCGCGATCCTGACCGGCGGCTCCGCCAGCCGTCAGATTGACGGTGGAGGTTCCTGCATTCACATCGGCCCCGGTCGCGGTATCGAGGACGACGATGTTTCCATCGACGGTGGCGATGCGGATGGAGCTGTTGGAGGTCGATACCCCGGTCGTCGCGCCGATGGAGCCGACATTCACCCCATCGGAATCCGTAAAGCGCAGCGCACCCGTGACGTTTGCTGCCAGGACGGTGACTCTGTTGCCCGTGTTATCGAGTGTGAAGGGACCGGCGCCGAGCAATTCCAGTCCGTTGCTGAGGATGTTCGCGCCGCTCGCCTGGGTCGTCGCGCCGGCGCGCAAGGTGATGTTCTCTCCGCTCGCCGAGGTCGCTACCATGAGGCCGCTGATCCCATCCACTGTGCCGATGATTAGTCCGTTCGCGTCGCGAAAGCTGATCGTGGCGGCGGCCGCGGTGACTTTCGCCGCCAGCGTGCCGACATCGTTAGCACCGTTGGTGAGCGTCACGCCGTTCTTCGAGGAAATCGCGAGATTGGCAACGACGATACTGCCGCCTGCGGTTTCGGTCACCGTATCGTTGCTGATCAGGCTCAGCGTATTCACATTGGCCGGCGAGATCGCCGCGCTCACCGTGATGCCGATAGTGCCCGCTAACGTCCCGATGCGTAAGACGTTGGCGGTGATCAGGTCCAGTTCCGTGTCGGTCAGCCCCAGCACCCCGGCCGAATCCGCTGCGCCGAGGTCGATATCCGAGGAGGCGGAAAAGGGCTGGAGCGTGACGAGGTTCCCGTTGACGGGCCGGCTCACGTTGAGCGAGTTCGCGAAGATCGTGACGTTGACACCCGGGGCGGAGATTCCGGGTTGCCCGTCCGCCGAGTCGATGGTGAGCGGGTTGGTTCCGTTGGCGAAAAAGAGGGACGTTCCCCCGCCGAAGACGTTCGCGGCAAGGGTGCCCACATTGTTCGCTCCTGTGAGCGTTGTCGTCCCGGTGGAACGGACGCGCAGACTCGCCTCGGTGATGGTCCCCGCCGCCGTCTCGGTGATCGCGCCCGCGCTCGACAGGCGCATCGTGTTCGTATTCGCGGTATCGATCGCCGCGCTGATGCTGATGTCGCCGGTCGTGATCGGATCTCCGATGCGAATGACCGGCGTGGTGAACCGATCCAACTCGGCATCCGTGAGGCTTAGTTTGCCGGCCGTTTTTGTCCCGACGTCCACCGCGCCGAGTGCCGAGAGCGGCTGGAGCGTTGCGCTGGTGGTCGCCTGGATCGCCGCATTGATCGTCATCGTATCTGCCGTGAAAATCACCGTCGTCGCCGCGCTCACGGCCTGGCTGATGGTGATGGTCTCCGCCGTGAGTGAGAGCGCGCCGCCGACGGTCGCGGCGCCGGTGATGGAGACGGAATCCGCACCGCTTTCGCCGTCGAACGCCAGTGGATCGGTGAGCCCCTGCACTAAGAATTGATCGTTCCCACCTCCCAGTAGAACGGAGATCGACGAGACGGCCGTATTCGGCCCCTGCACGGTGTTGGTGCCGCCTCCGGTGAATCCGGCCGCGATCGCAGCGGCGGTCAGGTCGATCGTCTCACCGGTGTCGTTGAAAACGTAGTTCGCGCCCGAGATGGAAAGTGTCAGCGCGTTGTTTGCGCCGAGACCGCCGGTGTAGGTCAGCGCGCCCAGCGCGACCGAAATTGTCGCGGCCGGGGCGATGCGGGCTTCGAGAGGTTCGATGCACGTAGGCGAGAACGCCTTTCCTGCGGCGGGGATGAAACGGTTCGTTTTCATAGGGTTGTCAGGGGGAAATGCCTGCGCATCGCGGCTGGGAGGATATCCCCTTCCGGATTCTGGCCGATCCGCGCGAGAGACGCAGTCATGACCATGAACGTGAATCGGATGAAGCAAGGCGACAATCCGAATCTCACCCGCACCTGCGCCGCCGTTGACCGCTTCCGGCACGCGGGCTAGGCTCGCCGCCCTTTTCCCTAAAAACGCGCGATGAATTACAAAGACTCCCTGCTCCTGCCGAAGACGGAATTCCCGATGAAGGCGGACCTCGTCAAACGTGAGCCTGAGCGGCTCGCGCAATGGGAGGCTGCCGGCCTTTACCGCCAGATCCAGGACGCCTGCGCCGACCGCGAGCTTTTTGTGCTCCACGACGGCCCGCCCTTTGCCAACGGGGACGTCCATATGGGCACGGCGCTGAACAAGATCCTCAAAGATCTCGTCGTGAAATCGCGCACGATGCTCGGCTATCGCGCGCCGTTCGTGCCGGGTTGGGACTGCCACGGGCTGCCGATCGAATTTAAGGTGGTGAAGGAATCCCGCGGCCTGGCGCCCGCGGAGATCCGCCGGAAGGCGGAGGAATTCGCGCGCAAGTTCATCGACATCCAGCGCGGGCAGTTCAAGCGGCTCGGCGTGCTCGGCGATTGGGAGAATCCGTATCTCACGCTCGCGCCCGGCTACGAGGCCGAGGTGCTGCGCGCGTTTGCGGTCTTTGTGGAAAAGGGCCTCGTCTATCAGTCGAAGAAACCCGTCTACTGGAGCACCGGCGCGCAGACCGCGCTGGCGGAGGCGGAGGTGGAATATGTCGAGCGGACTGATCCGGCGATTTTTGTAAAGTTCCGCTTAACCGAAGAATCAGAATGTTTGGTTGCGCAGCATCTTGATCGAAAAGGCCCGACTTACTTCGTTATTTGGACGACAACGCCATGGACTTTGCCAGCTAACGTGGCCGTCGCCTTCAATCCGCGGATGAGTTATTCAATCGTTGAGCGCGGCCATGAATTCTACATTGTTGCTCAAACGCTCGAAAAAATTCCGGCCATTGGAAGGATTTCTGAACGCGAACAAAGTTCGCATTATTCGACGAGCGTCCCGACGGAATTACTGTCGCAACTTTCATACGCTCATCCGTTCCTTGAACGCACAGGCGTCGCTATCGCAGCAGATTTTGTCACTGCAGAAACAGGAACCGGGTTGGTGCACATCGCGCCCGGCCACGGCGCGGACGATTACATCGCAGGCAAACAGAATGACCTGCCGATTCTCTCGCCGGTCGATGACCGCGGCTGTCTCACCGAAGATGCCGGCGTCCCTGAACTGACCGGCCAATATGTTTTCAAAGCCAATCCGCTGATTATCGAGATGCTGCGCCAGCGCGGCGCGCTGCTCGACCTCGATGAAAATTACCGGCACGAATATCCGCACTGCTGGCGCTCGAAAACGCCGATCGTCTTCCGCGCCGTCGACCAGTTTTTCATCAAGATCGACGCCATCCGCGCCGACGCGCTCGCAGCCATCGACCGCGTGAACTGGCTCCCCGCCTGGAGTCGGAACCGCATCTATGGCACCGTGGAAAGCCGCCCCGACTGGTGCATCTCGCGCCAGCGCACCTGGGGCGTGCCGCTACCCGCGTTTTACGACGCCGAAGGCAAGGCCATCCTCGACGCCGCCCTCGCGCGGAAGGTCGCGGACCTCGTCGAGACGCAGGGCACGAACCTTTGGTTTGAAAAGGACGACGCCTGGTGGGCCGCGCAACTCGGTCTGCCCGCGGGCACCACGCGCCGGAACGACACGCTCGATGTCTGGATCGACTCGGGTGTCTCCCACACCGCCGTGATGAAGACCCGTCCGGAGCTCGGCGGCGGCCCGGCTGACATCTACCTCGAGGCGACCGACCAGCATCGCGGATGGTTCCAATCGTCGCTGATGACGAGCATCGCGATGACGGGCGCCGCGCCTTACAAGACGGTGATCACCCACGGATTCGTCGTCGATAAGGACGGCAAAAAGATCAGCAAATCCGCCGACTACCAGAAGCCGATGGACGCCGCGCATTTCGTCGGGAAATACGGCGCGGATGTCGTGCGGCTTTGGGTCTCGAGCGTGGACTATCAAAATGAAGTCCCGTTCTCCGAGGAGGCCTTCACGCGGCTCGGCGAGGCGTATCGCAGCTTCCGAAACATCCTCCGCATCCTGCTCGCGAACCTGCACGACTTCACGCCCACGGCCGCCTCGCTCGACGGCGCGACGACCATCGATCGCTGGGTCCTTTCGCGCCTTCAGGAAGTCATCGCCATCTGCCGCGAAGCTTACACAGCCTACGATTTCCGGCGGGTCTTCCAGACGCTGAACCAATTCGTCGCCGTGGAGATCAGCGCGTTGTACGTGGACATCACGAAGGACCGCCTTTACTGCGACGCCGCCGATGCGCCCCGCCGCCGCGCGACGCAGACGGTGATGGCGCGCGTGTTCGATGCGCTCGCCAAGTTGCTCGCGCCGATCCTCGTCTTCACCGCCGACGAGGCGTGGCAATTCGCCGGCAACGCGAAGTCCGTCCATCTCGAAGCCTTGCCCGAAGCCGACGCGGAGCTCCGTGACGAAGCGCTCGAGGCGCACGTGGAATCGCTGCTGAAACTCCGGGCCGTCATCGCCCAGGCCGTCGAACCCGCCCGGCAATCGAAGCTCATCGGAAATGCGCTCGAGGCCGCCGTGTCGCTCGACATCGCCGATCCTGCGTTGCTCGACGCGGTGCGGGACAAGGCGTCGGAGATCGAGGAGATTTTCATCCTCAGCGACCTGACCCTCGGTACCGGCGCGGAAACGACGGCGCGGCTCGTCAAGACCGCCCACGCGAAATGCGCCCGCTGCTGGCGCCATCGCCCGAGTGTCACGACGATCGCCGCTCATCCCGAGCTGTGCGATCGGTGCGCCGCGGTCGTCGGCGCATGAAGCTCCTCCTCGCGCTCGCGCTCCCCGTCTTCGCCCTCGATCAGGCGACCAAATGGTGGATCATCGCCCGATCCGGCGGTTCGCTGGATTGGCAGGAGCCCGTCATTCCGGGCTTTTTTCACCTCGTCTACGCGCAGAATACCGGCGCGGCCTTCAGCATCCTGCGCGACTCAAACACCGGCTTTCTCATCGTCTCACTCGTCGCTCTGCTCGCCCTCGTCATTGCCACGGCTCGCGGCGTTTTTCCCGATCTCCCGAGTCGGATCGGTACCGGGCTGATCGTCGGCGGCATCCTCGGCAATGTGACCGACCGGATCATTCACAAGCATGTCGTGGATTTCCTTCTGTTCGATCTGCACGTCCGTTTCGCGAATCCGTGGCCGGTCTTCAACGTCGCCGACAGCGCGATCTGCATCGCCGTCGGCTGCTTTATTTTCGCATCCATTTTCACGGGCAAGAACGCGCCGGCTTGACGCCGTCGGGATCGTTCAAAAGGCGCGGATCAGCGCGTGGAGCTCGGTCAGCCTGGCGGTGGGATCGGGCGCGTAAACGCGTGGGAATTTGCCGGCGATCTGCACGAGCTCTCCGTGCCGTGTGAGCATCACACGCCCCTCGCGCACGTCCACGATGCTGATCCTCCGCGATGCGGCGGCGAGTTTGATCTCACTGAGCGCGAGCAGATTTTCGACGGCGGGCGGGAATAGACCAAACCGGTCGCGCCAGATCTTGCGGAGAGTGGCGAGCGCCTCGGGCGTGGCGACTTCGTTGAGGCGGCGATAGGCTTGGATGCGGGGTTGGGATTCGCCGATGTAGCTGGTCGGCAGAAAGGCGGGCGCGAGCTTCGCGGAGGATCGCAGAAAGTCGGCTTCACGCGTGGCGACAAAATCGGTGCGGAGGATGACTTCGAGGCGCGCCCGCACCTTTTCTCCCTTGAGCTTGGAGACTGCCTGTTTCAGCAGCGAGCAGTAGAGGTCGAATCCGATACTGATGATATGCCCGCTCTGCTGCGTGCCGAGGATGTTGCCGGCGCCGCGGATTTCGAGGTCGCGCATGGCGATTTTGAAGCCGGCGCCGAGCGAGCTGTATTGCTTGATGGCGTTGATGCGTTTGCGGGCTTCACCGAGCGTCATCATGTCGCGCGGGAGCATGAGGTAGGCGTAGGCCTTGTGCTGGCCGCGCCCGACGCGCCCGCGAAGTTGGTAGAGATCCGCAAGGCCGAAGCGGTCGGCCCGGTCGATGATGATCGTGTTGGCGTTCGGGATATCGAGGCCGCTTTCGATGATGGTGGTGGAAACGAGCACGTCGGCTTGACCGCTGACGAACTGCTGCATGACGTCTTCGAGTTCGTGCTCATCCATCTGTCCATGGCCGATGACGGTCCGCGCCTTCGGGCAAAGGGCTGCGATGCGTGCCTGCACTTTTTCGATCGATGCGATGCGATTGTGCAGGAAATAGACCTGCCCCTGGCGCGCGAGTTCGCGGTTGATGGCGTCGCGGATGATGCGCTCGTCATACGGGCAGATGAGCGTGTCGGTGGGAATGCGATTGGCGGGCGGCGTCTCGATCGTGCTCATGTCCTTCGCGCCCATGAGCGAAAGGTAGAGCGTGCGTGGGATCGGCGTGGCGCTGAGCGTGAGCTGATCGACCAGCTTGAACATCTCCTTGAAGCGCTCCTTGTGCAGCACGCCGAAGCGCTGTTCTTCGTCGATCACGACGAGGCCGAGGTTTTGGAAGGCGATGTCTTTTGAAATGAGCCGATGCGTGCCGATGACGATGTCGACGCGACCGTCCTTGAGCCCTTCGACGGTCTTCCGCTGCTCGGCGGGAGTGCGAAAACGGCTCATCGTTTCGACGGTGATCGGGTAGTCGCTCACGCGCTCGCGGATGTTCTGGTAATGCTGCTGCGCGAGCACGGTGGTCGGCGCGAGGATGGCGACCTGCTTGCCGCCCATCACGGCCTTAAATGCGGCGCGGATGGCGACTTCCGTTTTTCCAAAACCGACATCGCCGCAGATGAGGCGGTCCATCGGGCGCTCGGATTCCATGTCGGCCTTCGTCGCGGCGATGGCGGTGATCTGGTCGGCGGTCTCCTTGTAGAGGAATGAATTCTCGAACTCGGACTGCCATTTGTTGTCCGCCGGGAAGGCGAAGCCGCGAGCCGTCTCGCGCTCGGCGTGGACCTGGAGCAACCGGGCGGCGTAGTCGAAAACGGCTTTCTCTGCGCTCTGTTTTGCCTTGGTCCATTTCCCGTCGCCGAGCGTGCTGAGGGTCGGGTTTCTTTTTCCCACGCCGACGTAGCGCGAGAGGAGGAAGGACTGCTCCAGCGGGATGTAGAGCCGCGCGTCGTCCGCGAAGGCGACGACTAGGACCTCCTCGATCTGCCCGTCGCCGCGGGGGATCTGTTTCATGCCCTCGTATCGGCCGATTCCGTGCTCGAGGTGGACGACGAGGTCGTCGTCGTTCAGTTCGCTGAAATCGATCTGTGCGCGGCTCTGCACCTCGCGCGCGCGGCGGAGCGCGAGGCGGCGGGCGCGGGTGTTGCGGTAGCGCCCAAAGAGTTCGGCGTCGCTGAGCACGGCGACTTTGGCGGCGGGGAAGGTGAAGCCGCGCGCGAGCGTGCCGATGGCGAAGTGCAGCGGATCGGTTTCGACGGCTGGGATGATTTCGCGGAGTCGCTCGATCTCGCCTTCGTTGTTGCAGACGATGTGGACGCGCCAGCCGCCGAGCCGCCACTCGCGGAGCTGCGCGAAGAATCGCTCGCGCTTGAGCTCGTCCACGACGAAGTCGCCGGCTTCGAATTCGCCCAGGCCGTGATCGAGAAACGCGGTGGTGAAATCCTCGATCGCGTCCGATCCTTGAGAGCCTTCGAGGATTTGCACCCGGGCCTCGAAGAAGTCCGCGCTGGCGGCGATGGTGATGTCTTCCGGACGAATGTAATCGCGCAACGGGCACGTCTTTTCCTCCGCCTCGCCGAGGAGGAGCGTGCACGTCTCTACGTGCTGGACGCTGGTCTGCGCGTCGAGGTCGAAGTGCCTGAGCGACTCGATCACGTCATCGTAGAACTCGATGCGGACGGGGAGCGTGTGGTGAAAGGAATAGATGTCGAGGATGCCGCCGCGCACTGCGAATTGGCCGCGGGCAGAGACTTGCGGGACGTGTTCGTAACCTGCGTCGGCGAGCTGCCGGATCAGGGCGTCGCGGTCGATGCGAGCGGAGCGTTTGAGGACGATTGCGAGGTGTTTCAGCGCGTCGTGCGTGGCGACTTTGTCAAAGAGGGCGTTGCGTGTGAGGACGATGATTTCGCGGCCTTTCTTCCCGCCGAGGCGCTGAATGATGCCGAGCCGCTCCGCCGCAGTCTCGGGATCGGGGACCGCGCCCTCGACGGGCGCGATGTCTGCCTCGGGAAAAAAGACCGCTTCGGGGAACCAGTTGAGCAACTCATTATGAAAGGTCTCCTGTGCGCGGACATTCGCGCAGACGATCCAGAGCCGCGCCTTGGCCTGTCGCGCGAGAAGGGCGGCCAGAAAGGGCTGTGCGGCCTCGACGACGTGCTCGAAGACGATGTCCTCGCCGGCGCGCAGTTGGGCGAGCTTCGCGGTGAGCGGCTCGGCGGATGCGAGATGTTCGAGAATGTCGTTATTCATCGAAGGGCGCATCCTGTCGCGCATCCGCCGGGATTCTTCAAGCGTCCAAGGCGGCGGTGTAGAGGGAAACGATCCCACCTGTCAGGCGTTCGCATTTCGCCTGAACAAAGCCGGCGGTCCGCAGAAGCGCACACATGGCATTGCCAGAAGGAAAAGCTTCGATGGAGTCGGCGAGGTAATCGTAGGCGGCCTTTTCACCCGTGAGCCAGGCGGCGACCCGTGGGAGGACGTGGTGCAGGTAGGGGCGGTAGACCCAACGGAGCGGGGCGGGGGGGACAGAAAAATCGAGGATGAGCACGTGGCCGCCAGGGCGGAGCACGCGGGCCATTTCGGCGAGGGCGCGCGGCCATGATTCCATATTTCGGAGCCCAAAGGAGATGGTGAGGGCGTCGAAGGTGGCATCGGCAAAGGGC
>JAYTDO010000024.1:0-15716 GCA_043735935.1 Chthoniobacteraceae bacterium
AGCCGGCGAAGATGGCTCCGGTGAGCGTGACGTCGGACGTGCTGGCGAGGGCGTCCATCAGGATGTTGGTGCCGTAATTCCTCGCGACGGTTTGCGTGATGCTGCCTTTCGCGCCGATCTGGATGTCGGGCGCGTCAAGGGTGACGTTATTCATGGTGATCCGACCACCTGCGGAGAGGGAGATGATGACCGGCGCGTCGTTGGAGAATTGGACGTTGGTGAGGGTGATGTCGCGCTGGGCCCGGTAGGCCATTTCCGGGGCGAAGGTGCTGCCGTTGGATTGGGTGATGCTGCCGTCGGCATAAAGGCTGACATCGGTGCCGCCGATGCTCTGGAACTGGCCGTGGCGTCCGCCGAAAGGCTGGGACGGTGCTCCGTCGGCGATGATGTCGCCCGCGCTCGTGATGTCGAGACGGCCGGTACCGGAGGAAAGCTGGGAATGGTCGAGGCGGATCAGCGCGCCAGGCTCGGATGTGCTGCTGAAGGCGTGAATGGTGAGGTCGCCGCCGGCATCGATGGTGGAGTTTGTCAGGGACAGACCGGTGAGGTTTGCGGGCAGGCTGCCAAAGCTGAGGCCGGCGGAGGAAGTGGCGGTGATGTCGAGGGCAAGGGTGGCGATCACGGCGGAGGAGCCGATGAGCAGCCGAGTGCCGGGGCTGAGCCGCACGGCGCCGCCGGTGAAGATGCCGACGAGGGACTGCGGGGATGTGATCCTCAAAGTCTGCTCGACGACGAAGTCCTGGAGGGAGAGGAAAGCGAATGCCTCGACGCGGTAGGGCGAGAGATCGATGATCGGGGTGCGGGTGGTGGTGTTTTTTGCGAGGAAGAAGCCGAGACCGGTGGCCGCGCCGAAGGCGTCGGATTCCTCGGTGAAGCCCGCGAACAAAGTGCCGGGGATGTCGAAGATGAAGACTCGATTTTTGTCGAGCTGCGGCGAGGTGATGATGGCGTCGGTGGTGAGCGCGGAGATGTAAGGCACGCCCTGGCCGCGGGCGGCGTCGACGAGGACTTCGCGCGAATTGGGGTCGACCTTGTAGGCGGTGGTGGCGTCGTTGCCGGCGAGCAGGCCGGTCTTGACGAGGCCGCCGCGGGCGATGGCGGCCTCTTGCACGGCGATGGCGGCCTCGATCTTCGCGAGCGAGGGAAGAGGTTTGCGGAAGCCGGCGACGAGCGCGGAGGCGCCGGTCTGCTGGGCGAGTTGGAAGCTCAGGACGGCGCTCAATTCGCCGCCCGGCAGCGCGAACACGAGCTGCCCGGCTTTCAACGTCCTGAAACGGCCCTTCGCCGTTTTGACCTGCCCCGTTCCTTCGAGGAGGAGCACCTTAAATCCCCCGTTCGGCGTGGTGGCGACGATGAGCGTGGTCCCGAGCACCGACGCAGTGGCCGCCGCGGTCTTGATGGTGCCGCCGCCTTTGCCGGTGGGCGAGTTGAAGAGGATGGAGCCTTTCTGGAGGTTGATCTCACGCTTCTGCGGCTCAAACGAAAAGAGCGTGTTGGCGCCGACGCGCGTGGTCGTGCCGTCCGGCGCGAGCATCTCGGCGCGCGAGTCGGAGCCGGTCTTCATGATGTCGGGCACCGCGAAGGTGGCGCTGACCTGGGCCGCGCGTTTCGCCTTGGCGCCCGGTTGCAGGATGGCGACGTCTTTGACCACCTGCGTGATGGTGGAGCTGTCGATGCTGGTGGCCAGCGCATCGGCGGGGATTCCGATGGCGACGAGGAGGGCTGCGGCGAGGGCGGCGAATTTTATAAGGAACACGGGAACAAGCGCGGAGAGTTCAAGCGTGACGCGAGCAGCGGGTCAAGCTCCCGGGCGCAGTGGCGCGGCGACCTATTTGGAATCGCCGCGGATGGCGAGAGCGTCACTGCCAGGGCCGACGCCTGAATATAGGTACCCGTGAGCGAGGTCGTGCCGCTGCCGGAAAGGTTGACGTTGACGGCGGCAGGCACGATCCAGCCCGTCACGGTCTTGTGGTCGATCGCATGGCTTCCGGCGGCAAGGCTTTTCAGCGTCGTACCGGTGGTCTGCCACGCGCGACCGTCCACTCGCCAACGCGCGCCCGTCGTCACCGCCTGAGCAGGGGCGACGGACAGCTTCAAATGGGCCGCGTGCAACAGCGGGGAGACCACGGCGAGAATCGTGAACAGGAGGGATCGCAGATGAAGCAGGGCGGCAGTTTTGGGTAAAAGAGGAGCCGCTACTGTTGCAGCAATCAGGCCCTCTCGGCGGCAACCTTTTCCCAGCTCCTAACTCTCGCCGCGCAGATGCCGCATCGCTTCGAAGATTGCGGGCATGAGGAGCGGGAGACATTCGCCGATGGCGCGCGGGTTGCCGGGGAGATTGACGATGAGCGTGGCGCCACGCGTGCCGGCGGTGGCGCGAGAGAGGATCGCGGTCTTCACCTTGGTGAAGGATTCGATGCGCATGATCTCGCCGAAGCCCGGCAACTCGCGTCGGAGAACGGCGCGGGTGGCCTCGGGAGTGACGTCGCGAGCGGAGGGGCCGGTACCGCCGGTGGTGAGGATGAGGTCGCAGCGCTCGTCGTCGCAGAGGCGGCGAAGCAGCGCCTCGATCGCGGGCTGTTCGTCGGGGAGGAGGAGCGGGAGCCATTCGACGGCGCCGGGGTGGTGCCCGGCGAAGACGCGCTCGATTTCCGGGCCGCTGCGATCTTCGTACACGCCGGCGCTGGCGCGGTCGCTGAGGGTGATGCGGGCGACTTTCACTCCTTGATCTTTTCGGTGACGCGGATGCCGTCGATGGTCATGGCTTTGTCGACGGCCTTGCACATGTCGTAGATGGTGAGGGCGGCGACGGCGACGGCGGTGAGGGCTTCCATTTCGATGCCGGTTTTGGCGGTCGTCGAGACGGTGCTGGCGATGAGGATGGAGGTATCTTCGACGTGAAAAATAATGTCGACGACGTCGACGGGGAGGGAGTGGCAGAGCGGGATGAGTTCGTCGGTGCGTTTGGCGGCCTGGATGCCGGCGATCTTGGCGACGGTGAGCACGTCGCCTTTCGGAAGGGCCTGCGCGCGCAGCGCGGAGATCGTCTTGGGCGCGCAACGGACGCGGCCTTCGGCGCGGGCGATGCGACGTTGGACGGGCTTGTGGCCGACATCGACCATGCGCGCGGCGCCGTTGGAGTCGAGGTGGGAAAAGGAGGTCATGGCGGGAGTGTGGCAGCGTCGCTAGGCGAGGTCGAGCAGCAGGCAACCATCAACGCCGGAGCCGGGGGGAAGATGGAGGAGACCGCGGGCGGAGGCGAGGCCGCAGAGGTCGCCGGAGCTTTTCCAGGCGAGCGGTTCGGCGACGAGCCCGCCATTTTCCGCGCGCAGCGCGCAAGGCCAGAAAGTCTCGCGGGCATCGGCCTGCGCGGGCAGCTCGGTCGCCATGGTCACGCTCACGAGTGACCAGGAGGGCGTGGCATTTTCCAAACACTCGATGGCGAGGCGGACGGCGAGGTGAAAGGTGACGAAGTGCGAGACGGGATTGCCAGGAAGGATGAAGGCGGCTTGTGCGCCGCGCGTGGCGAAGATGAGGGGTTTGCCGGGACGGAGATTGAGCCGATCGAAGTGGATGGTGAAGCCGAGGGCGGCGAGGGAGCGCGCGCCGAAGTCGTAATCGCCGACGCTGGCGCCGCCGGAGATGAGGAGGAGATCCCAGTCGTCCGAGGCGCGGGTGAGGCGGAGGATTTCGTCGAGATCATCGCCGCAGCGGGCCTGTGCGGAGAGCGTGGCGCCGCGCTCGGCGAGCAGGGCGGCGATCATGGTGGAATTCGTATCGCGGATGTGGCCGGCGGCGGGCATGGACTCGGGCGCGACGAGCTCGGCGCCGGTGGCGATGTGGAGGACGCGGACAGGGGCGGAGACGAAAGGGGTGGTGGCGCCGACGTGCGCGAGGAGGGAGAGTTCGCAGGCGCCGAGACGCGTGCCCGCGGCGAGCAGCGTGTCGCCCGCGCGGGCATCTTCGCCGCGCCGGCGGATGTGAACGGGGCCGTCGGTCCGCAGCGGGATGAGCGTGTCCCCTTCCCTGCGCGCGTGCTCCTGCATGAGCACACGCACGGTGCCCGCGGGGATCTGCGCGCCGGTGAAGACGCGGGCGCACTCGCCGTCGCCGAGGGCGCGAGTCGGGACGGTGCCGGCCTGGATTTCCAAAACGACGCGGTAGCTCGCGCCGACGCCGGGGCCGAGCGCGAAACCGTCCATGGCGGAACGATCGAAGACGGGCAGGTCGGCGGGCGCGGTGAGCGGCTCGCGAAGGATGCGGCCGCGGGCGTCCGCGATGGCAACGCGGACGGTGTGGAGCGGAGTCAGTTCGCGGACGATGGCGGCGCGGGCATCGGAGAGGGAGATCATCGCGGCGTTTTCTAAGACGAGGCCACGCTCGCCGCCAGCGCGAAAGCCTTGCCCGGCCACGCGAGCGCCTCTAACAAGAAGACGATGAACGTCAAGCTGCTCGCCTTCGCACAAGCTGCCGACGCGCTCGGTTTTCGCGAAAGGGAGATCGAGTGCGGGCCGCATGACAGCGTGCGCTCGATCCTGGCGCAGATCGCGCCGGGGTTTGACGTGACGACCCTGCGCGCGGCGGCGGACCAGGAATACATCGCGCTGGATGCGGAGATCGGCGAGGTGAAGGAACTCGCGCTCATTCCGCCGGTGAGCGGGGGCTAGGCGATGAAACCCGCGCTGGAGATGATCTTCACCGATCGCGCAATCGAGGTGCCGCCGATGGCGCTCGGGTCCCGCGAGATCGGGGCGTGCGTGGAGTTCCACGGGATCGTGCGCGAACTGGAGCGAGGCGAGGCGCTCACCGGCCTGCACTACGAGGCCTACGAGCCGATGGCGAGACGCGAGATGGAACGCGCGTGCGCCGCGCTGGCGGAGCAGTTTCCCGTGACGGACGTGTGGTTCATCCATCGCACGGGCTGGGTGCCGGTCGGGGAGGCGTCGATGTTTGTGCGCGTGTGCGCGGCGCACCGGGGCGAGGCGCTGGGCTTCTGCGGCGCGCTGATCGATGAGATGAAACGCACCGTTCCGATTTGGAAACGGCTCCCGCGCTGAGTCGCGGCGCTAGGCCGTGCGGCCGCAGCAGTTCTTGAATTTTTTCCCGCTGCCGCAGGGGCACGGGTCGTTGCGACCGGCCTTCGGGGCTTCGCGCTCGGCGGGCATGGAGTAGCTCTGCTCGGGCGCGGCGCCCTGAGGCGCGGGCGGCTGCGACGCGGACTGATCGCCGTCGGTGGTCGGCGCCTGAAGGTTCATCGGCAGATCCGCGAGGAACTGCTCGAAGGCCATGAGGTTCGACGTGGAGCGGAAGAGATTGTGGAGGATCTCGCCTTTGATGGTGCCCATCAACTCGGTGAACATCTCGTAGGCCTCGTTCTTGTATTCGACGAGCGGGTCCTTCTGGCCGTAGGCGCGGAGGTAGACGGCCTCGCGGAGGGAATCCATGGCGTAGAGATGCTCCTGCCAGAGGCGGTCGATGGCGTTGAGGGTGATGTAACGCTCGATGTGCGTGACGGCCTCGGGGTCCTCGTGTTTGCACTTGAGCTCGTAGCTCTGCTTGACCTTGTCGATGAGACGATTGCTGACCTCGTCGGCCTTCTTCGTGTCGGCGTCTAGTGCGTCGGCGCTGAGGCCGAGCGGGAAGGTGGTGTTGACCCAGTTGAGAAGCCCCTGCGGGTTGCGCTCGTCGTCGGGCGGCAGGAAGCCGATCACTTTCTCGGGAATCGCCTCGTCGATCGTCTCGTAAAGCATCGCGCGCGGATCGTCGACTGAGATGGCGTCATTGCGCCAGCCGTAGATGACTTCGCGCTGCTTGTTCATCACGTCGTCGAAGTCGAGCGAACGCTTGCGGATCATGTAGTTCCGCTGCTCGACGCGCTTCTGCGCGGTCTCGACGCTCTTGTTGAGCCACGGATGTTCGAGCTCCTGGCCTTCCTCGAGGCCGAAGCGTTCCATCATCTTCGTCATGCGATCGGCGGCGCCGAAGTTGCGCATGAGATCGTCTTCAAAGCTGACGTAGAAACGCGAGAGACCGGGATCGCCCTGGCGCGCGCAACGTCCGCGGAGCTGGCGATCGATGCGGCGGGATTCGTGGCGCTCGGTGCCGATGACCATGAGGCCGCCGACTTCGGGGACACCCGGGCCGAGCTTAATGTCGGTGCCGCGGCCTGCCATGTTCGTGGAGATGGTGACGCTGCCCGGCTGTCCGGCGCGGGCGACGATCTCGGCCTCCTGCATATGGTATTTGGCGTTGAGGACCGCGTGCGGGATTTTCTCGCGCTTGAGCATCCGCGAAAGGACCTCGCTCGCCTCGACGCTGACGGTGCCGACGAGGACGGGCTGCTGGCGGCCGTGCGCGGCGCCGATTTCCTTGACGACGGCGTTGAATTTTTCGCGGCGCGTCTTGTAGATGAAATCGTTCCAGTCCTTGCGGATGCATGGACGGTTCGTGGGGATGACGGCGACGTCGAGCTTGTAGACGTCGTGGAATTCGTTGGCCTCGGTTTCGGCGGTGCCCGTCATGCCTGCGAGCTTCGAGTAGAGGCGGAAGTAGTTCTGAATCGTGATCGTCGCCAGCGTCTGCGTCTCGCGATCGATGGTGACGCCTTCCTTGGCTTCGACGGCGCCGTGGAGACCGTCGCTCCAGCGGCGACCGCTCATTTTCCGGCCGGTGAATTCATCGACGATGATGACTTTGCCTTCCTCGACCACGTACTGGATGTCCTTTTCAAAGAGGCAGTAGGCACGGAGAAGCTGGGCGATGTTGTGGATGCGCTCGCTCTGGTGGTCCATGTGCGCCTGCCGCGTCGCCTTCTCGGCGGCCTTGCCGGCGTCGTCGAGAGAACGGTCGTTGTCGATGTCGGCGAATTGGGAGATGAGATCCGGGAGCACGAATGCGTCTGGATCGCCGGGACTCATGTATTCGCGGCCCGACTCGGTGAGGTCCGCCTCGTGCGAGCGCTCGTCGATGGTGAAGAAGAGCTCGTCCTGGAGGCGGAACTTTTCCTCCTTATTTTGCTCGGAGTAAAAAGAGAGATCGGTCTTGTCGATGATCTTGCGCTTCTCCGGGTCTTCCATGGCGCGGAGGAGACCCTTGTTGCGCGGGCTGCCCCACTTGACCTTGCACATGGCCTTGCCGAAAGCCTCGTGATCGCCCTTTTCCCAAAGGGCGTCGGCATCAGTCGTGAGGCGGTTCACGAGCATGGTCTGCTTTTTCACGATCTGGTCGACGAGCGGCTTATACTTGTCGAACTGATGCGTGGAGACGGTCGCCGGACCGCTGATGATGAGCGGCGTGCGCGCTTCGTCGATGAGGATGGAATCGACCTCGTCGACAATGGCGAAGAAATAGCCGCGCTGGACCTGCTGGGCCTTGGTCGAGGCCATGCCGTTGTCGCGGAGGTAGTCGAAGCCAAACTCCGAGTTCATGCCGTAGGTGATGTCGGCGTAGTACTGGGCGCGGCGAGAGGAAGGATCCTGATCGTGCTGGATGACGCCCGTCTGCAGACCGAGCAACCCGTAAAGCTGGCCCATCGTCTCGCCGTCGCGGCGGGCGAGGTAGTCGTTGGTCGTGACAAGATGCGCGCCGCGGCCGGCAAGCGCGTTTAGGAAAAGCGGGAGCGTGGCGACCAGGGTTTTGCCCTCGCCGGTGGCCATCTCGGCAATCATCCCACGGTGCAGGCAGATGCCTCCGAGAAGCTGCACGTCGAAGTGGACCATGTTCCAGGTGTATGGCTGGTCGCAAACCATGTAGGTCTGGCCCACCATGCGTCGGGCCGCGTTTTTCACGGCGGCAAATGCCTCCGGCAAGAGGGCGTCGAGCTTGGCGCGCACTTCGTTTTCGTCCTCGATGCCGCCCAGTTCCTTCCGCCATCCGTCCACCTTTTCCCGAAGCGCCTCAATGGAGATGCCCTGGTAACCTTTCTCGATCTCGTTGATCCGCTCCACGAAGCCGCGCAACGTCTTCAGCATTCGCTGATTTTTCGATCCGATAACCTTCTTGATGAGCCAGCTAATCATGAGTGCAAAATTTGAGGAGGCGTGATGGTAGGCGGGAAACCCCCCGGTGCAAGCAGCCTATGGAGGCGGCGGCGCCGCGGGATGCAATGAGGCAAAGTGACGCAGCTAGATCAACTCCGCGATCTGGACGGCGTTGAGGGCGGCGCCCTTGAGGAGTTGGTCGCCGGCCACCCAGAAGGCAAGGCCGTTTTCGAGGGCACAATCGTAGCGAAGGCGGCCGATCTGGCAGTTGTCGCGCTCGGCCGCGTTGAGCGGGAGCGGGTATTCGCACTTGGAGGGGTCGTCAACGATGTCGAGACCGGGCGCGATCGCGAGGACTTCGCGGGCCTGCTGGAGGGAGACCGGCTTTTCGAATTCCGCATTCACCGCGACGCTGTGTGCCCGATAGACCGGCACGCGCACGCAAGTAACAGAGGCCTTGAAGGTCGGATGATGCATGATGCGCCGGCCTTCGTTCTGCATTTTCATCTCCTCCTTCGTGTAGCCGGTATCGAGGAATGAATCGACGTGGGGAAGGACGTTAAAGGCGATCTGGTGCGGGTACACTTTCGTCTCAACTGCTTCGCCGGCGACGACCGCGTTGACCTGACTCCGCAACTCTTCGATCGCCTGCGCACCGGTGCCGCTGACCGCCTGGTAGCTCGATGCGAAGATGCGCTTCACCCGAAATTCCTTATGCAACGGATACAGCGCCATGAGCGTGATCGCCGTGGTGCAGTTCGGATTGGCGATGATTCCACGGTGCCTCTTGATGTCCGCGCCGTTCACCTCGGGCACGACAAGCGGGACATCCGGGTCCATACGGAAAGTGCTGGAGTTATCGATGACGACCGCGCCGGTCTCGACTGCGAACGGCGCGAACTCCTTCGAGATGCCGCCACCCGCGCTGAAGAGCGCGATGTCCACTCCCGCGAACGAGTCCTTCGTCAACTCCTGCACTACCACCTCGCTGCCGCCAAATGTGAACGTCTTTCCAGCCGAGCGCGCCGAGGCGAGAAGGGTGAGTTTACTGACCGGAAAATGGCGCTTTTCGAGCGTCTTCATCATTTCAATTCCGACGGCGCCTGTGGCTCCGACGATGGCTACGTGCAAGTTCTTGCTCATAAAAAGGGCCGCGCACTGTATAGAAGCGAACCCGCAATGCAAATCCGCATCCACGTTCCCTCTCAAACCCTCGATCTGATAGAGCAAGTCGACCTACTTCGACGCTATGTCGTCTCCACTTCGCGCATCGGACTCGGCACCGAACCGGGCTCCTATCGCACCCCGACAGGGCGGTTTCGCGTGGCGGAAAAATTTGGCGATGGCGCTCCTCCGGGGATGATCTTTAAAAGCCGGATCGCGACGGGAGAGTTCGGCGACGACGGCGACGGGAAGGACCACGTGCAGACGCGCATCCTGTGGCTCGACGGACTCGATGCGGAGAATGCAAACACCCACGAGCGTTACATCTACATCCACGGGACTAATGCGGAATCCCAACTCGGGACTCCCGCGAGCGACGGCTGTGTGAGGATGAGCAACGACGACGTCATCGACCTCTACGATCGCGTGGAGGTCGGCGTGGAAGTTTTCATCGACGCGTGACGCGCGCGCTTTCTAACAAAAAAATTCGTTGTCATGCGGACGCGATGGCCGATGATCCGCGCCCAAGCAACTCGCTGAGAAAGGAGGGGAAATCACACTAATATGAAACTCATCGCAATCATCGCTCTGGCCGCCATGGCCATGGGCCTCGGCGCATGCGCCAGCAAATCGGCTTCGGCCCCAGCGCCCGCCTCTCACGGCTACTCCAAATAAGCTTTCGCTTAACGGAGTTCCCGATCTTCAAAGGCCAGATCGTCCTAAACGGGCGGTCTGGCCTTTTTCTTTGCCACCACGCGGACGGGCGCTGACGAACTCGCTGCCTGGCAATAGGAAGCGCCACGGCAAATGCATCGCTTTGGAAATGCCGATCCGCACGTCCGCCTGGACGTCGACCGCGTCCTCTCGCGCAAGGAAACCCACCTCGCGCCCCGAACACAAATCCCGCCCGTGCTCACGGCCGTCGACGCCCAGCGCCACCGTCAGTTTGCCCGGCCCCGAGCACAGATCCGTCGAGGCGACTTTCCGCCGCCGCTGCCTCATCGCAGCGATGCCACTCGTCGGAGCGATCGCGCGAAAGAGAACGAAGCCGTCTTCGCTTCCGCCCTTCACCAGCACGTTCAGCAGCCAGTACATGCCGTAGTTCAAATAAACGTAAGCCGCGCCGGCTTCGTGTTCCGCGACGAACGCTCGCGCCGACGGTCGAACGAACGTGTGGCAGGCTTCGTCCCCGAGCGCGGTGTAAGCCTCGGTTTCAACGATGATCCCCCCGCACTCTCCCCACGCCAACTCACACCCGATCAATTCGCGCGCACAGGTGAGCGGATCGCGTTGAAAGAAAGTACGGTCGAGCATGGTAAGTATCAGCGACGGGCTATTGCCGCGGCTGCGCCCGACTCGCAAGCCAACCTTTGCGCCACGCGAGACTTACCGTTCACCTTCTTCCCGAATTGAAGTAGCCCTCTCCACACCCCAATGAAACGCCGCGACTTCATCCGCCTCACCGCAGCCGCGCTTCCAGTGCTAGAAGCCCTCGGCGCCGACTCCCGCGAAGCCGTGCTCGCGTCCACACTTCAATCCTACACCAGCCCCACCGCACCCGGAGTCGATCGGCGCACGCTCACAGGCAAAACGATGTGCGGCTACCAGGGCTGGTTCAATGCGGAAGGCGACGGCGCCGAACGCGGCTGGGTTCATTGGACCAAACGCGGCGGCCCGTTTGTCGACGGAAATGCGAAGGTCGACTTGTGGCCCGACGTCACCGAGTTGAGTGCGAGCGAGCGTTTCGCCACGGGTTTCGTTTTGCCGGACGGCCGACCCGCGGAGGTGTTCAGCTCATTCAAGGAAGCCACGGTCCTCCGGCACTTCCAGTGGATGCACGATTACGGAATCGACGGAGCGTTCGTCCAGCGCTTCGCCGCGGACCTCCGCGACCCGCGCGTCCTGCGGCACAATAACACCGTCCTCGCACACTGCCGCTCCGGCGCGAATCGCCACGGCCGCGCCTACGCGGTGATGTACGACCTGAGCGGATTGAAGGCAGGGCGGATCGACGAAGTCATCGAAGACTGGCGCGCGCTCCGCACTCGGATGAAAATCGCAGGCGATCCGGCTTACCTGCACCATCGTGGAAAGCCCGTCGTGTCGGTGTGGGGCGTCGGCTTCAACGACAATCGCGCCTACACTCTCGACGACTGCCGGCGCCTGATCGAGTTCTTGAAGAACGATCCCGAAGCTGGCGGCTGCACCGTCATGCTCGGCGTGCCGACGCACTGGCGCTCGCTCAAGGCCGACGCCGTGAACGATCCCGCCCTGCATGAAATCCTGAAGCTCGCGGACGTCATCAGTCCATGGACCGTCGGGCGCTACCGGAACCCCGCCGAGGCCGCGCGACACGCCGAACAGGTGATCACGCCCGACATCGCATGGTGCACCGAGCGCGGTCTGGATTATCTCCCGGTCGCGTTCCCCGGCTTCAGTTGGCACAACATGCACGGCGGCCCGGTCGACGCGATTCCGCGCCTTGGCGGACAGTTTTTCTGGTCCCAGTTTTGCGCCGCCAAGAGGGCGGGCGCGTCGATGATCTACGTCGCGATGTTCGACGAAGTCGACGAAGGCACCGCCATTTTCAAATGCACCAACGAGCCACCGCACGGCGCGGTCTCGGAGTTCGCGACCTACGGCGACTCGCCCACGGACACCTACCTGCGCCTATGCGGACTCGGTGCAAAAGTCGTGCGCGGCGAACTCCCGATCGCCGACTCGCCGCCGTCCACGCGCTGACCCGCCTGCGACTCTATCGAGCGGGTTGAAGGGCGTGGATGACGATGCACTGACGGCTGGCGCGGCGCCGTCGCAGAAGACCGTCCCGATGGGATCGTTCATCCAGTTTTTCTCAGACGTGAAATGAACCTGCGGCCGGAACGGTTCGTCGTGTGCAAAGGCTCACCCCGAGAATAGACGCCACGGCAGCGGCCAACCATCTGGCGATCCAGAGCGATTTCCTCGGCCTCCTATTTCGTGCCGGGGAGCTTGATCGTGTTGACCGTATGCCCTTCGCGGACGGCAAGATTCGCGAGCGTGTGCTTGAGCTTTGTTTCCTCGTCGGCGTTCTCCGCCAGCGGCGCGTCTTGAAAAGCCGGAAGGAGCCGATCCCACACGACGTTCAACTCGCCCTGCATGTCCTTCGTGTCCGCTGTGATCACGACGACGGCATCCTGCTCGGGAAGCACGAGGCAGAATTGCCCGAACGCACCGTCGCCGCGATAGGCACCGTGGCGGCAGCGCCAGAACTGAAAGCCGTATCCCTGATCCCAATCCCTCGAAGGATCGCTTCCGTTGGAAACTTGTTTCGAAGTCGCCTGTTCGATCCATGCCGAAGGCAAAAGTTGTTTTCCGTTCCATCGGCCCTTTTGCAAATAGAGCTGCCCAAACTTCGCGATGTCCTCGGTTTTCAAAAACAAACCCCACCCCCCCGCCGCAATTCCCTGCGGACTGGTGCTCCATTCAGCCCCCTCGATGCCGAGCGGCTCGAAGATGCGCGGACGCAAATAATCGAGCACCGTTTGTCCCGTGACTTTCTGGACGATCGCCGAGCACATATAAGTGCCCGGCGAATTGTAGAGAAAATGCGCGCCTGGTTTGTGCTCGACCGGGTGCGCCAGGAACGACTGCACCCACGGCACTTCGGGAGTGAACTTTGGTTCAGTCTGGTGCCCGGTGGACATCGTGAGCAGGTCGCGCACGCGCATCGCCTTCAGTTTGTCGGAGGCCTCGGCGGGCGCGTCGTCCGGGAAGTATTTCAGCACGGGGTCGTCCACACTCATCTCGCCGTCTGCCACGGCCAGACCGACCGCCGTTGATGTGAAACTTTTGCTCAACGAATAAAGCACGTGCGGCGTGTCCGCCGCCTCCGGTTTCCACCAACCCTCCGCGATGACCCGCCCGTGACGCACGAGCATAAAACTGTGCATCGTGTCCACTTTCTCATCGACCGCCTCGATAAACGCGCGGATGCCGGCCGACGAGACGCCCTGCGCTTCGGGCATGCTTCGCGGCAAGGGCGAACCGGCGAGCGCTGAATGCACGCCGGTAAGAAGGATGACCGCGAGTGAAGTTGTTACGGAACGATGAAGCGAAATCATGATGGGTTGAGTTGGGTGTCGGATGGAGACTTCGAAAAACGTCGCAGACGCCGGTTCATACACGCCGGGAGCAACCCCATAGCCGGGACGGCGAGTGCGCTGTTGCTTCATACAAACGCGCCATTCACCAAGTGCTCGGGCAAGAGCGGCGTCGCCCCGTTCTGCGAACAGACGAAAGCAGCAACGGCATTCGCGTGGCGGTTGATCGTAGCCAGTGGCAACCCGCGCACGAGACCAGAAACGAGCGACGCGGTGAAAGCATCGCCGGCTCCCACGGTATCCACCACCGTTGAGGCAGGCGCCGCGCATTCATCTTCGGCTTCCATCGATAAAAGCAGCGAGCCCGCAGGTCCGCGAGTCAGGGCCACAAGGCTCAACTCGTAACGGTCCATCAATTCGCGCAGGGTTTCACGGGCCGTCATCGCTCGAATGCCGCACATGGCTCCGACGATTGGAAGCTCCTCGTCATTAAGCTTCAAGACGGATGCGATTCGGAGCGATGTTTCGATCGTTTCCCGGTCGAAGAATTTCTGCCGCAGATTCACATCAAACACACGGAGGGCGCCCCGCGGTGTGGCTTCCACAAAACGCCGGATCGTCTCCCGGGCGACCGGAGAACGCTGGCCGAGCGTGCCGAAACACACCGCCTCGCATCGGCCTGCAAGCCCGGCGAGATCATCCGACCACGCGAGGTGATCCCACGCCGTGTCGTCCGCGAATTCGTAACTGGCCTGGCTCGCGGCATTGAGGGTCACCAGCACACGGCCCGTCGGGTGAAGTGGATCGCTCGTAAGACAACCGCAATCGACTCGCCGCTCCCGCAACGAATCCAGCGCGCGTGCGCCCAATTCATCGTCGCCGATCGCGCTCACGATCCAGGCTTCCGCACCCAGACCGGCGGCGTGGCAGGCAAAATTGGCGGGTGCCCCGCCGAAGTGCGCGGCGTCGGGATACACATCCCAAAGCACTTCGCCGATCCCTGCGATGACGGGGCGCGCGCTCACGCTTCGACTCCAAGCTGCTTCTGAATCTCCTCGAGCGGCACACCCTTGGTTTCCGGCACCATCGTTTTCACCCAGACCAGCTGGAGCACCATCATGAAACAGAAAAACGCAAACACGTAGCCCGGCGGAAACGCGCTCACCATGGCGGGAAAAAAGGTGGTGAGCAACGCGGCGAAAACCCAATGGGTCGCGCTGCCGAGCGACTGCCCGGTTGCGCGGTATTTGTTGGGAAAAATCTCCGAGATCAGCACCCAGATCACGGCGCCCTGTCCCACCGCGTGAGCGGCGATGAAGGCGAAGATGCACGCGGGAACAATCGCAAAATGCTCGGTGAAGAATGCCCATGAACAGAGGCCGAGTGAAGCGATGTAACCGAACGAGCCGATCATCAGCAGCGTGCGGCGCCCAAGCCGGTCGATGAGCCAGAGACCGACGAAGGTAAAGACGAGATTCGTGATGCCGATTCCGACGGATTGAAGCAGTGCGGCGTTCTGCTCGAGGCCCGTCATTTTGAAAATACGCGGCGCAAAGTAGAGGATCGCGTTGATTCCAGAGAGCTGATTGAAAAACGCCACGAAGAACGCCAAGAGAATCGGCACGCGCAGCTTCCAGGACCAAAAGCCCTCATGCGTCCGCTGCTGCTCGGAGGCGGTCACGATCGCATCCGCCTCGGCTGCGATTTCCGCGGGTGTGGCGCTGGGCTCGATGAGGCCGAGGACCTTCAACCCGGCCGCGCGATCGCCTTTGCGCGTGAGCAACCAGCGGGGACTTTCCGGCAGACCAAAACACATCAGCATATAAATAATGGACGGAAACGCCGCGACCCCGAGCATCCAGCGCCACGCATTTTCGCCGATGCCACTGAGGAGCGCGTTGGAAGCGAAGGCAACGACGATGCCGAAGACGATGTTGAACTGGAACATGCCGGCGAGCCGACCACGATGAGCTGGCGGTGAGATTTCCGAGATGTAAAGCGGGGCCACGACGGTCGAAACGCCAATACCAATACCACCGAGGAATCGCGCAGTGATGAACGAATAAACGTCCCAAGCAAAACCACAGCCAACCGCTGACGCAACGTAGAGCAAGCCGATGAGGATAAGCGTCACCTTCCGACCCCATCGATCCGTGGGCCAGCCGCCGATGAGCGACCCGAGCACGGTCCCGTATAATGCGGCGCCCATCGCCAGGCCGTGCATCCCGGCGCTGAGCCCCCAGAGTTTTTGAATCGTCTGCTCCGCTCCCGAGATGACGACGGTATCGAAGCCAAAGAGGAAACCGGCGAGAGCCGAAGTGATCGCCCAAAGAAATAGCCGACGGTTCATGGGCGGCGACGAGGGATGAGGACGGCTGGGATCGTTCAGGGGCTGTGCGGTGTGCATGGTTTGTTCGGGGAAAGTCTCACGGTGCGGCTCTCGCCACCCTTGAGGGAGGCGGCACTTTGATCCACCGAACCGGATTGCCGC
>JAYTDO010000025.1:0-3651 GCA_043735935.1 Chthoniobacteraceae bacterium
GCGAAAGCATCAGAACATTAGCGCAGTGTTACTTGAGCTTGGTTACCCATATATCGACGGCTACAAGCCACTTGGAAACTATCAGGAACTCTTGCGGGAAGCAGTGGAGTCACGATTGATTGGGGCGACCACTTTGGAGAATGTCGTGGCATCAGTAGTGGAATCGCCAGTTGTCAAAGCGCCAGTCGTCGATGACATCCTTGCGATTAGAGTAGAGCCGCCAGAAGGTGGCCAGGCTGAGAAGAAATCATTTAGCGAGGAACCGCGCTCCCGCGTGTTTTCATCGCCGCGAAACTATTTGGAAATCGAAGCCCGTAATCGTTCCTTGGGTCGAGCTGGCGAACAGTTGGTAATCAGTTTCGAGCGCGAACGGCTTCGGCGGGCGGGAAAGAAGCGTCTAGCTGACCGGATCGAATATGTCGCTGAGTCGCGTGGAGATCAGTTCGGTTACGATATTCAATCGTTTGAGACCGACGGACGTGAGAGATTTATCGAAGTCAAGACCACGCGTTTCGGCCCGATGACGCCCTTCTTTGCATCCCGAAACGAGGTCAACGTCTCAGAACGCCACGATGCTCAATACCAGCTATATCGGCTCTTCAAGTTTTCTGAACGTCCGCGTCTTTTCACCTTGGCCGGATCGCTGAGAAAGAGCTGTCGGTTGGATGCAGTCAACTTCGCCGCGATTCCTGCCGGATAGGAGCTTGCCAAGCTCGCAACATGGGTGGGTTACCGCAGGAGCAAGGTTCACTCAGGTATCAGGCTTCGCTGTTCAGCCTCCTCGATTAGCTTGGGTTGATCGGGAGTTTGCGACCTCTGTTGGATGAACAAGGCGAGCGCATCCGAAAGTTGCTGTGGAGTGTGAGAGTTCTTCAGTCGCCCAGCTTCCGACGTAGCCAGAACGTCACATCGCTCATTCTTCGGATGCCCGGAGTGCCCTCTTACCCAATGCCACGTAACTGTGTGGCTGGATGAGACATCATCCAGGCGCAACCAAAGTTCTTTGTTTTTCACCTTTTTTTTCCATCCCCGCGCCTTCCACGCACGAATCCATTTCGTGATTCCATCGCGCAGATACTCTGAATCGGTGTGGAGTTCGACTTCACAAGGCTCTTTCAGACGGGTTAGAGCCTCAATCGCCGCCTGCATCTCCATGCGATTGTTCGTAGTTGCGATCTCTCCACCGACGATTTCTTTTGCTACACTGCAGTATTCAAGAATGGCAGCCCAGCCGCCTGGGCCGGGATTGCCAAGACAAGCTCCGTCTGTGTGGATCGTCACTTTCTTCACAATACGAAGTTGGCCGAGCGTTTAGAAGGTCGCTATTAGCTTCGCCAATCCTTGTTTAGTCCAATCCGCCTACACCCCGGGCGGACATCGACGATGAGATCGCGGTGGGGATCGAAGCCAGTCGCCGTGAGCGTGAAATCCGGGCGATCCACCGTGAGAATGAGACGGTTGGGCGTGGCACTCGCGACGCTCAACCCTGCAAGATCGAGATCAAGGCCGGTCCTTTTCGTGAAATCGAAGTCGGCGGGATGGTGAAGCCGGAAAGGATTGCCTCGGACAACCTCATAGGCGGCGCGCAATTGGATCGCGGCCGGTGGCTGCACGGCTTTCGGATGCGGACGGAGATGAAATCCACCATGAATCTTGCCGCACTCGACGAAATAATTCTGCGGCTTGACCGGAGGGACGATGGGAGGCACGACCGGCCCAGGCTTTGGTTTCGGACCGGTCGCAGTAGCCTTGCCCGGCTCCGGCACATTGAAAAGATGTTGGAGTAAATCCTTGTCCACGCCTTCGGGGCGGCGGGAGAGCAAGGAACAGAGATTCAACGCCGAACGTTGGACGTAAGTGAGAATACTTGGACCGTGCTCGTAGCGACCACGGAAATGTTTGCCTCCGCGTTCCCATCGCGTGTGCGCGGGATTCTCCGCATCGCCGAGGAGCGTGCCGAGGGCGTCGTTGGGAAGATCGCCGGCTTTGACCATGGCGAGGACACCGGGTTCGCGAAGGAAGTGCTGGCCGGAAATGGTGAGGCCGTCGCGCAGGAAAGTCTCGACGGCCTGTGCGCCGGTGTCGGTGCGCTGGAGATAGACTTCAAAGGATGCGGTTTCGTCGGTGGTGCCATCGACACGGCGGACGCGCACGGGCACATCGAAGCCAAGGAGTTCGCCGTCGTGATAGCTCTGGCGGGCCTTGTCCACGGTTTCCGGCGAGGGAAACCGATCTTCGGCGGCATCCCATTTCGGCGCGGAACCGGTCGGACAGACAGACAAGGAAATGATTTGGCGGGAATCGAACTGCTGCACCTCGCGCCCGAAGCGCAGCTTGCGGAGCAACTGCTGACCTTCCAGCGTCGTCTCGCCGACACGCTGCCGGATAACGTCTTCAACCGTGTCGCGCGACAAGACCACCTCCTCTCCCGTCATGGAAAGGGCCACACGCACGATGAGACGGTCTTCGAGGATCACCCAAAACCAATGCTCCACGAGCGAGCGAATGAGCGCATCCATCGTAATGTCCGCTTCCGGCCACGGGATAACCAGGGAGAGACCGGGCTCATCGTTTTGCCGGGTAAGATCAAAGTCGGCGGCAAACCGGTCGAGCGTGGCGCTATCAGTCTCCGGTGTGGCGAAGTAGGCGTGTGTGGAATCATCGAAGCGACCGAAATAACCCTCCGAGTCATGCTGCTCATTCCCGACGTGATGAACGGCCAGAACGGATCGCCCGATGAGCAACCGGGCGCGATCATGACGCCGCACCGTATAGGCAAAGAAGCTGCGAACTTGGGAGGCGGCAGGATAGACGATCTTTCCCAACCCCCAACGCCCCCGGTCGCCACCCTTTTTGCCGGATCGCCCGACATTGCGGATGAACCAGAAAAAATCATTCCGCTGCGGCGTCGCGCCGACCGGGTCTTGAAAGCAGAGCGGATCGCCTTCCAATCCGGTGGTGGCAAAGTCTTCGACGACCAGCCATTGCAGGGGGCGTTGCAAAGAGGGCTGGGAACCCAACTCCTCCTTGATCTGCGGAGATGCCAAGTGGGGCGCGAGACCTTTGAACCAAACATCGTGGCGGCCAGCGGCAACCGGCCCGCAGAGGCGGTAGCGGACTTCAACCCGCGGCTCATTCCGGCCCCGCGCATCCAACCGGTTCTGGATGTCCTCGCGAGCCAGCGCATCGACGGCTGATTGCAGCGCCTCGTTGTGGAAAAACTCGAGATGCGAGGCGTTCTGAAGCGTGTCGTTCCGGGTGAGTAGCTTGAAACGCCATTCCATAATGCGGCAGGTTGGATCCGAGTCGCCCATTCTAGCGAGCGGATTTTGATCTTGGTTCTACGGCAGCAGCAGGACGGTCAGTTTCTTCGGCCCGTGTGCGCCGAGGACGAGGATGCGCTCGATGTCGCCGGTGCGGCTCGGCCCGCTGATAAAGGAGATGAAGCTCGGGTAATTCGCGCCGTATTTTTCCGCGAGGTGTTCGTAGGCGGCGGAGAGGTCGGGGACGAGTTGCGCGCGGGTGGCGATGACGAGGTGGTGCGGCGGGAGCACGCTGAGCGCGCGCCCGCCGGAACTGAGCGAGGTCACGCAGACGGAGCCGGTCTGCGCGATGAGCGACTCGCATTCGGTGAGCCCGGCGTCGCAGGCT
>JAYTDO010000026.1:0-4575 GCA_043735935.1 Chthoniobacteraceae bacterium
GGGGCTTCATCCGTTGGATTCCGACGCTCCCGGAGGTCCGATCGGGGCAGGTCTGGCGGCTGGTGACGCCGATCTTCATTCACTTCAGCCTGCTCCACATCGTCTTCAACATGATGCTGCTCAAAGACCTGGGCACCTTCATCGAAGCGCGCTTCAGCGGACGCTACCTCGCCATCCTCGTGATCGCCACGGCGGCGCTTTCCAACTACGCGCAATTCGTCTGGGCGGGACCCCAGTTCGGCGGAATGTCCGGGGTCGATTACGCCCTCTTTGGCTTTCTGTGGATGCGCGGAAAACATGACCGCTCGAGTAGTTGGCAGCTGAACAAGAACACCGTCTACGCCCTGATCGGGTGGTTCGTGCTCTGTCTCGTCGGCATCATTCCCAATGTCGCCAACATGTGCCACGGCGTCGGCCTCGTATCCGGGATGGCGTGGGGTTGGATCAGCGCAAAACGGTTTTCGCGCTAGACACTTTTTTCACCGCGCATAGCCTCCGGTCCCGTGTCCGACTCCGCTCCACTCAAGCAAACCCCGCTTCACGCGGAACACGTGCGACTCGGCGCGAAGATGGTCGACTTCGGGGGTTGGTCGATGCCGGTGCAATACTCTGGCATTATCGAGGAACATCACGCGGTACGCAGCGCGCTCGGGGTGTTCGACATCTCGCACATGGGTCAGTTTTTTGCGGAGGGGGACGGTGCCGCGGCATGGTTGCAGCGTCTGCTGACCAACAACATCGACCGGCTCGAAGTCGGCGAATGCCAATACACCTTTCTGCTCAATGACCACGGAGGCGTGATCGACGACCTGATCGTCTACCGGCTCGGCGATAAGCGGTATCTGATGGTCGTGAACGCGGCGAAAATCGACGAAGACTTCGCGTGGATGCAGGCGCACATCGCTCCGGAGGTCGCGTTTGAAAATGCCAGCGCCGCGCATGCGGGGATCGCCATCCAGGGCCCGCGATCGGCACAGCTATTCGACGCGTTTTTTGAGGGCAGACACTCCCGTCCCGCGCGCAATGAAATCCTCACCATCCACATCGACGGATTCACGTATTTTATCGCGCGCACCGGTTACACGGGGGAAGACGGATTCGAGGTTTTCTGCCCCGCCGAACGTGCCGTCAAATCCCTCAACGACATCCTCGAACGCGGCGCGCAGTTCGGCATCAAGCCTTGCGGCCTCGGAGCGCGCGACACACTGCGCCTCGAGATGTGCTACCCGCTGAATGGCTCGGATCTTTGTTCCGAAACAACACCGCTCGAGGCCGGGCTGTCCATCTTCGTCGATCTGACCAAGCCGGAATTCATCGGTCGCGAATCGCTGCTGACGCAGAAGCAGAACGGCATCACGCGGAGACTCGTCCCATTCAAAATGAACGGAGCCAGTCCGCCGCCCCGTTCCCATTACGGCGTATTCAAAAGCGGCGAAAAAGTCTCTGAAACGACGAGCGGCTCGCTCTCGCCGACGCTGAAGACCGGCATCGGCATGGCCTACCTGCCCACGCCACTCGCGCGCATTGGTGAGGAGATTGAAATCGAGATTCGCGGACGCCGTTATCCGGCGACGATTCAGAAAAAACCCCTTCACCAACCCGGCACCGCCAGCTAACACCACCACATGAACGTTCCAGACGATCTCCTCTACGCTGAATCCCACGAGTGGCTCCGGATCGTCGGCGACGTGGGTACGGTGGGAATCTCCGATCACGCCCAACATGAACTCACGGATGTCGTGTATGTCGAACTGCCAAAGGTGGGCGCCACGGTCGAAGTACGGATGCAAGTATGCGTCGTCGAGTCGGTGAAAGCCGCGAGCGACATCTATTCGCCGGTCTCCGGCACCGTCACCGCGGTCAACGAAGCCCTCACGGCCAATCCGTCCTTGCTCAACACAGACCCGCACGGCGAGGGTTGGATCTATCAGTTGCAGCTCTCGAATCCCGGCGAAGTCGCCACGCTCAAAACGCCCGGCGCCTATCGCGCTCAACTGAGCGCGGATTAAGCCGGCACGGCGCAAAAGCCGCTTGATTTGGAAGTCGCGGTTCCTAGCCTCCCGCGATGCACGATACGCACTCGAAGATTTCGCCGACCGCACTCGCCCCGCTCGACACGTTTCCGCGGCGCCATCTCGGATCGAATGACGACGAGACGGCGCAAATGCTGGCGCTCGTCGGCCAGCTATCGCTCGACGGGCTGATCGACGCGACCGTGCCTTCCGCGATCCGCCTCGCGCACCCGCTCAACCTCCCGGAAGGTCGGGGCGAACACGACACGCTGGCGGAACTGCGAGCCATCGCCGGGAAGAACCGCCTTTTCAAGAACTACATCGGCCAGGGCTACAGCGATTGCATCGTGCCGCCGGTGATTCAGCGTAATATTCTCGAAAACCCCGGCTGGTACACGGCTTACACGCCGTATCAGGCGGAGATTTCGCAAGGCCGCATGGAGGCGCTCATCAATTTCCAGCAGATGATCTGCGACCTCACTGGGCTCGATATTTCCAATGCCTCGCTGCTCGATGAGGCGACCGCCGCGGCTGAGGCGATGCACATCGCGCACGCCGCGAGCAAAGATGCCAGCGCCACGACGATCTTTGTCTCCGAGCGTTGCCACCCACAGACCATCGCGGTTATTCAGACCCGCGCCGAACCCCTCGGCATCACGGTGATCGTCGGAGATGAAAGGGCCTACTCGTTTGTCGAAAAGACGTTCGCCGTCGTGTTGCAATATCCCGACACGACAGGCGCCATCCACGACTACGCGCCATTCATCGCACAGGCGCACGACGCTGGCGCTCTCGCGATCGTCGCCGCCGACATCCTCTCGCTGACGTTGCTTCGTCCTCCGGGTGAATTCGGCGCGGACATCGCCATCGGATCGAGCCAGCGCTTCGGGGTTCCGCTCGGTTACGGTGGCCCTCACGCTGCTTTCATGGCGGTCAAAGATGCTTTCAAACGCCTGATGCCGGGGCGCCTCGTAGGCGTCTCAAAGGATGCGCACGGCCGGCCGGCGTATCGGCTTTCGCTCCAAACCCGCGAGCAACACATCCGCCGTGACAAGGCGACCAGCAACATCTGCACGGCTCAGGTCCTCCTGGCGGTCATGGCTTCGATGTACGCCGTCTATCACGGCCCCGAGGGGCTGAAGGCGATCGCCCGTCGCGTGCATTCGCTCGCCGCGTGTTTCGCGAACGGCGTGGGAGCAAAAGGCGACTTTTTCGACACAGTGGCCGTGAAGTCTGAATCCACGGAATCGCGCGATGCCATCATCATTCGAGCGCGGGAGGGCGGCACCAATCTCCGTGCATACGGCCCCGAGACGATTCTGGTCGCCTTCGACGAGACGGTAACGAAGGAGGAAGTCGCCGCGCTCATCGCGCTTTTCGCGGGACATTCGCCACTGGATCTGGACGCCAACGCGGTCATTGCATCCGCGCACGTGCGAACCTCTCCGTTTCTTCAACACCCCGTCTTCAACAAGCATCACACCGAGCACGAGATGTTGCGTTACATCCGTCGCTTGCAGGCAAAAGACCTCTCGCTCACGACGTCGATGATCCCTCTCGGGTCGTGCACGATGAAGCTGAACGCGACCAGTGAAATGCTGCCGGTGACGTGGCCCGAGTTTGGAAAGCTCCACCCTTTCGCTCCACGCGAACAAGCCGCGGGCTACGCCGAAATGTGCGGACAACTCGAAACGTGGCTCGCCGAAATCACCGGTTTCGCTGCGGTCTCGCTCGAGCCGAATGCCGGTTCGCAGGGCGAATACGCCGGTCTTCTCGTGATCCGCAAATTCCACGAATCCCGCGGAGAAACGAAGCGGGACATCTGCCTCATTCCGACCTCGGCCCACGGGACGAACCCGGCAAGCGCGGTCATGGCGGGGATGGAAGTGGTGACGGTCGCGTGTCTCGCGGATGGCGACATCGACCCGACTGACCTGCGCGCAAAAGCCGATAAACACCGGGACCGACTGGCGGCGCTCATGATCACGTATCCGAGTACGCACGGGGTCTTTGAGGAGACGATCGTGGAGATCTGCGAGGTCATCCATGGGCACGGCGGACAGGTTTACATGGACGGGGCAAATATGAACGCGCAGGTCGGACTCACATCCCCGGGGCGGATCGGAGCCGACGTGTGCCATCTCAATCTGCACAAGACTTTCTGCATTCCGCACGGCGGCGGTGGCCCCGGCATGGGACCGATCGGGGTCGCGGCGCATCTCGCGGCGTTTCTTCCCTCCTTCGACCGGAGAGGGCCCGACGCACGGACCGGGGCGATCAGCGCGGCGCCCGTCGGCAGCGCGAGCATCCTCACGATTCCCTGGATGTATATCCGCATGATGGGGGCCGAGGGGCTGACGGAGGCAACGCGTCTCGCGATCCTGAATGCGAATTACATCGCGAAACGCCTCGATCCGTATTTCCCGGTCCTTTTCAAGGGACGCAACGGCTACGTCGCGCACGAATGCATCGTCGATCTACGGAGCCTCAAGCGCGTGACCGCCGAGGATGTGGCGAAGAGGTTGATGGACTACGGATTTCACGCGCCGACACTGAGTTGGCC
>JAYTDO010000027.1:0-2387 GCA_043735935.1 Chthoniobacteraceae bacterium
TGCTCGAACTGGTCGAGGGTGAGGTGGACGACGCGAAGTCTGCGGTGGCGTCGGCGTTGCTAGACGTGCGCTCGCTCAAGCTGGATTACCGGACGGAATACCGCGGCATGCTGCGGCGGCTGTCGGATGAAATGGCGGGCTTGGTGGCGGACGCGCGGTCATCGGCCAAGGCGGGGTTCCGCTCGACGTTTGAGGACCGAACGGATGAGGGCTGGCTGCAAATCCAGCTGGAGCTGCTGCGCGAGACGCTCGACAGCGCCGATTTCTCCGCTGCGCTGCAACGCATCCTGAGCTTTCCCCATGAGCGGCTGTCCACGGTGAACGATTCCGTTTCGACCGACCGACCGATTCGCTGGACGCCGTCGGCGGTGCGGCAACTGGTGACGGGCAATCCACGCCGCGAGGTTCCGGCTTCGCATCCGTTGCGCGCGCAACTCGGTTTGGAGTCGGTCGCCGAACGGGTGCTGGTGCCGCGCAAGTCGCGAGACCTGGACACGCTGGAGAGCCGGTTTGTGAAGTTCGCGCTGGGCGAGTTCCGGGCTTTCCTCACGCATGCACAGGGTGTGTTCGAATCGTGCGTGGGCTGGGGCGCATCGGCGGCGTTGTCGCGTCGGCTGGCGGCAACGGTGGAGGATTGGCTGGGGCGCAGCTTGTTCTGTGAAGTGGGAGAGATGCGTTTTGCGCCGCTGGGCAGTCCGGTGTTGCAGCGCAAGGCGGGCTATCGCGAGGTGCTGCGCTGGTGGTTGCGGTTTCGCACGGCGGCAGAGCTTTCGTGGGAAGGCGGCGAGGAGTTGTTTCATGCGGGACAGCGTGACGTGGCGAGCCTCTACGAGTATTGGCTGTTCTTTGAGTTGCTGGCCTGGTTCTGCCAGAAGTGTCGGGGCGGAAATCGTCCGGCGGTGGAAGAGTTGATTGAAGGGTTGGAGGAAGGTTCGCCGAATCTACGGCTGCGGAAGCGGATGGAGCTTGGGCCGTTTGTCGGCACGTTCGCGGGGCAGAGTCGACGATTGAACGCGCGCTTTGCCTACAACCGGTGCTTTGAAGTAACACGGGACCGGCACGCGGGCGGAAGCTGGACGCGGCGGTTGCATCCCGACTACACGCTGACGTTCTGGCCGGAGGATTTGAGCGAGGCGGAGGTGGAGCGGCAGGAGTTGCTGGTGCATGTGCATTTCGACGCGAAGTATCGCGTGGAGAACATCGAGGGCTTGTTCGGTGCGGAAGGGTCGGACGACGCCGATGACGAGGTGGAGGGTAACTACAAACGGCAGGACTTGCTGAAGATGCACGCCTATCGGGACGCCATCAAACGCTCGCAGGGTGCCTATGTGCTGTATCCTGGGCGGGCGAACGCGGCGGTGAAGCTCAAAGGATTTCACGAAATTCTGCCGGGGCTTGGCGCGTTTGGAGTTGCGCCTGACGAGAACGGGGTGGCGCAGGGGTTGGAATCGCTGGAGAAGTTTCTGGATGAAGTGCTAGCACATCTGGGCAACCGCACGACGGCACAGGAGCGCGTGAGCTATCACGTGGCAGAGTCCTACGTCGTGAAGGAAACGCCGGTACAGTATGGTTCGTTGGTTCTGGCGGAGAGGGATGAGCTGAGCGACACGACGCGCGCGCTGCCACCGGCCGAGCATCACGTAGTGGTGGCTTGGTATAACTCACCGGAGCAGCTTGCGTGGACGATGAAGAAGGGCATCGCCAACGTACGGCTGGGTGACCGGCCGGGGACATGGCATATCCCGCCTGAGATGGCGTCTGCCCGCCACGTTCTCCTGCGCTCGCATCGTGGCGAAGTGGCCGAAGGTTTGTTTCGACTCACGAAGCCCGGGTACAAGGTGTTTACTGCCAAGGACCTTACAGATAAGGGCTACCCTGGGGCTGCTACTGGAGAAGTGTACGCCGTCTTTGAAGTGGAACCGGATGCCGCCTACGCCGGACGAAAATGGAACGAGGAGGAAGTGACGAGGCAGATTAAGGCGTTCGAGTCGCGGCGGTCTTACCGCCAAGTGAACACGTTGCACCGACGATCTCCCGATCCCCGAGTTCTAAGTTTGCAGGAACTGCTGCGGGCAATGCGCTGAAGAATGGGTTCGCTGACACGGGTTCCTGCCAGGCAAGAAGGAGAAGGCAGCGCTTCAGTCGGGCGAATGGGTGCCTGCGTGAAGAAGGTACCTAAACATAGTTAAGCCGCACCCGGGCATGGTGACTCGATGGCTCAGATAACACGGTCTCAGAGATTCCTCCAGAAGGCCGAAAACAAAGGGGTCAACCCCAGACCTCCGCTGAGCCGCGGGGTCGTTCGGCGTCACAAGGAGGTCCGCATCGTGCAACTCAGGCAATTCGAGCGCTCACGATTCTTCACTGGCCAGGTGCTCACCGCCGAC
>JAYTDO010000028.1:0-10575 GCA_043735935.1 Chthoniobacteraceae bacterium
TGACCGGTGATACCCTCATCGGGCCGGAGGATCTTTAGTGGCGTCCGTCGAATCTGATGGAGATCCCGAACGCGGATTTTCTGGAGCGGACGGGGAGCGTGGAAAGGGGTCAGGAGAAAAATCTTTAACGAAAGAGGAGAAGGAATAGGAAAGAGGAATGCCGTGCCGAGTTCGGATCGAATATCCCGGGGCGACCTATCATGTGATGTGCCGTGGAGACCGGCGGGAGGCGATTTTCGAGGACGATACGGATCGGCGGATGTTTCTGGGGACACTGGGCGAGGCGGTCGGGCGCGCAGGTTTTGAAGTGCCGCTCCAGTGGCTGGCCGACCAACTTGCAGATGGGAACCGCCGCGAACATCCTCCATGCGTGCCGTCGTCACTCCAAAGGCTGATGATGATTCAAGATTTTCCTCCTGACCCCTTCCCGCTTGCGCTACATCCTGCACGATGAAGAAGAGGTTAAGACGTTCTGATCCTCGCTGAACATTACAAGATGCCGCCACAATCTTCCATAGAGCCATTGGAATCCCGGATTGCCCCGGCGTTCGCGGCGAATCTCGACCTCGCGGACTTGGACGGGACGAATGGCTTCAAGCTCAATGGCGGGGCCAACCGTGATGGGATTGGCATCTCAGTCGCGAATGCGGGCGATGTGAATGGCGACGGCTTTGCGGATGTGATCGTCGGTGCGGATCGCGTTGACGGTGTTAGCAGCTACAATGGCGGGGCGGCTTATGTGATTTTCGGTCGGGCCACCGGCTTTCCCTCACATTTGGAACCTTCCGCGCTCGACGGTCAGAACGGTTTCAAGCTCGCTGGCGATACACCTGCGGGCCATGCTGGCATCTCAGTGGGTGCTGCTGGCGACGTGAATGGGGATGGCTTCGATGACGTGATTGTCGGGTCGGTGGACGTCTATGACAATGGAGCCGCCTACGTGGTCTTCGGCAAGGTGGGCGGATTTCCCGCGGAACTCCATCTCTCGGCGCTCGATGGCAGCAATGGTTTTAAGCTCACAGGCTTCCGTAATGATCTGGCGGGGTTTTCGGTCAGCGGGGCGGGCGACGTGAATGGGGACGGTTTTGCAGACGTGATCGTCGGCGCACCTGAAAACCCCGTCCTTCATGCCTTGAAAGGCACCGCCTATGTGGTCTTCGGTAAGGGCGGCGGATTTGCTCCCAACCTCAATCTCACTGCGCTGGATGGCGGCAATGGCTTCGCGCTCATCGGAGGGAGCGGCGACCATGCGGGCTACAGCGTGAGTGAGGCTGGTGACGTAAACGGTGACGGCTTCGCGGACGTGATCGTTGGCGCATCTCAGGCGAGCCCTAACGGGCTGGAGAGTGGATCGGCCTATGTGGTCTTCGGCCATGGTGGCGCATTCAGCGCCAAGTTCGATCTCCCTACAGTCGATGGTGCCAACGGATTTCGTCTCGATGGGTCGGGTGATTTCAACTTTGCCGGCGAGGCGGCCAGCGGCATCGGAAGTATTAATGGCGACGGCTTTGCCGACATCCTCGTAGCGACGAATACTTATACTTATGTGATTTACGGACACGCCGGTACCTTCCCTGCAAATCTTTCTCTAACTGCGATCAATGGCACCAACGGCTTCGTGTTGACTGAGGGTGTGTCTTCTTCCAGCGCGGGCGATGTGAATGGCGATGGGGTTTCCGATTTGATCGTGGGCTTCGCCGGCGTATCAGCGAATGACACCTATAGCGGAGCGGCATATGTGGTCTTCGGCAAGGCCGGGGGTTTGCCGGCCCAAGTCGATGTCTTCACGCTGGATGGTCAAAACGGATTCAGGCTGAGCGGGGCCAAGGCTTTCGACTACGCCGGTCGTTCCGTGAGCGGAGGGGGCGACATCAACGGCGACGGTTTTCCAGACCTTATCATTGGCGCACCGATTGGTGTGCCTGGGCATGGCAGTGGGAAGGCGTATGTCGTCTATGGCGGCGATCCTGGGCGGCTGCAAATCGCGAGCGATGGGCATAGCGCGACTTTCACCGATCCCGATGGCGACCGGGTGACGGTGCAGACGAGCGCGGGGGTGTTCACCAAGGCGATGTTCGATCTGCGGGCGGAGGGGTTCGGCTTTCAACTCGAGGCGCTGCACCTCACCGATGCCGCGTTTGCAAAGGCGAACCTCACCCTTTCCGCGACGCCGGAGAACGTGGACGGCCTCCCCGGCAAAGAGGGCGACGGCTTCGTGAAAATCGGCTATCTCGACGCGACCGGCATCGACCTCGGCAAAGTGAAGATCGCCGGCGACCTCGGCCGGATCGACGCCGGGAATCCCGCCGACCCCGGCCCCGCGCTCACCTTTCTCGCCGTGCAGCACCTCGGCAAACAAGGCATCACCACCCAAGACCCCGCCGCCCCCAGCCTGCACAGCGACCTCAACGGCAGCCTCTCCACGCTCCGCATCGCGCACGGCATCCACCCCGGCGTCACCCTCGCCATCGCCGGAAAACTCGGCACCGCGACCCTCGGCGGCAACCTCACCGACGCGACCCTCAGCGTCCTCGGCAAACTCGCCCCCGCGACGCAACCCCACGCCCTCGCCCTCGCGAGCCTCACCATCGGCGGCAGCGTCCTCCATTCGCAAATCCTCGCCGGCTACGACCTCACCGGCGCAGCGACAAACGCCGACGCCTCCATCGGCACCGTGATCGTGGGCGGCGCGTGGAGCGCCAGCAGCCTCGTCGCCGGCATCGCCGACAGCACCGGCGACGGCTTCGGCCAAAACGACACCCTCATCCCCGGCGGCAGCGCGAACATCATCGCCACCATCGCGAGCGTCCTCATCAAAGGCCGCGCGAGCGGCAGCATGGCGACGGGCGATTTTTACGGAATCACCGCCGAACAAATCGACAGCGCGAACATCGCCCTCACCCCCCTCGCGCTGACCGCCAACAAAGACACCCTCCCGCTCGACCCCGCGAACAACGACTTCCGGCTCGCGGAGGTGTAGCCCGCATCGTGGAGCGTGTCATGCACTTTGGCCCAGGGGTGAGGGCCAAAGGCCTGCAAACATGCCAGCCCAGGCAACGCCCTCGGTATGGCCCATATCAAGACCCCAAGCCCTGAAAGGGCGATCCAGAGGGTGTCGCCCTTTTCAGGGCTTGTCTCTTTTGACTCAACGACCCAGGGCGTTGCCCTGGGCTGGCATGTCGCCGCACCTTCGGTGCTCGATTTCACACTCTTCGTCAAAGTGCATGACAGGCTCTAGCTGAGGAGCCCGCATTGCCAGCGTCGGTGGCCATTGGTAAGACCAGCGCCCGATGAGACGCCCGAATCCACTTTCCGTCTCGAAGCAATATTCGCCGAATCGCGGATTTTAGAAATTCTAACGCTGGACCCGGCCGCCGTGGCCTCCTGCCGCGAGCGCTTCCACTTCGGCGAGCGTGGCGAGGAAGTAGTCGCCTGAGATGGTGTGTTTGAGGGCGCTGGCGGCGACGGCGAAGTCGATGGCGCGCTGCGGGGCGTCTCCGCGCTGGAGGGAAAAGATGAGGGCGCCGGTGAAGCTGTCGCCGGCGCCGACACGGTCGACGATGGAGATTTCGTGCCGGGGTGAGGTGTAGGATTTTCCTCCGGTGTAGAGCATGGCGGCCCAGGAGGTGGCGCTGGCGGTGTCGCTTCGGCGCTGCGTCATGGCGACTGTCTTGAACCCGTATTGGCGGGTGAGATCGGCGGCGATGGCGTCGTCGGTGTCGCCTTTGGCGCGGAGGATCGTGCGGGCTTCATCGGCGCCGATGCAGCAAAGATCGACGTAACGCATGAGGGGACGCAGCACGGTGCCTGCGCGGGTTTTCGTCCAGAGTTTGGCGCGGTAGTTGAGATCGAAGCTGATGGTGAGGCCGCGTTGACGCGCGAGTTTGCATGCCCGCTCGGTGTGGAGCGAGGCGCTGCGGGAAAGTGCGGGGGTGATGCCGGACCAATGAAACCACGCGGCATCGCCGAGGAGTGAGGGCCATCGGAAATCATCGGGGCCCGCGCTGGCGATGGCGCTGTGGGCGCGGTCGTAGATGACTTTGCCGGGGCGCTGGCTGGCTCCTTGTTCGAGGAAATAAACGCCGAGTCGATCTCCGCCGCGCTGGATTCCACGGGTGCCCACGCGAAGGCGGCGGAGTTCATCGATGGCGCGCTGGGCGATGTCGTGGTCGGGAAGCTTCGTGATGAATTCGGCGTTGCCGCCAAGCTGGGCGATCGTCACGGCGACGTTGGCTTCGGCGCCGCCGAAGTGGATCTCGAAAGACGGCGTTTGTGCGATTCGAAGGTGGCCGGGGGGCGTGAGGCGGAGCATGAGCTCGCCGAAGGTGGCGACGGTGGACATGGCGGGAGGATGTCGGCGCCCTAGATGAAGATCAACGGCTGATCGGATGGGGCGATGAAGCGGTGCTTCGTGAGGAGTGCGCGGTACTTTTCGATGCCGCGCTTTTCACGCTCTCCGAGGCCGAAGCGGATGTGCTGCGTGAGGTAGCGGCGCCGAAAGTCGGCGTCGCGAAAGGAGTCGGTGGCGATGATTTCTTCGATCTCGGAGAGGCCTTGCTGGCCGAGCGTTCGCAGGGCGTCGGCGGCTGCCTGCGGATGCGGGACATCGGCGCGCAAGAGCCAGGGCGCATAGACGAAAGGCAGGCCGGTGCGGACTTTCCACTCCTCGCCGAGATCCAGAAAGTGCCAGCCGTCCGGGTGCTCGTAGCGGAAGTCGATGGCTTGATTGCCGATGAGAAGCATGGCGTCGGGGGTGCCGGTGAAAGTGCGGCTGTCGACGCACTGGGGACGGAGCGCGTGATATTCCAAAAGGAGCACCTGAAGGAGGTGGACGGACGTGAGAGATGCAGGGTCGAGCGCGATGGTGTGGACCTCGGCGAGTGGACCGCGGTGAGCGAGAAAGACGCTGAAGACGGGTCCGTCGCTGGCAATGCCGATGCCGTCGACAAGCAGGTAGTGGGGATGTCGGAGGGCTTCGAAGGTCGGGACGAGCGCGACATCGAGAGCGCCCGCCGCCAGATCGCGCGCGAGAGCGGAGGGGTGGTCGAAGATGACGGGCCCGCGATACCCGTGGATGAGCGGCCGCGCATTGAGATACTGGACACAGCCGATGCGAAGGTGATCGAGAGCGGGCCACGCGGCATCGGGGCCGCCGGGAGGATTCACGCGAGCGCGAGCGGGGCTGTGGCGGCGGCCGCTTCGTGCCACGTGGCGGGAATGCGGCGGTACCAGGTATCGCGTTGCATCGGCTCCCGGCCGGCCTCGCGGATGGCTTTCTCCAGCGAGAGCACCGTCTGCGATGTGGGAGTCTTCGCCCCGGCCATGTGGAAGATCTTTTCCTCCATGATGGTGCCGTGGAGATCGTCGACGCCGTAGCTAAGGCTGATGGACGCGAGCGGGAGTCCGAGGCTCACCCAATACGCGGTGATGTGATCGAAGTTATCGAGGAAGATCCGCGAGACGGCGAGGTTCTTCAGCTCCTCGAATGCCGTGGCATGCTGGATGTGCTGGAGCTCTGGTCGCGCGTGCTCGGCCTCGAACGAGAAGGGGATGAACCCGGTGAAGCCGTTGGTTTCATCCTGCAATTCGCGGAGCCGGCGGAGGTGATCGATGCGCTGCGCGTGAGTTTCGATATGCCCGAAAAGCATCGTGGCGGTGCTGCGCATTCCGAGCTGGTGCCACGTCCTGTGGACCTCGAGCCACTCCTCGGCGTTTTCCTTCCCGCGGCAGATCTGATCGCGGACGGCGGGGGCAAAGATTTCAGCGCCGCCGCCGGTGATGGCGCCGAGGCCTGCGGCGCGAAGAATCTCGAGTGTTTCGCGGATGGACTTTTTGAAAACGCGCTCGGCAAGGTGCCGGATTTCGATCGCGGTAAAGGCCTTGATGAAAAGCGCGGAATCAAGGGCGCGCAGGCGGGTGATGAGATCGAGATACCACTCTGCTTTGAGCGAGGGATGCAGACCACCCACCATGTGAATCTCGGTGATGCCGAGGCCGAGGGCGCCGCGGACCTTTTCAACGATTTCATCAATGGTGAGCTCGAACGCGTGCGCGTCACGTTTCCGGGCGCCAAAGGCGCAGAACTGGCACGAGAGCAGGCAGAGGTTCGAGTAGTTGATGTACTGATTGTGGATGTAGGTCGCCACATTGCCGTTCTTGCGCTCGCGCACCACGTTCGCGATGGCGCCGAGGGCATTGAGGTCGTTGGAGCCGTAGAGATATTCGCCTTCCGCTTCGGTGATGCGTTCCGCAGCGACGACTTTGTCGAAGATCGGGCGGAGGTCCTGCGGGATGAGCTTGGAAGAGACGGTCATGCGAGGTGAAAACAGCGTGCCCTAGTTAAAAAGGGAGCACCACATTTGCAAGGGACCAATGCGCGCGCGGATGCCGGGAAACTCATTGCCTCGCGCGGGGTTCGTCCGCATCGTGCCATCCTGCGAAGCCTGCGCCCGACAGGCTGCGATGATTTTTTCTGACCCGATGAGTGAAGAACCGAGCTTTCCCGCCGATGCCTCGCCCGATACGGCGGCGCGGGATTTGCGCTGGATGGAGCGGATCAAGACTGGCGACCTCGAGGCATTTCAGGAGTTCGTCGAAGCGCACCAAAACCGGGTGATCGGATTCATCGCGAAGATGCTCGGCGACGAGACGGACGCGGAGGACATCGCGCAGCATGTGTTTCTAAGGGTCTGGAGAAATGCTCCGCGATGGCAGCCGACGGCCAAGGTGTCCACGTGGCTCTTCAAGATCACGCGGAACCTCGTTTACAATGAGTTTCGGCGACGCGGACGCCATCCGGTGCAGTCGCTGGACCGCAAGTATCGGGAGGACGAAAACGATCGTCCCGTGCAGTTGGTGGACGTCGGGGTGAAGACGCCCGACACGGTCCTGCTGGATGCGGAAATGCAGGCCGCGATCCACCAGGCCATCGAGGAACTGCCCGAGGCCCAGCGCGCGGCGATCGTCCTGCGCCGCTACGATGAGACGCCCTACGAAGAGATCGGCGAGATCCTCAACGTGAGCGTTCCGGCCGTGAAGAGTCTGATCTTCCGCGCCCGCTCGGAGCTGCGCGAAAAACTGAGGCGATATTTGGAAGGTTGAGCGGTTGCCCGCGCGGGTGGTGCGGGATACAAGGACTCGATGAAAGAAGAAAACATCCTCGTTGTCCGGCGCGCACTTTTCGATCAGCTCGGCGCGTTTCAGGGGCTGTGCTTCGACGTGGATCGTTATCTCCCTGCGCTGCTCGCGCGCGAGAATAATTTCTTCACGCCGCGCGCGGCCGCCGAGACAAATCCTGATCTTAAGCAGATTATACCGTACGTGGTGCTGGTGCACGGCGAGCGCGTCTTGCACTACGTTCGCGGAAAAAAAGCCGGCGAACAGCGGCTCGTGGCGAAGGGCTCGATCGGGATCGGCGGCCACATGAATGATGAGGATGAGGGGCTGTTTCACTTCGATCGCGCCGCCTATGACATCGCGGTGCAGCGGGAAATCGGGGAGGAACTGCGGGTGGGTTCGTCATACGCAAATCATGTCGTGGCCTTGCTGAACGACGACTCGAATGAAGTGGGCCGCGTCCATCTGGGTGTGGTCCACGTTTTTCGACTCGACGGCGACGATGTGCAGAAAGGCGAGGCCATGATCACCGAGTTGCAGTTCATCGACCGCGCGGCCCTCGCGTCGCGTCGCGATGCGTTGGAATCCTGGTCGCAGTTTTGCGCGGATCACCTCGATCAACTTCTCGCCGCCGCCCACTAATTTATGGACCCCGTCTTCCAGAATATCCTCCGCGACGCCGCCTCTGCAGGCGCGTCGGACATTCATTTCAAAGCAGGCGCGCCGATCGTGTATCGGATCAACCGCGAACTGCATCCGCTTGCATCAGAGGCCCCGAGCGACGCTTGGTTGCGTTCGGTCATCGACGGGCTCGCGCCGGCGCATGTCCGCGAGGCGTGGTTGCGCGGCCAGGAGGTCGACTTCGCGTTCGCGGTTCCGGGCTTGGGAAGGTTTCGCACCAACGCGTTCCAGCAGCGGGGCGAGGTGGCGATCGCGCTGCGTTTGGTAAAGAGCGAGATCCGCACCTTCGCGGAGCTGAATCTTCCCGAGACGCTGCGGAAGATCGCGGAGTCACCGCGAGGAATCGTGATCGTGGCCGGGGCGATCGGATCGGGAAAATCGACGACGCTGGCCGCGATGATCGACCACATCAACGCATCGTCGCGGCAGCACATCATCACGCTCGAGGATCCGATCGAATTTCTTTTTGAGGATAAGCAGTCGCTGATCGAGCAGCGCGAGGTCGGGCTCGATACGGAGACCTTTGCAAGCGGGTTACGGCACGTCCTGCGTCAGGATCCCGATGTGATCATGATCGGGGAAATCCGCGATGCGGAAAGCGCGATGGCGGCGATGAGCGCGGCCAATATCGGCCACCTTGTCATCACCACCCTCCACACGAGCGACGCGATGCAGTCGATCCAACGGGTCGTGGAGTTTTTCCCGACCGAGCAGCGTGCCTATGCCCGCCAGCTTTTCGCGGCGACGCTGCGCGCGGTGATCTGCCAAAGGCTGGTGACATCCAAGGCGGCTGGCGTCGTGCCCGCGTTGGAGCTTCTCATCAACAACCTTGCCGTGATGAAAGCGATCGAAGCCAACCAGACCGATAAACTTCCAGGCATCATGGAAATGAACAGCGCCGAAGGGATGCAAACATTCGACCAGTCGCTGCGCGCATTCGTCGCCGCCAATCGTATCACGCGGGAGGAGGCTCTGGCGCACGCGGCGAATCCGGACACGCTTCGCATGATGTTCCAGGGGGTAAACCTCAGCGATTCGACGCGGATCATCGGCTCCCGGCGGTAATGCCGCTGATTTCTTGTGTGGAACTTGAGCGGGGATACGATGTGCCGCGTGAAATCGACTTCCTCCTCTCAAAAGCTCGCCGTCGTCCTAGCCTTCGTTGTTGCAGGATGCTCCGGATCTTCCGCCGCCGAGTGGCAGGGATTCGAGCGGATTGATTTCAAGGTCGCGGATCACGCGGGCCTGGTGGTGAAGCCCAAAACTCCGGCGCAGGGAATGCCGTGGATTTGGCGCACCGAATTCTTTGGGCACGAGCCGCAGGCGGACATCGCTCTTCTCAATGCGGGCTGGCACGTGGCGTACTTCCAAGTGAGCGACATGTACGGGGCTCCTGCGTCGATCGAGTTGATGGCGCTATTTCACGGTTACGTGACGAAGGAATACGGCTTGGGACAACGCGCGGTCTTGGAGGGCTTTTCGCGCGGGGGCCTTTACGCGGTGAATTTTGCGGCGACACATCCCGATAAGACAGCGGGCCTGTATCTCGATGCGCCAGTGCTCGATATCCGCAGTTGGCCGGGCGGAAAGGGGAAAGGGAAAGGCGATGCGCGTTGTTGGGCGCAAGCACTGGAAATCTACAGGCTGACCGACGAGACGGCGGCTGGCTTCAAGGGCAATCCCATCGATCGTTTGGAACCATTGGCGAAGGGCGGCATTCCGATTCTTTCGGTGGTCGGTGATGCCGACACGGTGGTGCCGCTCGCCGAGAATACGGCCATCCTCGAGCAGCGCTACAAGGCGCTCGGTGGGAAGATCGAGGTGATTGCGAAGCCCGGGGTCGATCATCATCCTCACAGCCTCAAGGACCCGAAACCGATCGTTGATTTCGTGCTGGCGAACGCGCTCCGCTAAGGCGCCGGACTGACCTTCAGCCGGATGAATCGCGCGGATTGCCCGTTCGTCGTCACGGTGTCGGTGACTTTCACCGTCTGAAGAAAATCGTCGTCTGTGAGGATCTGCTCGGTCACTTCGCCCGGATTCGCTGCGCGAAACGCGACTGAATCGTCGGCGACTTCGATGCTGTAAACGACGGCGCTCGGGGGTTTCGTGCGGACGTAGGTCAACGTGAGGTGGCCGTTTTCCAGCGTCGTGGTCGGACTCGCGGCGGGGTCCGGAATCGTGGGATTGGTCCCGAGCGCAAACTCAACGAAGTTACTGCGCCCATCTCCGTCGAAGTCACTGTCCAATGTGCCAATGCTGGGATAGCGCGCGAGCCACGCCGCCGGGGTGTCTTTTGCGATGACGATGAGTTCGTCGGCGCTCATCATCGCCGAGTCATCGACGGTGAGGCGTAGCGAGTAGATGCCGGGCAGTGAGAAGGTCACGTTGGTAGAGAGCGCGCCCGGTTGGGCAAACGTCGCGCTGCCTGGTCCGTCGACCATTGACCATCCGATCGTCAGAGTTCGCGGCGGATTCGGTTGGGAGTCGTCCTTCCCCGTGCCCACGAGCGCGACGCCGGATACGATACCGACCAGGTCCGCACCCGCGTTCAGGATGGGCGCCAGATTCGGCTCGCTCGATCCAGGCGAGCCGCCGATTGCGGCGCTAGTCCGCCAATTTGCTGCCGTGCTAAACGCCGCTGATTGCGCGTATGGATCGTAGATTGCGAGGGTGCGCCCGGAGCCGTCGGTGGCCGGATACCACGTATTCGAGTAGGTGAAATCGAGGATCGTGGCGCCGCTCGTGGCTTTGAGTATGAGTTGCTCGCCGGTGTTG
>JAYTDO010000029.1:0-7067 GCA_043735935.1 Chthoniobacteraceae bacterium
TCGAGGGACTCCACGCGGCGGGGATCGACGTGCGCTGGTGCAACGAACCGCTCTGGCGAGGAACCGACGATCGCGTCGCCGCCGCCTCGGGCGCGTGGCAGCGTCCGGCATTCTGGTGGCGGGCCGCACGGGCTTACTGGCAAATCGTGATTCGTTTTTTTTTCCTGCCTCGCGCCGACATCATTCTCGTCGGTTATCCCGGCCCGGTGGACGTTCTGCTCGCGCGTCTCCTCGCAAGACGCGGCGAGCGCGTGGTCTGGGACGTATTGATGGCCGTCCATTTGATCGCGATCGAACGCGGACTGGACCGCACCTCGCCGTTCAGCATCCACGCGCTTCGCGAGGTCGAGCGACTCGCCGCGCGCACCGCGGATCTCCTGCTGATCGACACGCCCGAATATGCCGAGTGGCTCGTCGAGAATCTCAAGGTGCCGCGCGCGAAAATCCGCGAGGTCCCGCTCGCGTGCGACTGGCCAGCCGCGCCGGCGCCCGCATCGCGCCGCGAATTGGTAGTCATGTATCACGGCGGCTTCATCCCAAACCACGGCGTCGGTTTTGCGCTCGCTGCCGCCGAAATGCTCTCGAACGTGCCCGGCGTGCGTTTCGAATTCATCGGACGCGGGCCGGATCGCGCAGCGCTCGAGGAGCGCTACGGGAGCCTTCCCAATGTGCGCTTTTGGCCATGGCAGGAAGGCGGCGACTTGCAGGCGCATGTGGCGCAGGCGGACGTGTGCCTCGGCGCGTTTGGCACGACCACGCAATCGCTCGTGACCGTCCACAACAAAGTCCTCGAAGCGCTCGCCGCGGGCCGGGCCGTGCTCACTGGCGATTCCCCTCCCATGCGTCGCGTCTTCGAGCACGGGACGAATGTGTGGCTTTGCCCGCGCGCCGACGCCGCCGCGATCGCCGACGCGCTAAGGGCGTTGCACGCAGATCGCGAAATGGTCGCGCGTCTTGGTGAAAACGGTCGCCAGGTGGCGGCGCAATGTTTCTCGCCAACGGCAGCAAGCCGGCATCTGCTCGACGCACTCACCCAATGATGCGACCGAATCTCTTCATCGTGGGTCAGCCGAAATCGGGCACTACGGCGTTGCACGCTTTTCTGGCGAAGCAACCCGGCGCATGGATGTGCATGCCCAAGGAGCCACACTTTTTCTGCGCCGACCTGCACGAGGCCAGCGATCGTTTCCACGGGCACACCTGCTTTTATCCCGTGCGCGATCCGGACACCTACCTGCGGCTATTCGCGCCCGGCCCGGACGCGCGCGTCGTCGGGGAAGCGTCCACCGAATACCTGTTTTCGAGCAAAGCGGCCGACGCGATTCAAACGTTCAACTCGTCGGCGCGCATCGTCATCGTACTCCGCGATCCCGCGGAGTTCATCGCCTCGTTACACGCCACGTTTCTCAACGATTTCATCGAGGACGAACCCGATCTCGTTCGCGCATTTCAACGCCCGCCCGATGCTCCACCCGCGCACGCACGCACGCCCGGGCTCTTGCATTATCCATCGCGCCTGACCTACCACACGCAGGTGAGTCGCTATCTCGATCGCTTCGCGCCCGGCCAAGTTCTGATCCTGTTATACGAGGACTTTCGCGACGCGCCCGACGCCACGCTGCGGCGGCTGCTGACCTTCCTCGGACTCGACGCTCCGACCCATCCGATCGCGCTCACACGCGAAAACGAACGACAGTCGCCACGAAGCCCGCACCTCGCCCGCGTCGCGTTCGCGCCGCGCGTTTTGTTCGCGCTCCGGCGCTCACTCCCGCCGCGACTCCATGCCGCCGCGTCTCGTTTCGCGAAGCGCCTGCTCTTTGCGCCCACGCCGGCGCGGCCAGCGCCCGAGGGCTTTCGCGAAATGGTTTGGGACTCCTGCCGCACGGAAGTGGATCAACTCAGCGAACGCCTCCAGATCGACCTCGGCACCCGATGGAACGCGCCGTGATCCGTCCCAATCTTTTCATCGTCGGCGAGCCGAAATCCGGCACCACCGCGCTCTACGATTACCTCTCCGCCCAGCCCGGCACCTTCATGAGCACACCGAAGGAACCGCACTATTTTTGCTCCGATTTTCACGAAGGGAGCGACCGCATTCACGGGCGGCCCGTGTATTACGAATACCGTTCCGAAGCGGCGTGGCTGCGATTATTCGAGGGCGCTCAAGGGCGTCCGCTCGTCGGGGAGGCGTCGACCAGTTATTTATTCTCCGAACGCGCGGCGGACGGAATCCACCGATTTAATCCCGAGGCGCGAATCGTGGCGATCTTCCGCGAACCCGTTGCCTTTCTCGCTTCGCTCCATTCGCACTACCTCCGCGCGACGCTCGAAGACGCGCCCACGCTCTCAGAGGCGTGGAAGCTCCAGGACGAACGCGCCGACGGCCGCCGCCTTCCGCCGCGTGTTCGCGCTCCGCAACTGGTGCTCTACCGCCAACGGTTGCAATACTTCACGCAGTTGCAGCGTTTCCTCGCCCTCTTTTCCCGCGCGCAGATTCACGTCATCCTCTTCGAGGATTTCCAGCGCGACAATGCGCGCACGCTCGCCGAACTGCTCGCGTTTCTCGATCTGCCCGCCGCGACGGAGTTCACGCGAAAGGAGGTGAATCGGAACGCGACGCCGCGCTTCCAATGGCTGAACCGACTGTTGCTCGCCCCGCGCCTGAAACAGTTTTTTCGGAGCCGACTCTCGCCGGAGCATTACGAGCGGGTGATCGCCGCGGGTCGCGCGATCCTTTGGCGGTCGGCGCCCCGGGCTGCGATCCCCGCGTCGTTGCGTGATGAAATCCGCGCGTCCTGTACCGGGCAGGTCGACGCCCTCGGCGCATTCCTCGGGCGCGACCTGCGGTCGGAATGGTGGGGACGGGAAGGCAAATGAGACGGCGCATCATCTCCCTCGCCGCAGCCGTACTCTCGGTCGCCGTCCTTTGCTGGGTCGTTCGCCACGATTGGAACCGCTTCGCGAGCTTCACGCTGCAGGAGCCCTGGCTGCTGTGCTTCGCGCCCGGGTTGGTTTGCGCACACATTTTCACCACGGGCCGCCTGTTCGACGTCCTGCTCAGCCGGGTCGGGGTGCGACTTGCATCGTGGGAATCATTCGGCCTCGCCGTGCTCTCACGCGCGGGTAACTACGTCGCGCCACGCGGCGGACCCGTCGTGCGTGGCTGGTATCTTTGCAAAACACGCGGCTGCGCCCTCGCGGATTTTCTCGGCGTCACCCTCGCGGGGGCCACGACGAATCTGCTGCTGACGCTGGCGCTCGCACTCGCCAGCCTCACCTTTCCCATGCCTCCCGGCCCCCTCGCGCCAAACGAACTTCGCCTGTGCATCGGCGGCGCGTTGCTGGTGGTCGTTGCATTCGTCGCCTTCGCGCCGCGGTTGCCGGAGGCACGCCATCCGCGGCTCGGCGCATGGCTGCGCGGGTGGCGCCTCATCTGGAGCGACCGCACCGTGATCCGCCGAAGTCTCACATGCAGCCTCGGACAAATCGCCGCCGCGTTTTGCATGACCATGATCGAGTTCCGCCTCGTCGGGTCGCCCGTGACGCCCGCCCAGGCGCTGTTCATCAGCACCGCAGGCTCGCTGCATTACATCTTCAAACTCACCCCGGCCGGTCTCGGCATCCACGAAGCCGCCGTGACGCTCACCGGCATGCTCGTCGGGGCGCCAGCCGCCGCGACACTTCTCACCGTGGTGCTTCGGCGCCTGTCCATCGTGGCGATCCTCATCGTTCTCGCGCCGTATTTTTCGAGCCGGATGTTGATCCCATGGAAGGAATGCTTCGGGCGTTCGCGCCGACTTTCAGATTGACGAACGCCCTCTAAGCTCCGAAACTTCGCGCGTTATGAACGCACCAATTACGGCCAGTTCCATTCGCGCTGCGATCATCGCAGCCTCGCTAGTCATCGCGCCGACTTTGTCGAACGCGACCGTCTCCACCAGCGGCAGCGGTGGATTCACTCCATCTGGATCGAAGGTGGATTTCTACAAGCCCACGTGTGCCATCACCGTCCCGGCCAACAACGCTCGAGTGACCCATGCCGGCTTTAAGCTCAAGGGCATCTCTCGCGACGCGCAGAGCGGCGTGAACTTCACCGCGGCGACGACCACACCCGGAGGTTTCTTCTACAAGGCAACCGGCGCCGAAACTTGGAAATGGCAAACCCCCCGGTTTCATTCGAACGTCCGCACCGCCCGAGTGCTCGCTCGCAGCGTCGACAATGCGGGCAACAAATCCAAGGTCGCGGCCATCTCGGTGAAGGTTAAGGGATAACCCTCCGCCATCACTCCAAATCGTTTTACCACGCAGGCCCGGCGGCTCATCAGCCCGCCGGGCCTGTTGTTTTTAATCCTGCCCTACTTTCTCCAGGTCGCGATCCGGTGGTATTTCATCGCCGGCGCGTCCATGCCAGTCGTTTTTCCGGACGAGATCGGATACTGGGGAAATGCCCGCTACCTTTCCGGCACCGCGGGCCTGCCCAACATGCTTGGGCACAATTATTACCACTTCGGTTACTCCCTCTTCGTTGCGCCGATCTTCTGGTTTTCCGACGACCCCGCGCAGACGTACCGGTACGTCCTCATTTGGAATTGCGCCCTGCTTTCCACGCTTTACCCGGCGCTCTACCTCCTCCTTCGTCGCGCCTTCGCCGCAGAACGCCCAGCCGCCTGCGCGATCGCCTTCGTCACCTGTCTCTTCCCGTCCTTCCTGCTGAACCCCTCCGTCGCCTGGGCCGAGAATGCATTCATCCCCGTCTTTGCCTGGATGCTCCTCGCTTTCCACACCTTCGCCGGCACCGGTCGACTGCGCCACGCGCTCACTTTTTCCGTCCTCATCGTCCTCCTCTACGCGATCCATCCGCGGGCCGTCGGCCTGCTCCCCGCCGCCGTCCTTGCGCTCATCGCGCTCGGCACGCTTCGCATCGCCGGATGGTCCGTCGTGCTGACCTCGCTCGGCCTCGTCGCCGTGGGTCTGCTCGCCGTGAAGCGCCTCGACAGCCATCTCCTTCACCTTGGCTACCACGCTTACTCCGTCACCTCCGGTGGCGCCCTGCAACAGCTTCGGCACAAGCTCGGCCCCGAGGCCATCATCACCGGCATCGGCCACATGACGTACCTCGCGGTCACCACCTACGGCCTCGCCATCGCCGGTGCGCTCGCCCTGGTCCATCGCGTGATCCTCGGGTGGAAAACAAACGAGCAGCGCCATCCCGACTTCCTGCTCGCAGCCTTCGCCCTCGTCGCCGCCGCGGGCATCGCCGCCGTTGCTGCGATCTTCCTCGCGCTCGGCCTCCGCGCCGATCACGTCCTCTACGGTCGTTACAACGAAGGCTGGCTCGCCTTCTTCCTCGCCGTCGGCCTCTTCCAATGGACCCGCCTATCCCCCGATCGCTCGACTGAACGCACCCTCCTCGTCGGCACCGCCATCCTCGGCGCCGCGCTCGTCACCGTCACCTGGCTCCTCGAAGGTGAGCGCCGCCTCGCCGGTTCCTCCTCCGACATTCATTGGCTGGCCATCATCGGCCATTGGCGCCTTTTTCACCGCGACCACTTCCTCGCGATCGGCCTCGCCGCCACGCTGCTTCCCGTCCTTTTCCTGCGCCCTCGCTTCGCGAGAAAAATCGCCCTCATCGGGCTGGCCGCCGCCTTCGTGACCAGCGCCGCCCTCGCCCGCCGGGTCGTCCGCCACCCCCGCGAAAACGTGCAGCCGACCTGGATCGCTTTTCTTCGCTCACACCCCGAGATCCGCGAGCTTTCATTCGACTCCAGCACTGGCAACACGCGTCCCATCCTCACCACGCAATTCCTTCTCCCACACCTGCACGTCCACACCTACCTCAGCCGCTTCGGCCAGAGCCCGACGACGGACTTTTTCATCGCGGGCGACACCACCGACCGGCGCGATACCGAGCGCGCGGAACTGGTCGTCGACGGGAAATCAAACCTCTCCCTCTTCCATCGCACCCAGCCCTCGCAATAGCGCCATTTCGCGCTACCGTCCGCCGCCCGCCGCCATGTCCGACAACGCCTCCGCATCGCATCCCGAACTCCTCGCCCCAGCCGGCGGCTGGGACTGCGCCCGCGCCGCGGTCGCCAATGGCGCCGACGCCATCTACTTCGGCCTGCCACGCTTCAACGCACGTCTGCGCGCCGACAATTTCACCGAGTCCGAACTCCCCGACGTCGTCACCTTCTGCCACCGCCACGGAGTCAAAGCCTACGTCGCCCTCAACACGCTCGTCTTCACCGACGAACTGGAGGACGCCGCGGACTACCTCCTCCTTCTGAACCGCGCCGGCGTCGACGCCCTCATCGTCCAGGACATCGGGCTTATCCGACTCGCCCGCGCGATCGTCCCCCTTCTCCCCATCCACGCCTCCACGCAGATGACGATCACCTCGCCCGAGGGCGCGGAATTCGCCCGCGAACTCGGCGTTGAACGCACCGTGCTCGCCCGCGAACTTTCGCTGCGCGACCTGCAAAAATTCGACCCGGCCCGGATGCCCACGGAAGTCTTCGTGCACGGCGCGCTGTGCGTCGCCTACTCCGGCCAGTGCCTCACCAGCGAATCCCTCGGCCAGCGAAGCGCCAATCGAGGCGAATGCGCCCAGGCCTGCCGGATGCCTTACGAACTCATCGTCGATGGCGCCGTCCGCGATCTCGGCGACAAACGTTACCTCCTTTCCCCGCAAGACCTCGCCGCGGTCGACCAGATCCCCGACCTCATTCAGGCCGGCGTCACGTCCTTCAAAATCGAAGGCCGCCTCAAATCTCCCGAATACGTCGCCGGCGTCTGCCAGGTCTATCGCAAGGCGATCGACGCCGCCCTCGACGCGCGGCCTTTCGTCGCCACGCCAGACGACCGCTATCAGCTCGAGATGACTTTCTCCCGCGGCCTCTACAGCGGCTGGATGCACGGCGTCCACCACCAGGAGCTCGTGCAGGCGCGGTTCGGGAAAAAGCGCGGCCCCTTCGTCGGACCGATCACACGCGTCGGCCCGGACTTCGTCGAAGTCTCACCGCTCGTCCCGCTCCACCTCGGCGACGGCATCGTCTTCGATACGGGCG
>JAYTDO010000030.1:0-9425 GCA_043735935.1 Chthoniobacteraceae bacterium
GGTGTGAACGATGCGGGCGAGGGCGTGGCGAGCGATCCGGTGAGTGTGGTGGTGACGTAGCGGCGCTAACCTTTCTCGCGAGCCATGCCTTTTGATCCGAATCTCCCGCCCGATGAGGGCAGAGTCTTTTCCGCGATCCTGCGCGATCAGTTCAACGCGCTCAACGACAAGATCGATGCGGTGCCGGCGGGGCCGCCGGGTGCGGATGGCGCGCCCGGTGCGGATGGCGCGGATGGTGCGCCGGGGGAAATCTCGGCGGCGGATTTGGTGGCGGAGCGGATCAACCATGCGGCGAATCCGACGGGGGTGACGTTGCTCGGTTTGAGCGTGAGCGATCCGCCGACGCAGGCGGAGATGCAGGCGCTCGCCAGCAAACTCGATGCGCTGATCACGGCGCTGCGCCGGGAGCCGTAGGGCGGCGGGCGCGGAGGCGCGAAGAGGGCGTTTTTTTCCTGCGCGGCGGCGGTCGGGCGGGTGGGCGAAGTGCCATGCGCTTTGCCTCATGCGTCTTTTTTCTCGCCCGAAGTCGATGCAAACGAGGACGTCGCGAAAGCGGCGTGGGTGCTCACTTTGCCCGCACCGCCGCCGTCTGAAACATGACCGATGAGATGACCCGCGCCGCTGCCCGCGATCAAGGCGAGGGCCGCGAAAGCGAGGGCGTCGCGGGGGATCGGGTCGCGATGCGACGACCTTATGGAAGCGCCGCGGCGCGATAGTACCGGCGCGCGACGCTCGATGCCGCGGGATCGGTGATGGTGATCGTCGCGCCGGTGCCTGGGATTTGATCGGCGAGGATGCGCCAGTGATTCGGCGCCGCGAGATCGTCGGCGTATTCGACGCGGTAGATGCGCCCGGCGAGGCTCGGCAGGCCGAGCAGCGCGTTGCCCGCGGTGAAACTCGGCGCTCCGAGGCGGAGCACGCTGGCCGGACTGCGCGGATTCGTGCCGGCGCGGAATTCGGCGAGATTCGAGAAGCCGTCACCATCGCTGTCGAGCATCGCGTCGGCGATGGAAGTGCTGAGGCCGTTGGCCGTTTCATACGCATTGGGCAGCCCGTCGCCGTCGGTGTCGGTCGTGGTGACGGTGACGTTCGCGGCCAGTTCCGACGTGCTGCCGGAGGGGGAAGTCGCCGTCGCGCTGATGCGCTGCCCGGCGGGAATGGCGACGGGGAGCGCGACGTTGATGCTGGCATTGCCGCTGCCGTTGGTGGTGACATCCGTGGAGCCGATGAAGTTTTGCGCTTCGCCAAATCCCGTGGCGTCGCCCGCCGAATTCGCAAAGAACTCGATGCGAAAAGCGATGCCCGCCGTGCTGTTGAGGGTGCCGACGATCGTGGTCGCGGTGCCGAGCGTGGCCGACGTGAGCACGGGGTAATTCTGAAGATCGTTCGGCCCGGTGTCCGCATCGCCGGAGTCGTTATTCGTCACGCCGCCGCCCGGGCCGGAGCCGCCGACGAGGTCGATGGCGAGGCCGCCATTGCCGGTGATTGAATTGCCGCTGATCGTGTTGTTCGTCGTGCCCGTGTTGTAAATTGCGACGCCGCTCGCCGTGTTGCCCGAGATCAGATTCGCGGCGCCCGGCGCGCTCCCGCCGATGATGTTTCCCTGCGGGCTGCTGAAGATCGCGATGCCTTCGTTCGCATTCCCGGCCACGGTCCCGGTCGGTGTCGTCCCGATCGAGTTGCCGACAAAAACGTTCGTATTCGTGCCGCTGCCGCTGATGGCGATTCCCGCACCGTTATTGCCCGAGATGAAGTTTCGGCCGCCGGTCGTGCTGCCGATCGTATTCGCGCTCGCGCCGCCGAAGATCGCGAATCCCGGACCGTTATTCGGCAATGCCGCGCTGCCCGCCGCGTTCAGGCCGATGAGGTTTCCGGCGAAGACATTGTTGGAAGTGCCGCTGTCGGCGATGGTGATGCCGCGAAAGGCATTTCCCGAAATGACGTTTCCCGCGCCGGGCTCGACGCCGCCGATGATGTTGGCCGTCGCGGCACCGAAAACTTCGATCCCCGGAGAACCATTCGCGATCGCCGCCGAGCCGGCCGGATTGGTGCCGATATAATTACCCGCGACTCGATTGTTGCTCGTCCCCGCCGTGTTGATCGAGACGCCCTGGTTGCTGTTGCCGGAGATGACGTTGGCCGCGTCGGCGCTGAAGCCGCCGACGATGTTCGCTTTTACGCCCGTGGTGAGTTCGACGCCTGCGTATCCGTTCGCGAGCGCGCCCGTGCCCGTCGCGTTGAGGCCGATCCAGTTACCCGAAACGACATTCGCGTTCGTGCCCGAATCGACAATCAAAACTCCTTGCGACGTGTTTCCCGAAATCACGTTCCGCGCCCCGACGGAAGTGCCGCCGATCGTGTTCGAGGTTGCGCCGCCGAAAAGCGTGACGCCCGCGAACGCATTCGGAATCGCCGCGGTGCCCGCCGCGTTCGTGCCGATGAGATTTCCAGCGATGACGTTTCCGCTGGAGCCCGCGTCAGAGACCGAAACGCCGGACGCGGGATTGCCGGAGATGGCGTTGGCCGGGCCGATCGTGTTTCCGCTCGCGCCGCTGAAAATCTGGACGCCGCCATAGCCGTTGCCGATGGCACTGGCGCCGCTCGCATCGGTGCCAATGAAGTTCCCGGCCACGGTGTTTCCACTCGCGCCCGCGCCGACGATGGCAACGCCTTGGGCGGAGTTGCCCGAAAGCACATTTCCCGATCCGGCGATCGTGCCGCCGATCGTGTTCCCGCTCGCGCCCTCGCCAAGTTCGATCGCCGCGAAACCATTTGCCAGCGCCGCATTGCCGGAGGCGTTGAGCCCGATCGTGTTTCCACGGGCGAAGTTGCCGTTCGTTCCGGCGCCGCGGATGAAGATGCCCTGCGCGGTGTTGCCGGAGATGATGTTTCGATCCGCGGCGCTCGTGCCGCCGATGATATTCGCCGTGGCGCCGTCGCTGATTTCAATGCCGGCGAAGGCGTTCGCGGACGACGCGCTGCCCGCCGCATTCGTGCCGATGTAACAGCCCGCGACGGTGTTTCCGACGGCGCCGGTGCCGTTGATCAACACGCCCTGGGTCGACCATCCGTTGATGACGAACCCCTTCACCGTGCTCGCCGTTTCCGCGAGATGCAGACCGATGCCGTAGTTTTCCGCAGTGATGATCGCGCCGCCGTTGAGGACGACTTCGGGGCCGTTTGGATTGGTGTTGCCGGAAAAGGTCGTCTGCGTCGTGGCGTCGATGACCGTGCGCGGGCCGGGCGCGAGCAGGCGATCGGTCGGGCGGATCGTGAAGACGCCGCCGCTGAATCCGGCATCGCTCGTGGGGATTTGGAAAGTGATGGTCGTGGTGACAAGCGGATGATCGGCGGCGTAATCGAGCGTGTAATAAAGCGCCGTGCGCAGGCTGCCCGGGCCGGAGTCCTTCGTCGTCGTCACGACCGATCCAGCGGCGGGGCCGGCGCCATACATCGCGGCGATGCCCGCGCGATCGGCCCTGCTCAGGACGCGATCATTCACCGACAGGCCCATGAGGTTGAGGAACTGCGCGTAGGCGGGCTTCGGTTCGATCGTGTTGAGCGTCGCGGGATTCGTGGAAAAGGCGTTCCGCGAGTAGTGCATCACGGACAGAAAGTCGTAGGTGCCGTTGTGATTGGAGGTCGGGATTTTGACGAAGTTCCCGTCGTTCACACCGCCGGTGCTGTTCTGCGCGTAGACAGTGACGAAGGTGTCGCGGTCGCTGCGCTGGTGCTCGTGGATGAGGCCGAGTGCGTGGCCGATCTCGTGGACGAGGGTGCCGCGGTTCCAACTGCCCGAACCGATGTTGAGCTGTTGCACACCGCCGATCATGCCGACCGAGGAGTTCCCGCCGCTGAGCCCGGGGACGTCGTTGACCATGATGTAGTTCGCCTGGGCCACGCGTGCGGTGAAAGTGAGATTCGCGAAGGCCGCCCACTCGGCGGCGGCATCGAGGAAATGCGTCCGATGGGCCGCGCTGACGTTGGCGTTGAACGCGTAATAGACGGCCCCGCTGGTCCATTTGGTGACGCCCGTCTGCGTCGCGCTGCGCGTGCCGGTCGTGGCGGTGACACCGGCGTAACGGTCGCGCCATGATTGGACGACGGAGACCGGAAGGCGCATGTCGCCCATGGCGACCGTCGTCTGTCCGCGCCGGACACCGGCGAGTAGTTTGTCGTACGCCGCGACGACGTCGGCATTTGGAACCGCCGCCGAAACACTCGCGCCCCCGCCGAGCGCCAGGCACAATCCGAGAGAGAAAATGCGGTGAAGCATGGCGGGATTATCGGCGGTTTGTGCGGACGGCGCAATAACCGGTCATCGCTAAGGAATCCCCTCTTCCAGCCTTGTTTGTTGGCTGGCCGACCCGTAAGGCGAGGCGGCTCCATCTTTCCCATGAATACCCGATTTCCCTCGCTCATCGCCGCCTTCTGCGGCCTCGCGTTCACGACTCACGCCGCCACGATCTGGATCGAGGGCGAGGCGCCGGCGAAGTCTTCGATGCAGAAGCATAATTGGTATGACTCGGTGAAACGCGATCTGCTTTCGGGCGGCGACTGGCTCTCGCATTACGGCAATCAACCGGGCGAGGCGGCGTACAATGTCGAAGCCGCGGAGGCGGGAACTTTCACGCTCTGGGCGCGCCTGAATCCGGTCGCCTCGGTGGTTCATTGGGCGCTCGATGGCGCGGCGTGGCAAACGGTGACGCTCGGCGCGGCGCAGCAGCAGCAGAACATCGCGGGCAATGGCGGGCTCGATCACCGTTTCATCGCGTGGGTGAAGGTCGGCGCGGTGCCGCTCTCGAAGGGCAAACATTCGCTGGCGTTTAAGTTCGAGGGCGGCGTCTCGAACAGCGGCGGGCTCGATTGTTTCGTGCTGACGACGGATCGTTTTGTGCCGCAGGGAACGATGAAGCCGGGCGCCCAGGTCGCCGAGACTCCGGCGGGGCCGGGCGATTGGTTTCCGCTTCTCGCGGACGACGACACGTTCGATCCGCGCAGCGTCATCGACATGTCGCGGCTCGTGCCGGCGCCGGCGGGGCAGTTCGGATTCCTGAAGGCGAACGGGAAGGATTTGAAATTCGAAAAGGCGGCCGCGCCCGTGAAGTTTTGGGGCGTCGGGGCGAACGTGGAGCCGGGCCGTTATTCGCGCGAGCAGCTCACGCAACGCGCGAAGTATTTGCGGAAGTACGGGATCAACACCGTGCGCCAGCATGCGGTGTTCGATGAACTCAACACGGGCGGCAAGATCGACCCGAAGAAGCTCGACGAATACGACTGGTGGTTCGCCGAGTTGAAGAAACACGGGATCTATTCGGACTGGTCCATCTTCTACCACTGGACCGTCCCGCGCGATTCGGGCTACGCGCTGTTCGACGACCTCGAAGGCAAGGGCGACCTGCGCGACACGTATGGCGTCATCACCGGCGCGCCGAAGCTCTGGGAGCTGCGGAACAGGATCGTCGTCGAGTTGCTCAGCCATCAGAATCCGTACACCGGCCTCCGTTACGCGGACGATCCGGCGCTCGCGGTGGTGGAGATGCAAAACGAGGACTCCATCTTTTTCTGGAATCCGCTCGGCGAACTCGCCAGCGACAAACCGAAGAAATGGACCGCGCACGCGAAACAGTTGCGGGAGAATTTCGCCGCGTGGGTGAAGGCGAAATACAAGACCGACGACGCGCTGAAGACGGCGTGGGGCGCGCTGAAGGACGGCGATTCGGTGAATGCGCCGGAGCTGCTGCTCATGTCGCCTTGGGAGCTGGATGGCAAGGGCGCGCGGGGCCGGTTCGCCGGTGAGAACCAGCGCGGCGGCGACGTGATCGCGTTCCTCGCCGAGATGCAGCATGCGGAGTTTGCGAGCGCGGAGAAGGCGATGCGCGACGCGGGCTTCAAGGGCGTGTCGATGACGACCGCGTGGCAGGTTGGCGGCTCGGCGACCGATCCCGCGAACATCTGGACGGACACGGTCGGCGGCATGATCGACCGCCACAATTACGCCGGAGGTGGCGAGGGCGGGCACGGCATCAAGGAGGGCAAGGTGAACAACGACTCGCACCTCGCGCACCCCGGTGGCGGCATCTTCAGCGTCGGCATGAAGCAGGTGGAATCGAAACCGTTCAGCATGACGGAGTGGACGCAGTCCGCGCCGAACCAATGGAAGGTCGAGTGCGCGCCGATCATGGCCTTCTACGCGCTGGGCCTGCAGGGGTGGGACGCGAGCTGGCATTTTATCCAAAGCGGGCTGCGCCTCGGCGACGGCTGGCCGGGCATGTCGAGCTACTCATCGGACACGCCCGCTTATATGGGGCAGTTCCCGGCGCTCGCCTTTGCGCTTTACCGCGGGCACATCGCGGAGTCGCCCGTCGTCGCGGCGCGGCGGCTGTCGAAGGCGGATCTTTTCACCGGGCTCGATGCGCTCAAGCAGGACGCGACGAAAGGCGGATACGACGTGAAGACGATGATCGTCGATGGCGGCACGCCGCTCGAAGCGTTCGCGGTCGGTCGCGTGACCGTGGATTTCAACGGCGGCAAGACCGAGCAGGCGGACTTTGGGAAATTCTGGGATCAGCCGAACCAGATCATCCGCAGCGCGACCGGCCAGCTTTCGTGGGACTACGGAAAGCAGTTCATCGTCGTGAACACGCCGAAGACGCAGGCCGTCATCGGACGAGCGGGCGGCCAGACGGTGCGGCTCACCGGCGTGGCGGCGAATTTCAAGACGCCCTTCGTGAGCACCATTTTCACCCCGCTCGACGACCTCCCGCTCGCGGACAGCAAACACATCCTCATCACCGCGCTCGCGCAGGACAAACAAACCGGCGCGCGTTACAACGCCGACGGCACCCGGCTCGAATCGACCGGCACCTCCCCGCTGCTGCTCGAACCGGTGCAGGCGACGATCAAGTTCGCCGGGCCGAAGCCCGCGAGCGTCACGCCGTGCGATCCGTTCGGCGTGCCGATGAGCGGGAAATCCGTCCCGGTCGCGGCCGACGGCAGCTTCGCGATCGATGGCACTTATCGCGCGTATTATTACGAGGTGAAACGCTAGCGCCGTCGCGCTTGTCTCCCCCTGCGTCGCGCGCCACGTTGGGCGCATGATTTCCAAACGCTCGCTCGCCTCCCTCCGCGTTTCCGCCATCGGCCTCGGCTGCATGGGCATGTCCGAGTTTTACGGCTCGCGCGATGATGGCGAGTCCGTGGCCACCATCCGGCACGCGCTCGATGCGGGCGTGAATTTCCTCGATACCTCCGACGCCTACGGCCCGCATACGAATGAAGTGCTCGTCGGCGAAGCGATCCGCGGCCGTCGCGGCGAGGTCGTGCTCGCCACGAAGTTCGGCTTCCTGCGCGACCCGGCGGACCCGATGCGCAAAGGCTTTTCCGGCAAGCCGGCGTATGTGAAACGCGCCTGCGAAGGCAGCCTCCAGCGCCTCGGCGTCGAGGTGATCGACCTTTTCTACCAGCACCGCGTCGATACCGACACGCCGATCGAGGAGACCGTCGGCGCCATGGCCGAGCTCGTTCGGGAGGGGAAAGTGCGCGCCCTCGGCCTCTCGGAAGCCGCGCCCGAGACGCTCCGCCGCGCGCATGCCGTGCATCCCATCGCGGCGTTGCAGACCGAATATTCGCTGTGGACGCGCGACGTGGAGGAGAACGGCGTGCTCGCCACCTGCCGCGAGCTCGGCATCGGCTTTGTCGCCTATTCCCCGCTCGGCCGCGGCATGCTCACCGGAAATCTCCGCAGCTTCGACGACCTCGCGCCCGACGACTACCGCCGCAACAGCCCTCGCTTCCAGGGCGACAACTTCCAGCGCAACCTCGACCTCGTCGCCCGCGTCGGCGAGATCGCTGCCGAGAAAGGCTGCACGCCCGCCCAGCTCGCCCTCGCTTGGGTCCTCGCCCAGGGCTCGGACATCGTCCCCATCCCCGGCACCAAACGCCGCTCCTATCTCGATGAAAACATCGGCGCCCTCGCCGTCTCGCTTTCCCCCGCCGACATGGAGCGCATCGACGCCGCATTCCCCAGCGGTGCCGCCGCAGGCACGCGCTACGCCGCCAGCGGCATGGTCGTCGTGCATCGTTGACATCGCGCCGCACTGCGCCAAACACATCCTCCATGCACGCCCGCCTCCTCGCCCTCGTCCTCCTCGCGTTCGTCGCGCCGCTCCGCGCGGACCTCGCCGAGTATCTCGCCAAACCCGACCCCTCCTACGCCTGGGAGCTCAAGAGCAAGACCGACGTCCCCAACGCCACCCTCTACGATCTGCGCCTCACCTCGCAGACGTGGGAGGGCATCCTCTGGCAGCACAATCTCCTCGTCTTCGTCCCCGCCAATCCCGCGCCTGCCGGCGCCGCCGTCCTGCTCATCGATGGCGGCAGCATCGCCAAGCTCGATCAAAAGCCGGGCATGGACGCCATCCTCTACGGCTCCATGCTTGCCGGCAAAGTCGGCGTCCCGTGCGCCGTCCTCAAGCAGGTCCCCAATCAACCCCTCCTCGGCGACCTCTCCGAAGACGCCCTCATCGCGGAGACCTACCGCCGTTACCTCGACACCCACGACAACGCCTGGCCCCTCCTCTTCCCCATGACCAAGGCCGCCATCCGCGCCATGGACGCCCTCGGTGAATTCTCCGCGCGCGACCTCGGCGGGAAAATCGACCGCTTCGTTGTCACCGGCGGCTCCAAACGCGGCTGGACGACCTGGCTCACCGCCGCCAGCGACCCCCGCGTCGTCGCCTTCGCCCCCATGGTCATCGACATGCTCAACAGCAAACCCCAGACGGAGCATCAGGTGAAAATCTTCGGCGGCTTCAGCGACGCCACGCGCGACTACCACGAGCTGCTCCACCTTCCCGAGACCGACGACACCCGCCGCCTCTGGAGCATGGTCGATCCCTATTCCTATCGCGAAAAGCTCACCCAGCCGAAGCTCATCATCCTCGGCAACAACGACCCTTACTGGACCACCGACGCCCTCAACATCTACTGGGACGGACTCCGCGGCCCGAAGTGGATCCGCTACATCCCCAACGCCGGCCACAACCTCATGCAGAAAAGCGCCGACGGAAAAACCCTGCCTCCGTTCGCTGCGTTCGACACCCTTGGCGTCTTTGTCCGCCAGCAGTTCGGCGGCACCGCCCTGCCTCAGATCGAGTGGAAACATGACGACTACGCAGGCCATCCGCGACTCATCGTGACTTCGAACCCCGCTCCGAAATCCGCCCACCTCTGGGTCGCCCAAGCTCCCACGCAGGATTTCCGCGCCGCGAAATGGGAGGAAAAACCCGCCGTCATTGACGGTGGCACCGTCACCGGCTCCATCGACCCGCCGGCCACCGGCAGTGCCGCCTTCTACGGCGCGCTGGAATACGACTTCAACGGCGTCAGCTACACCTTCTGCACGCAGATGCGCGTCCTCGACG
>JAYTDO010000031.1:0-3326 GCA_043735935.1 Chthoniobacteraceae bacterium
GCTTGGTGACGCGCTCGTTCGCGTCCTCGTTGATGGCTTTCGACCGACGATCTAGCTCATCGAGCTGTGCCGCAAGCTGCGCCGCCATCATCCGCTCCACTTCCCCGGTCAGCTTCTCGGCTACCGCTCCGAGATGCACGCTGAAAGCGCTGAGTTGTTCAGCGAACTTCTCCGCGAGTTTTGTGTCGAGCTTTGCCTCGAGCTTTGCCTCGAGCTTTGTCTCGAACGCCTCGAATCGCTCATCGAGCTGCTTGAGCTGGGTGGCATTGAATCCACAAGTCTCGAAGCGCTCGTCAAGCTGCTGAAGCTGGCGCGGGCTGAAGGCAGGGTTGTTCATGTCGTCGTCGGGCTTGTCGGAAGGCATTAGTCTAACTCCGGCTATGCGGGAGCACGAAGCAGATCTCGTGCCTCGCCTGCACCCGTGAGCAAACGCGAGGTTGGCAATCGCGTGGCCGCACGTCGGACGCCGCTGTCCGCCCATCGTCGGACACGGACAGCGACGAGGTCGGGCTGAGGTCGCAGCGACGGTGGGGCGCGTGTTATGAAGTCGCCTGATGTCACGGGGGATTTCGGCGAAGGCGCGCGCGCTCATGTCGGGAGCGGCGGTCGGCGTGATCATCGGGTTGCTCGCCGCGATCGTCGCGGTCACCCGCCCGGCGTTTCTCGAGCGGACCGAGGCCGGTACCTACGACGAACGCGTGCGCGCGGTCATGAACAAGGACCACGCGGCCAAGGACATCGTGCTGATCGATATCGCCGAGGCCGATATCGAGTACGCCGAGAACGCCAACGGGCTGGTCTGGCCGTGGCCACGCTCGGTGTACGGGCAGATCGCCGAGTATGCAAAGGCGGCCGGCGCGAAGGTCGTCGTGTTCGACTGGCTGTATCAGGATCGTGGCGCCGTCGGTGGGGCGAACGATGACGAGCAGTTTGCCGAGTACCTGACGGCTGCGGGCAACGTGGTGTTCGGGCTCGCACTCACGACGGACGAGATCGTCGGTCGCCCGCTCGAAGGACCGTTCGCGGCGCGGCTTGCAGGCTTCGAGACGGAAGCCGAGGCGACCAAGGTCGGGCTCAAGCTCGCGGCATGGAATGTGCGCAGCTTCATCCTCAACCGCGTCGGCAAGTACGAGCTGTGGTACGGCGGCAAGAAGAACGAGGCGGACGTCCACATGCAGTGGGAGACGCTCACCCGGCAGGACGATCTCGAGGCGCTGTTCGCGGCCCCGGCTCCCCCGGAACCTCCGGCCGACGACAAAGCGAGCGAGCAGCCGGCCGGCGAGCCCGAGCAGCTGCCGCCACCCGAACCGACCATCGCGCGGCTCAGCGCCAACGAGCTGTCCCAGGAGATGACGGTCAAGACGCTGATCCGCGAACGCGACGGCATTCCGCTCGCCGGCCAATTCCCGCGCCGCGAGGGACTCGATCCACCGCTGGCCATGCTCGCCGCCGCGCCGGCGCGCCTTGGCAACGTGTATCAGAACCCAGAGGCCGACGGCATCCTGCGCCGCCACGCTCCGCTGGCGCTGCACGGCAACGTCGCGTACCCGTCGCTGCCACTCGCCGCGCTCCTCGTCGGGCACAAGGGAATGGTTCCCAAGGTCGAGGGCCGCACGCTCGTGCTCGGCGACAAGCGAATCGGGCTCGACGACGAGGGCCTGATCACGCTGCGCTACCACGGCCATCGCGTGTATCCGCACATCTCGGCATTCGAGATCCTGCAGTCGATCGCGCAGGTCCAGGAGAACACGGCGCCGATCGTTCCGGCCGAGAAGCTGAAGGACAAGTACCTCATCGTGTCGGCGACGGGGCAGGCGTTGCGCGACATGCGTCCCACGCCGGTATCGACGCGCATGCTCGGTGCCGAGATCCAGGCGACCGCGTTGGACAACATGCTCAACGGCAATGCCATCCGGCGCGCGCCGCGGTGGCTGGACGGACTGATCGCGTTTTTCATGTCGGTCTTGATCTCGGGGCTGATGATCCTACCCGCATGCGCCGCTTCTCCGACCGCCAAAGCCTGCACACGCTCAGCGAACTGAACGTCACGCCGCTGCTCGACCTCGCGTTCGTGCTGCTGATCATTTTCATGATCACCACGCCGCTCATGGAAAACAGCGTCGATCTCGTCATCCCGTCGAGCGACGCCGCGAAAAACGCCGTCGATCCGAAAGCCGTGCAGACCATCGCGATCAACCGCGAGGCGAAGATCGAACTGAACGGCGAGCCGGTCGAACTCGCGCAGCTCCAGGCGCAGCTCGTCGCTTTGAAAGAAGCGCGGCCCGAGGTGGCGGTGGTCATCCGTTCGCACAAGGAACTGGCCGTGCAAAAGCTCATCGACGTGATGGACGCGGTGCAGCGCGCGAAGATCATGAAAGTCGGCGTGGTCACAAATCCCGAGAAGTGAACGCTACTTTTTACCGCAGAGGCGCAGAGGTTTTTGAGAGGGATCGCAGAGGAATGGAAAAACACCCTCTGCGTTTCTCCCAAAAACCTCTGCGCCTCTGCGGTCAATGGAACCTCCGCTCCGTCTGACTGCCATGCCCGAGGATTCCACCTTCCGACGCAACCTGCTCATCGTCGCCGCGCTACACGTCTTCTTCATCGGCGCGGTGTGGCTCGTCAGCGAGTGGCCGGGGAAAAAGCCGCCGGATCAAGTGCTGTGGCTGGAAGGCGGGTCGGTCGGCGGCGGTGAAACGGGCGCGGGCGAGCCCGAACCCGTAAGCAATCCCGATCCGCCGACGCCCGAACCCGAACCCCCGCCGAAGCTGGAGCTCGTGCAGCCACCACCCGTCGCGCCGCCTGCGCAGAGCGAAATCGTGCAGCCGAAAGCCACGCCCGCGCCCATCACTCCGCCGCCCTCGACGCCGAAACCGACGACGCCAAAACCCACCACTCCCAAGCTCGAAACACCGAAGCCCGCCACGCCGAAAGCCACGCCGCCGACTTCGCCGAAACCGAAGAGCACGCCAAAAGACAGCGCCTCGCCAAAGCCGAAAGCCTCGCCAGGGGAGAAACCCAAAGGCCCGCCGGGCGCGAAGAAAGCGGACGGCGCGGCGACTTCCACCGACACCAAACCGGGTGCCGCCAAAGCTGGCGGCAACGGCCCCGGAACCGGCAATGGCAAAGGTCCGGGCAAGACCGGCAGCGGCACAGGCGACCCGCCATTCGGCTGGTATTTCTCGATGCTCCACGACCGCTTTCACAACCGCTGGGAGCAGCCCACATCCATCGTCCGCGCCGGCGCGGATTTCGTGACCACGCTGAAAATCCGCATCGCCAAAGACGGCACGATCAGCAACCGCGAGATCGTCAACTCGTCCGGC
>JAYTDO010000032.1:0-1544 GCA_043735935.1 Chthoniobacteraceae bacterium
TCTTCGCCTGCTTCAAGGCCGCAACCAGGCGGAGACCCAACGCTTCATCCCCCGACTTCTCGAAAACCGCGAGCAGCTTCGGCATCTCCAGCGGCCCGACGCTCTTCAAAGCATCCGCCAGGGCGAGCAACTGATCCGGCGCAAGCTTCGCCTTCGCCAACGCCACCGCCGCTGCGCTGCGGGTGTTCACCGGTTTCGCGGGGTCCAGGTTGGAGAGAACAAACTGGAAGAGACTCGCATCCGGAGAAGCCACTCCGCCGGGAACCGCCGCCAGCGCCTCCAGCCGGGTTTCCGCCGGAGCCTTCGCATCGCGGGCGAGGTTCATCAACGCGACTGCCAATCCGTCGTGGCCTTCCCTGGGCATCGATAGCACGCGCGACGTTGCGACGACTTGGTCAACCCATTCTCCCGAGTCTCCGGAAAGCGCAGTCGCCAGACCGTTCAACCACGCCGCCGGTGTTTCCTTCAAGCCCGCCTGCGCCATCGCGCGCAGCACTACCAACCGTGCGTCCCGCGAGAGCGTCGCGTCCATCAGCGACGACGACAGCACATCCTGGATGGCCGCACTCCGGGAGTGCTGCGCCAGTTGCCGCGCCAGTTCGTCGCGTTCCGACGCTTCAGGATTCTTCATGGCCAATCGCTCGCGGTAGAATCCAGCAAGGCTGGAGCTCCACTCAGGATGTCGCCCGACGATCCACGTTGCCGTCTGCTTGAGTGCAGCATCGCCAGAGGTCAGCAGCGGCGTCACATCGTCCGCCTTCAAGCTGCCACTTTCGATTTGATCCAGCGCAATCAACGCCGCGCGGCGTGCAACGGCATTTTCCGAACGCACGAACTGTTGCGTCGCCGCAGCATCGCCAATTTGAATCATCGCGCAGGTCAGGCTGTGCGCGAGAATTTCATCCGCACCGCCCGAAGCGATCAGCGCGTTGAACAGCGCGGGCACGGCCGCCTTGTCGCCAATGCGCGCCAGTCCTTCCGCCGCGATGCTGACCAGCCGGGCGGACTTGGAATCCTTCGCCGCCTTGCCCGCGTGCGCAGCAAGAATGTCACGGAACAAACCAGCCGAGGCACGATCTGCTTTGAGCGCTGCCCGCTTGAGCGACGCATCAACGGAGTGATCACGCAAGGCGGGCGGCTCGCTCAACTGACGATACGCGGCGGCGCGCCCGTCTTTCGCGAGCAGCTTCGCACCGCTGCGCCGCACGCGATAAATGCCGCCGAGCACATCGGCCTTCGCGAGCTGCGAGCTGGGACAACAGAGCTTGTACCAGCCGCCGGTGTCCACGATGAGCAAAGAGCCGTCAGCGTCCGGCAGCACATCGGTGGGATGGAAATCGATGTTGTCGCTCACCACAAAATCACTGTCGGTGCTGGCGTAAGTCGCGCCGCTGAGACGGAGCGCATGGCGCGTGATCTTGTGCAGGTTGAAGAGCGAGGCGAAAAGATTGTCGCGATAGTCCGTGCCAAAGGCGGAGCTTTCATACCGGCACAATCCGCTCGGTGCGCCGGCACCGAACTGCACGAACGGATGCATCAAGTCC
>JAYTDO010000033.1:0-5709 GCA_043735935.1 Chthoniobacteraceae bacterium
GGCGCGGACGGTTACATTCTGACGAACAACCACGTCATCGACGGCGCGGACGAAATCATCGTCACGCTCGGCAAGGAGAAGCACGAATACAAAGCGACCAAGATCGGCAATGATCCCGCGACCGACATCGCCGTGCTCAAGATCGACGCGACCGGCCTGAGCGCGGTCACTTTCACCGACAGTGCCAAAGTCCGCGTCGGCGACATCGTCATCGCCGTGGGCAATCCCTTTGGCCTCACGCAGACCGTGACCATGGGCATCGTCAGCGCGCTCGGGCGCAAGGGCATCGAGCGCGGCATGAGCCCCGGCGACAACACGCGCTACGAGGACTTCATCCAGACCGACGCTTCCATCAATCCGGGCAACTCCGGCGGCGCGCTCGTGGATGCCGAAGGGCGGCTCATCGGCATCAATACCGCGATCTTCAGCATGAGCGGTGGCAATCAGGGCATCGGCTTTGCGGTGCCCGGAAATCTCGCGCGCAGCGTGATGGAGAGCCTCATCAAAACCGGGCGCGTGAGCCGCGGTTTCCTCGGCGTTGCACTCCAGCCGTTGAGCGAGGATTTGGCGAAGCAGTTCAAAATGGAGGGCTCCAACGGCGCGCTCATCGCTGAAGTCACGGGCAAGAGCCCGGCGGAAAAAGCGGGGCTCCAGTCCGGCGATGTGGTGGTGGAAGTGGGCGGCAAAAAAGTCGAAGGCCCGACGGAACTTCAGATGACCATCGCCAGCATGGCCCCCGGCTCGAAGGCCGAGTTGAAAGTCATCCGCGACGGCAAGGACAAGAATTTCACCGTCGAACTCACGGAGCGCCCCGCGATGAAAGGACTCGCCGCCGCCGAGCCCCCCAAAGCCGCCGATCCCGACGTGCTCGACGGCGTGACCGTGGCCGACATCGATGCCGACGCGCGCAAGAAATTCGACCTGCCCGATGGTTTGAAAGGCGTGGTCATCGCCGAGATCGACGCCGACTCCCCGAGCGCCGAGGCCGGGCTGAAAGTCGGCGACGTGATCCTCGAAGCCAACCGCGAACCCATCACTTCCTCGAAGCAGGCCGTGGATCTCAGCGAGAAACTGAAGAAGGAAAAGAAAGTCCTCCTCCGCGTCTCGACCAAAGGCGCGAGCCGTTACGTGGTCGTCGAGCGCAAGGACTGACGGGCAAATTTCTCCGCGAAGAGCCCCGCCCGAAACGGCGGGGCTTTTTGTGCGGAGGTGAAGCGCGACGCGGCATAGGGTCCGCATGCGTCACGATCCGCTCCCCCAAAAAAGCGCTGTGTGCCGTTGCTTGCGCGCGAAAGGGCGGACTGCTAAACGATTCGCCCACGGTCACTTTCCGCAGCGCAGGCAGCGCCGCCCGCCATGAACCCGCAAGCCAATCCGCAATCCTTCCAGACTACCCACTGGAGCACGGTGCAGCGTGCCGTGAGTGCGGACGACGCCGAGGCCATGCAGGCGCTGAGCGGGCTGTGCGAGGCTTATTGGTACCCGATCTACGCCTTCATCCGCAGGTCAGGGAAAAGCCCGCACGATGCGGAGGATCTCACGCAGGGGTTCTTTGCACTGCTTTTGAAAAACGCAATGCTCGCGGCCGCCGATCCCGCGAAAGGCCGGTTGCGCAGCTTCCTGCTGGCCTGTGTGCGGAATTTTCTGGCCGATGAGCACGACCGTGCGCGGGCCCGAAAGCGCGGCGCGGCGGTGCTGACGAGCTTCGACGCCTTGCGGGCCGAGGAGCGTTACGCGGCGGAGCCGGTGGACGATCTTTCCCCCGACCGCCTGTTCCAGCGCCGTTGGGCGCTGGCGGTCCTCGATCATTGTCTGCACCTGATCGGCGAGGAATTTGCGGCCCAGGGAAAGGCGGAACTGTTTGCGGCGCTGCGCCCGTTCCTGGGCTTCGGGGCCGAGGCGGAGCGGTCTTACGAGGAACTCGCGCCCGCCCTCGGCATCCCGGTGGGTACGCTCAAAAACCACGTCTTCCGCATGCGCAAGCGCTGGCGCGAGCTGCTTTTCGAGCAAGTCGCGGGAACCCTCGACAAGCCGACGCCGGAGGACATCAAAGGCGAACTGTCCGAACTGCTGACCTGCGTCTAAAAAATCTTTCCCCCGGCTGCAACCCTGGCTGACGAATTCCTTAGAACCTGATAGAAGCCAATGCCTCACCCGCATCGGTTTCCCAGACCACTCCAACCGCTCCAACCAATGCCCGACAACGATCCCACGATTCCTGCGCCGAAACCCTCGGCGGAATTGCACGGCTTGGATCCCGGCGAACTCCTCGCGCGCGGGCTCCAGTCCGAGAAGCCTCCCAGCATCGGCCCATGGGAACCGCCCACGCCCGAGGAACTCAACCGCATGCTCCCGCAATATCAGATCGAGTGCCTGCTCGGCCGCGGCGGCATGGGCGCGGTCTATAAGGGCATCCAGCCCTCGCTTGGTCGCCCGGTCGCGATCAAGCTCCTGCCCGCCGAGGTCGCCGCCAATGAGCAGTTCGTCGCCCGCTTCGAGCGCGAAGCGCGCACCCTCGCCAAGCTCCAGCATTCCCGCATCATCACAATTCATGACTTTGGCCGGACCAGCGAGGGACACCTCTACTTCGTCATGGAGTACATCGATGGCACCGATCTCCGCACCATTCTCAATGGGCCGGGTCTGGAACCCGAGCAGGCGCTCCTCGTCATCGGCCAGATTTGCGACGCCCTCCACGCCGCGCACAAACAGGGCATCGTCCATCGCGACATCAAACCCGCCAACATCCTCATTACCCGCGATGGCTACGTCAAACTCGCCGACTTTGGCCTCGCCTGCCCCGAGGAGCAGGACGACGGCGGGCTGACCAGTTCCAATGTGGTCATGGGCACCGCCGCCTACATGGCCCCGGAGCAGCGCGCCGGCCATACCGATCACCGCTCGGACATCTACGCCCTCGGCGTCATGCTTTATGAGATGCTCACCGGCAAACGCCCGCAGGGGGTCTTCGATCCTCCGTCGGTCAGGGTGCAGGTGGATGTGCGGCTCGACGAGGTGGTCATCAAAGCCCTGCAGCAGGAGCCGGAACGCCGCTACCAGCAGGTCAGCGAGATGAAGACCGACGTGGAGCGCATTCGCACCACACCGCCGGGCACGAAGCTGCCGCCGAATGGTCAGCCCCCGGCCGTGTCCAAACCGGCCTCGGCGAGCAGCCTTGCGTCGAGGAAGTCGCTTTCGCTCGCTGCCGCCATCGTCGTCACGTTGCTCGCCATCGGTGGCTTTTTCTTATGGAAAAAAGCGCATCAACCTGCATTCGGGAGCGCCGCACCAATCACCGCGACCAAAGACCAGCCGTGGGAAAACTCGCTCGGCATGAAGTTCGTCCCCGTGCCGATCAAGGGCGGGCCGACCGATGGGCAGGAGGTGTTTTTCAGCATTTGGGATACGCGCGTGCAGGACTACGAGGCGTTTGCGAATGCCACATATCACACGCCAGTAAAGCCGCCGTTCGAGCAAGGTCCGACGCATCCGGTGGTCAACGTCAATTGGAACGAGGCCGTCGCCTTCTGCGCCTGGCTCACAGAACGCGAGCAAGCGAGCGGGAAGTTGCCCGCGAACTACCGCTACCGACTCCCGAGCGATCACGAGTGGAGTTGCGCTGTGGGGATTGGCGACAGGGAAGACGCAACGAAAACGCCGGAAGAGAAGGACAGAAAAATTGGCAATGTGTGCCCATGGGGCGACCAGTGGCCGCCGCCGCCTGGAGCGGGAAACTATGCCGGAGAGGAATTCAAAACGGGGGCCGGGCTCAGCGGTTACCAAGATGGGTTTGTGAATACGTCGCCAGTGGGGAGCTTTGTGGCAAATCCCTTTGGTCTTTACGACATGGGTGGCAACGTGTGGCAATGGTGTGAGGATTGGGTCAACAAAGAACAGAAAGACCGAGCGGTGCGGGGTGCGGCATGGAGTCATAACGCTCGCGACCGACTGCTTTCGTCGCATCACTACAACAAACCTCCCCTTTATCGTGGCGAGCACGACATCGGCTTCCGTTGTGCGCTGGTTTCCACGCCAATTCAGCCGACGCAAAAGCCAGCGACCCTACTCCCGGCGACGCCTCCGCCGGTCGCGCCAGCTAGTGCAATCAAAGGCCAGTCCTGGGATCGCGCCATCAACCTGCTGCCATTGATAGACCTCGACAGAGACGTTGTGAGTGGATCATGCAGACTCATCAACGGTGAACTGCGTGTTACCGGACAGTTCGATCCATTTCCGAACGACGATCGACGTTTCAAGACCGCACGTGTCCAATTCCCCTATCAACCACCGGCAGAATATGACCTCCGTATTAGTTTCACCCCATTGGAAGGCCTCAAGTTCTTCCATCACGTCCTGCGCGCTGCGGGACGCACCTTTACCTGGAAGCTCCAGGGAGCGGACGGAACTTTCGTAGAATTAGACGGGAATCAGGTTCCAAATCCATCCACGGGCAAAGTGAATCCTCCACTCGAAAACGGACACCGTTACACGTCTCTCATTGAAGTTAGAAAGGACGGGGTCACGGCGTATGTTGATGGCCGGCAGGTTTCGCAATTGCACACCGACTATCACGATCTAAAGAAGGATTCGTGGTCGGCACTTAACGATGACAGCCTGATCGGTATCGGCTGTTGGTTTACAGACGCGATCTTCCACAGCATTGAAGTGCGCGAAGTTACGGGGCATGGAACGCTGCTGAGAACTGCACCGGCTACTACTCCTACCGGTTCAGCAAAGGTCACGGCCACCAAAGATCAGCCTTTTTTCGCCTCGTGCCCAAAGTGAGGCTTTGGGCACGCGCGCGGTGTGGGACGAAGCTGAGCTTCGTGGGCGGGGAAGGCCGGCCCCGCGCCGCGAGATCATCCTTCCCGCCTAATTTCCGCGACCGCGCGAACGTCTTCCCTATTGCCAGGATATTTTGTCCCGCCCGCGCATGGGTCGCTGCTTGAGACTTTTGACGCGGCGAGCTACATCGTTCCGCGTGCTCCGACTCACCGCCCGCTGCCTCGCCCTCGCCTGCGTTTTCGCCCTCGCCTCGTGCGCCACGAAAGACCGCGAGCATCTCGTCCGCATCAGCGTTCCCGATCAGAAAATGCTCGTCTTCAGCAAGGGCGTGGAGATCGCGCGCTACGATGTGTCCACGTCGAAATTCGGCGTCGGCGGCCATGCGGGCAGCTACACCACGCCGCTCGGCGCGCTGGAGGTGGCGAAAAAAATCGGCGACGGCGCGCACAGCGGAATGAAGTTTCACGGTCGCCGCGCCACGGGCGAAATCGTCGCGCCTAACTCGCTGGGGCGCGACCCGATCGTCTCGCGGATCCTGTGGCTGAAAGGCCTGGAGCCGCAGAACCGCGACGCTTTTTCGCGCTGCATTTACATCCACGGCACCGCCGAGGAATGGCGCATCGGCACGCCCGCCAGTTACGGCTGCATCCGCATGCGCTCGCACGATGTCATCCAGCTTTTCAACACCCTCGGCGTCGGCACGCGCGTGGAGGTGAGCATGTCGCCTTTCCCCTCGCAGATCGTGCAAACCCCGTTGCCCGTGCCCGCGCCGGCACCTGCTCCATCGACCGTGACGACGCGCGCAACCCTGCCCGCGCCGACGCCGGCTCCAGCCGTGAATTCCGGCGCCACGGTGTACCTGAAACGCGGCTGACCCATGCCGCGCTCCCCCTGCGAACTGACGCGCCGCATCCGCGCACTGCT
>JAYTDO010000034.1:0-27243 GCA_043735935.1 Chthoniobacteraceae bacterium
TTGAATGGAGTTTTGGCGATTCTTGCGCAGTTGGTGCGTCGGGATGGCGGTTTGAGCGGCTTTTACTCTGGATTCCGGGGGGTGTATAAAAAAATGCCCGGGGCGAACGGGGACGGCCGGGTTGACCTTATCTGAAAGGATCTAATGCTAAACACCGTCCCCGTTCAGTGTATCTGATCGGATGAGGCGAGCGGGGACGGCGGGGTTGATCTCATCCGAGCGGATGGGGCGGGCGGCGACGGCGGGGTTGACCTCATCCGAGCGGATGGGGCGGGCGGCGACGGCGGGGTTGACCTCATCCGAGCGGATGGGGCGGGCGGCGACGGCCTTTACCCCGGGAGCCTGAAGGACGGCTCGGAGAGCCGCCCCTACATTGGCGCCAACCAGTCCGTGCGCTGGGTCTCGGGGGAAAAGGTACGGCTGGTGTTCGGGGCGATTTCTCTTTATCCTGCGCCCATGCCTTCTCCCCTGCCCTCTTATCCCACCTTTGCCGAAGCGGTTCGGTATTGGCTCCGGCTTGGACTCATCAGCTTCGGCGGGCCGGCGGGGCAGATCGCCATCATGCACCGTGAGCTCGTGGAGCAGCGTCGCTGGATCTCGGAGGGGCATTTCCTTCACGCCTTGAACTTCTGCATGTTGCTCCCGGGCCCGGAGGCGCAGCAGCTCGCGACTTATCTCGGCTGGCGGCTGCATGGGTGGCGCGGCGGGGTGGCGGCGGGTGGGTTGTTTGTGCTGCCTTCGGTGGCGATCCTTTATGGGTTGAGCTGGCTTTTTGTGAAAGGCGAGTCGGTGCCGTGGCTGGCGGCGTTGTTCGCGGGGCTGCTGCCGGCGGTGATGGCTTTGGTGGCGGTGGCGCTGGTGCGGGTCGGGCGCCGCGCGCTGAAGACGCCGGCGCTTTGGGCGATGGCTGGCGTGGCGTTTGTGGCTATCGCGGTGGTGAAGGTGTCGTTCGTCGTCATCGTGGCGGCGGCGGCGTTGCTGGGGTGGCTTGGGCATGGCTGGAGCCCGCGCTTTTTCCCGGCGGGGAAGGGTCATGCCGCGGCGGGTGAGTCGGAGGAGGGGGCGCTGGTGCTGGGGGCGGGGCCGAGGGGGTCGTGGCGGAGGGCGGCGGGGATCGTGGCCGGGGGCGCGGTGCTGTGGTGGGGGCCGATCGTGGCGCTGGGGGTGTGGCTGGGGTGGGAAAGCACGCCCGTCGCGGAGGGGGTGTTCTTTAGCAAGGCAGCGATGGTGACTTTTGGCGGAGCCTATGCGGTGCTGCCGTATGTGGCGCAGCAGGCGGTGGTGAAGTATGGGTGGCTTTCGCAGGGTCAGATGATGAGTGGGCTCGGGCTGGCGGAGACGACGCCGGGGCCGCTGATCATGGTGCTGCAGTTCGTGGGGTTTGTGGGTGGGTGGCAGCATCCGGGGGGGCTGGCGCCGTGGCAGGCGGCGACGCTCGGGGCGGCGGTGACGACGTGGGCGACGTTTGTGCCGTGTTTTATGTTTGTCTTCCTGGGGGGGCCGCATGTGGAGTCGCTCCGGGAGCAGCCGCGGGTGAGTGCGGCGCTGACGGGGATCACGGCGGCGGTGGTGGGTGTGATGCTGAACCTGATGGTGTGGTTCGGCTGGCATACGCTGTGGCCGCATGGGTGGGCGGCGGGGCTGGATGGGTTCGCGGCGGTGGTGGCGGTGGGTGCGCTGCTGGCGATGGAGCGCTGGAAGGTGGGTCTGATCCCGACGATCGCCGCGTGCGCGCTGCTCGGGCTGGCGCGGGGTGTGATGTTCCCATGAAGGGAAATGCGGGGCTCAGGCGTCGACGCGCAGGGTGCCGCTGGTGAGGATCTTTGCGCGGAGGCCGCCGCGTCCGGCGAGGGCATGCTCGGCGCCGGGGCAGAAGGCGACGTTCATCCACTGGCAGGGGGCGCTTTCTTCGGTGCCGAGGAATCGGACGCCCTGGATTTCGAATTCGCGGCCGATGAGGGCGGGGAGGTCGGCGCCTTCGAGGATGATGTTGCGGCGGAAGGCGGAGGGGGGCACGTGCCAGAGGGAGAAGCGGGCGCAGAGTTCGTCGTAGGTCTCGCGGGCGAAGAAGGTGACCTGGCCGCGGTAGTCGGGGCGGTAGTCGCAGAAGCGGTCGCCTTCGATGCCGCGTCCGGCGAGGCAGCGTACTTCGGCGCATTCGAGGATGGGACTTTCGCCGGGAGGCGCGCCGTGGTGGCCGAAGAAATTATGGCCGGGGGAGATGAAGAGATATTTGATGCGGAACGAATCCATGACGCTATGGGTAGGGGAGCCCGGGGATGCGATGAATACAATCAACAAAGCGAGCGAAGCGATCCGTGAATCCTATACGGCGGTGCTGGTGGCGGGGGGACGCTCGACGCGGATGGGGCATGATAAGGCGGGGCTGATCATCGATGGGGTGCCGCTGTGGCGGAGGCAACTCGCCATCCTGAGGGCGTTGGATGCGGCGGATCTGCTGATCTCGGGCCGGCGGGACGGGCCGTATAAGGCGGCGGGGGTGGAGATCGTGGAGGACATCACGCCGGAGGCGGGTCCGATGGGTGCGCTGGAGGCGGTGCTGGTGGCGGCGCGGACGCCGTTCGTGATCGTGCTGGGGGTGGACATGCCGGGGATGCATCCCGCTTTTCTCCAAACGCTGATGAGCATGGGGACGAGCGTGGTGCCGACGCGGCGCGGGGCGTATGAGCCGATGGCGGCGGTGTATGGGAAGGCGCTGGCGCCGATGCTGGCGGCGGCGATGCGGAGCGGGGATCATTCGATGCAGCCGTTCATCCGCGCGGTGGTGGAGGCGGGGTTGGCGGTGGCTCACCCGGTGGGCCCGGCGGAGTTTCCGCTTTTCAAGAACGTGAACTGGCCGGGCGATCTGGATACGACGGATACGGCGCAGGCCTTGTAGGAAGGCTGCCGGGAGTAGGGGTCGAAGGAGGGGTGGGTGAGTTCGTTCGTGGCGGCGTAGTGCATGGGGATGAAGACCTGGCCGGGTTTCACCGTGGGGGTGATGAAGGCGGAGGCGACGATCTCGGCGCGGCGCGAGCGGATGAGGACTTCGGAGTGCGGGGCGATGCCGAGGCGCTCGGCGTCGAGGGGATGGATCTCGATGTAGATGGAGGCGGGGTAGAGGCGGCGGAGCACGTCGGACTTGCCGGTGCGGGTCTGGGTGTGCCACTGGGAGGAGGTGCCGCGGCCGGTGAGGAGGGTGAATGGATAGTGCGCGTCGGGTGGCTCGGGTGCGGGGCGGTGGGCCTCGAAGAGGAAACGCGCTTTGCCGTCGGGATGGAAGAAACGGCCATCGGCGAAGAGGCGGCGCTCCTGCTCGGGAGCGGCGTCGGCGTCGGACTCGGGCCACGGCCACTGGATGCCGCCGGCGGCGTCGATGGCGTGGTAGTCGGCGATGCCGGAGATGTCGCAGGGCTGTCCGCGGGAGAGTTCTTTGAGGATCTGGAAGACGGCCTCGGGGGAGGACCAGCGGGCGAAGAGGTCGCCGCAGCCCCAGTATTGGGCGATGAGCTTGAGGATGTTGAAGTCCGAGAGGGCCTGGCCCGGCGCGTGGGCGACCTTTTTCACGAGACCGAAACGACGCTCGGAATTGATGAGGGTGCCTTCCTTTTCACCCCAACCCGCGGCGGGCAGCACGAGGTCGGCGCGCTGGGCGGTCTCGGTGCTGTGATACATGTCCTGCACGACGAGGAAGTCGAGCTTGGCGGTGAGGTCGTTGAAGGACTTTTGGTTGATCCACGAATGGGAGGTGTTGGTGGCGACGATCCAGAGGCCCTTGATGGTGCCGTCGGCGATGCCCTGGACGATCTGGTCGTAGGCGAGGGAGTTTTGCTGCGGGATGCGGGCCTCGTCGATGCCGAGGATGCCGGCGACCTTGCGGCGGTGGTCGGCGCTGAGGAAGTCGTGGCCGCCGAGGAGATTGGTGGTGTTGCTGAAGAGGCGGGAGCCCATCGCGTTGCACTGGCCGGTGATGGAATTGGCGCCGGTGCCGGGGCGGCCGATGTTGCCGGTCATGAGGGCGAGATTGATGAGGGCCTGTGCGGTGCGGGTGGCCTCGTGGCCTTGATTGACGCCCATGGTCCACCAAAAGGAGACGCGCTTTCCATCGGCGATGGTCTGTGCGAAGCGCCAGATTTCCTCGTCGTCGAGGCCGGTGGCGGCGCTGACGACGTCGGTGGTGTAATGGGTGACGAACTCGGCGAACTCGGCGAAGCCGGTGGAATGGGCGTCGATGAAGGGGCGATCGATCCAGCCGCTGGCGATGAGGATATTGGCGATGCCGTAGAGGAGGATGAGGTCGCTCTTTGGATCGATGGCGAAGTGCTGCGTGGCCGCCATGGCGGTCTCGGTCTTGCGGGGATCGACGACGATGATCTCCGGGCAGTGGTGATTGCGCATGATGCGCTGCCACATGATGGGATGGGCGATGCAGAGGTTCGAGCCGACGAGGACGATGACGTCGCTTTGCTCGAAGTCGGCATAGGTGTAGGGCGGCGCGTCGAAGCCGAAGGACTGTTTGTAGGCGGTGACGGCGGTGGCCATGCACTGGCGGGTGTTGCCGTCGCCGTGGATGAGGCCCATGCCGAACTTGCCCAGCGCGCCGAGGAAGGCGAGCTCTTCGACGGTGATCTGGCCGGTGCCGATCCAGGCGACGGACTCGGGCCCGTGTTTGGCGATGATCTCCTTGAAGCGTTCGCAGAAGACGATGAGGGCGCGCTCCCAATCGACGGCTTCGAGTTCGCCGGCCTCATTGCGGAGCATGGGCGTGGTGGCGCGGTCGGGAGCGGCGAGCGGGGTGAGCGCCTCCCATCCCTTTGGGCAGGCCATGCCGAGGTTCACGGGATAAAAGGTATCCGCGCTGAGGTTGATGGCCTTGCCGTCCTTGAGGTGGACGTTCAGCCCGCAGCCCGTGGAGCAGAAGCCGCAGACCATCGTGGTGGTGTCGTCCGGCTGGAGCCGGTCCGGGATCTTGCCCAGACCGAACTGGCCCGGCGCCTGGACGAGATCACGCGTGAGCGGACCGTCCCACGCCCTCAAGAAGTCCGCAGCCTTCGCAGCTAGTTTTTTCATGGGATGCCCGGCATGCGCGGCGCGACGACCGCAGTGAAGAAAAGGTAACGCTCCGCGACCTGGCCGAGCAGCGTGAGCACCAAGGCGAGCGCGGCGGCGGGGCCGGCGGAAAGCGCGGGGCCGAGCAGGCCGAACAGACCCGCGGAGGTCGCGCCGACGAAGAGCGCGACGCGGACGATGAGCACTGTGCGCATGAGGGCGACCATGGTGAGGGCGGGGCGATGAAGGTCGGAGGAGTCATCGTGCAGAGCGGCGCGCAGGGCGCGGAATTCCCACCCGAGCAGCGCGGTGCGCAGGAGCAGCGCGGCGAGGGCGAAGGAGGCATCGCCGAGCAACCACGCGACCGCCGAGGCGCCGAGCAGGAGCGCGGTGCCGAAGAATTTCACGAACGTCTGCTCGCGGCACCAGTAGGGGCGGCGGGTGTCGATGTAGATCATCGCGGAGCAATAGACGGCGACGAGCGCGGCGAAGGAGGTGGCGTGGACGAGCGGCGCGGCGAAACGCGCGAGCGGCGCCCACACGGCGCAGAAGGCGAACAGGGCCGATATTCCCGCCAGCCCGCCAAAGGCGAAGATCTCGCGGCTCATCCACGAGGTCCGCAAGCCGAGGAACGCGCGCCATGCGCCGAGCGGGCGGCCGAGATGGAGCACACTCACGGCGAGCCCCGCCTGCAACGCGAAGAAACCACCGAGCGCGAGCGCGCCCTGATGGGCGGCGAAGACGGCAGGCGCGGCGGAGGCGAGCGCGGAGGCGGCGAAGAAGACGCCGGCGGCGAGTTGCGTGAGGACGAGCATCACGATGAGCGGCCAGTGCGCGTGCTCGACGCGGAGGGCGCGGGCGTCGCCGGCGCGGGCGTCGGCGGGGATGGGCTTGCGTGTGGTGTAGCTGGTGGTGGGTTTGGTGTAGCTGGAATCGAACGTGCCGGGGAGCAGCCGGTCGCCGTCGGTTGAGTGTTTGACGATGTCGGATTTGGAGACGACGCGGATGGTGATGGCGCCGTTGGGGCAGGCCTGGACGCAGGCCGGCGCTTCATTGGCCGAGAGGCGCGAGTGGCACATGTCGCACTTGCGAACGATGCCGCGCTTGGCGGAATACTTCGGCACGTCGTAGGGGCACTTGAGGACGCAATACTGGCAGCCGATGCACTGGTCATCGAGGTGGCGGACGATTCCCGTGTCGGCGTCCTTTTCATAAGCACGCACCGGGCAGCCCTCGAGGCACGCGGGCTCGACGCAATGATGACAGGCCGTGGTGATCGTCTGCTGGTAGGGCGCCGCGTCGCCGCCGTGGAGCAGGCCGACGTCGCGCCAGAGTTCGTCGTCGTCGAGGCCATTGAGCGAATGGCACGCGCTGACGCACGCCTTGCAGCCGGTGCAGGCGTCGAGGTCCACGCCGAAGGCGTATTGCTCGCCGGGCTGGGGTTTGGCGAGCGGGATGAGTTCGCGGTAATATCGCGACTGGGCCGGGAGGGCGTCCTGCGCGTGCTGCCGGGCGAAACGCTCGACGGCGGTCAGCGACTGCTGCTCGGCGAGCAGTTCGTCGATCAGCGTGCGCGGCGCGGGCTCCGGCGGATCACTCCTCATTGCTGAAGATGGCCTGGAGCTCGTTCAGGTCGTAACGCTGGGTGAAGGACTGGAAGGACTCCCCTTCCCCACGGTGCCGCAGATAACCCTTGAGCATCTTTTCGAGGGTGAGCTTGAGATCGTCGAAGGCGACGCCCGTGAAGACCTGGCGCCCGACGGCCTGGCTCGCGCCGAAGCCGCCGCCGACGAAGACGTGATAACCCTCGACGCTTTCGCCCTGGATCTTGGTCTTGGTGCCGAGCAGTCCGATGTCGCCCATGTAATGCTGGGCGCAGGAGTTCGGGCAGCCGGTGAGATGCACGTTGATCGGGCGGTCGAGTTTCACGCGCTTGTCGAGCCAGTTCATGAGCTCGATGGCGTGCTCCTTCGTGGAAGCCTGCGCGAACTTGCAGTAGCTGTTGCCGGTGCAGGCGATGAAGCCGCTGCGGAGGTTCGACTGCTCGGTGTCGAAGCCGAGCTTGCGCACGGCCTTGCTCACGGTCGCGACGTAGGCGTCCGGCACGTTTGGGATGATGAGGTTTTGCCAGACGGTGAGCCGCACCTCGCCGGAGCCGTAGAGGTCCGAGATTTCCGCGATGCGGATCATCTGCTTGGCCGTCATCTGGCCGACGGGAATGGCGACGCCGACGTAGTTCAGGCCGGGCTGCTTCTGCGGATACGCGCCGACGTGGCTATGGGCGATGTCCTGGCTCGGGTAGCTGATGGAAGCGGGATCGAGCGGCACCCGCGCGAGCGCGTAGCCGAGCACCTTCTCGGTCTCGTCGAGGTAATGGTCGAGTGTCCACGTTTCGAGAAGATGCTTGAGCCGCGCCTTCTTGCGGTCGCCGCGGTTGCCGTTGGCGATGAACACGCGGACGAGCGCGATGACGACCTTGTTGAGCTCCGCGGGTTTCACCAGCACGCCGAGGTCGCGGGCAAACGCCTTGTGGCCGGTCGCGCCGCCGAGAGCGATGCGGAAAAAGATTTCGCCGCCGACCTTCACGGCCTTGCAGCCGATGTCGTTCGTGTCCTCGACGGTGCCGATGAGCCCGCCGCCATCGTAGGCGATGTTGAACTTGCGAGGCAGATCGTAGAAGGTGCGATCATTGATGATGATTTGCGCCATCTCGTGGCAGAGCGGCAGGGTGTCGATCAGCTCGACCGGGTCGATGCCGGCGGTGGGATTCGCGGTGAGATTGCGGATGTTGTCCGCGCCGGCGCCGCGCGTGTGCAGGCCGACGGACTGGATGCGGCGGAGCACCTCGGGCGCATCCTTCGGCAGGATGAGGCGGATCTGGAAGTTGGCGCGGGTCGTGATCTGGACGTAGCCGGTGGTGAGATCCTTCGCGATGTGCGCGAGTTCGCGGAGCTGGAAGGAGCGGAGCTGGCCGCCCGGAATCCGCAGCCGCGCCATGAATGCTTCCTTGGTGGGCGTGAGGAAAAACAGGCCGTTCCATTTGAAGCGAAAGATCTCCTCCTTGTCGGGCGCCTTGTTCGCCGCCGCGTGGTCGAGCAAGAGCGGGTAGGCGTCGAGCGGATGCAACTCGCGCTTCACCCGCTCCTCGAAAATGAGATCGTCAAGCGAGGCGGCCTTCGCGGCCTGCGGCGTCGCCTCGACATCGCCAAAGCGGGTGCCGCGCGCGGCGACTCCCGCGAAGAATCCGGTGAGGTAATTGGCCTGCTCGGGCGAAAGCGATTGGCCGTTGATGTCCTGAATCGGCAAGGTGGCAGTGCTCATGATCTTAATACACGTCGCGCTGGTAGCGCTTAAGGGACTTCAAGGTTTTGACATACTCCGCGGCCGTCTCCGCGCTCAGGCCGCCGGCCTGCTCGGCGATCTGGTGGAGCGCGGCGTCCACGTCCTTCGCCATGCGGCTCCCATCGCCGCAGACGTAGAAATGGGCGCCTTCCTGCAACCAGGCCCACAGCTCGTGCGCGGCCTCGATCATGCGCTGCTGGACGTAAATCTTCGCCTCCTGATCGCGCGAGAACGCCAGATCGAGACGCGCGAGATGGCCGTCGTTCCGCCACTGCTCGAGGGTCTCGCGATAAAGGAAGTCGCTGGCCTCGCGCTGGTCGCCGAAAAAGAGCCAGTTGCGGCCGGTCGCAGCGGTTTCGCGGCGTTCCTCGAGGAAGGCGCGGAACGGCGCGATGCCCGTGCCGGGACCGACCATGATGATCGGCGTCGCGCCATTCGCCGGCAGCTTAAATCCATGCGACGGCTGCACGAAGACCGGCACCGCGGCATCACCGGCGCGGTCGGCAAGGAAGGTCGAGCACACGCCCTTGCGTCCGCGGCCAAAGGTCTCGTAGCGCACGGCGCCGACGGTGAGATGGACCTCGCCCGGATGCGCCTTGGGGCTCGATGAAATCGAATAAAGGCGCGGCTGCAATTTCTTGAGCAGACCGACCAACTCCCCGGCGGTGAACCGCGTGTCCATGGCCAGCAGGAGGTCGATGATTTCGCGGCCCAACATGAACTTCTTGAGGTCGGCGTTGCGGGCGGGGTCGACGAGCTGCGCGAGTTCACCGTTCGACGTGCGCGCGGCGGCGGCCTTGAGGAAATCGGGCGAGGGCTTGACGATGTCGAAGTGCTGAAGCAACGCGAGCCGCAGCGAAATCTCCACGCCGTCGGAAACCCGCACGGCTTCCTCGCCATCGCATGACATGGCGGCGAGGAGGTCGTTCACCAAAGCCGGACAGTTCGTCGGCAGGACGCCGAGCGCGTCGCCCGCTTCATAGGAAAGCCCGGACCCGTCGAGCGAGATTTCAAAGTGGCGCACCTCCTTCGCGGAGCCCTCGCCATTGAGCAGTCGGTTGGCGAGAAGACGCGCGGGAAACGGATTCTTCCGCGACCATCCTTCCTGCACCTCCGGTTTGGATTCCGCTCCGTTTTCCAACGGCATCGCGGACGGCGCGGAGAGCAATGCCCCGAAGACGGCATCGGTCCACATTTTCGCCGGAGCCTCGTAGTCGAGATCGCAATCGGCGCGAGGATGAATCCGCTTGGCGCCGAGTTGTTCGAGCCGGGTGTCGCACTTCTTCCCAAACTCGCAGAAGGCCGGGTAATTGGTGTCGCCGAGCGCGAGCACGGAATAGTGAAGGTTCTCGAGCCGGGGCGCGGTTTCGCTCGCGAGGAAAGCCCAGAAGCCGTGCGCGCTGTCAGGCGGATCACCGTCGCCATACGTGCTCGTGACGATGATCGCGTTTTCCTCCTTGGTGAGATCGACGCTGTCGTACTTCGCGAGGTCCACGAGTTTCGGCGCCATGCCGCGCTTCGCCGCCTCGCTCTTGACCTTCGCCGCAAGCGCCTCGGCGGTTCCGGTCTGGCTGCCAAAAAAGATCACCAGCGGCTTCGGCGGCGCGGACGGCACAGCCGCGAGGCCGGACATCGCGCGCTCGGCCAGCGTCGCGTCCGAGAAAAGGCCGGCGAGGTAGCCGTTGAGCCAGAGGCGCTGTTCCGGTGTGAACGGGGCGTTGTCTGGAATGAACGGGATGGGCATCATGGTCGGCTGACGAGTTTCACGAGAAGGAAGAGGGAGATCGCGAAGAGGATCCAAAAGCCGGTGCGGTAGAAACGGAGCGGATCGCGCTCGACGAGTGAGCCTTCGCCGTGGAAGAAGGGCTCGACCTTGTCCGGGTTCACGAGGTCGAACGCGACCTCGGAATAGTGGTGATAGCGGCGGCGCGGATCGACCGCCAGGGCTCTCAGGATCAGCGATTCCAGCCAGCCTGGGAGATTCGGGTTCAGGCGCGTTGGCGACTTCGGAGGGTAAAAATGAGGTGTCTGAAACCGCTCGATCTCGCCATACGGATACGTGCCGGTCAGTGCCTCGTAGAGCGTGACACCGATGGCGAAAATCTCGGTGCGCTCGGAGATCGGCGCATTGTGAAACCGCTCCGGCGCGAGGTAGCTCGCGGTCCCGGCGCGCGTGGTGATGGAGAAAATCTCGGTGGCGCTGCCGAGGTCGATGAGCTTGAAGCGCAGGCGGTCGTAATCGTTCACCGCGAGGATATTCTCCGGCTTGATGTCGCCGTGGACGAGATCGAGCCGCAGGAGATGTTCGCTGGCTTGCAGGAGGAACTGTCCGAGCGCCACGGCTTCATCCACCGCGAGCCGGCGGGAGCGGAGGAACGCCTTCAGGCTCGGCGCCTCGATGAACTCCATGACGTAGTAGCGCGCCGTGGCGTTTTCCGGCACGAACGCCGCCACAAAAAACTCGGCGCGCAGACGGGTGGCGTTCCAAGCCTCTTTGACGAACTGGTTCAGCACCGTCTCGTTATCCCGCGCCTCGAGCGGCGCGAATTTGAGCGTCCAGCGCTGTCCGTCGCGCCCCGCGAGCCACACGCGGTCGGTGTGCTGGAAAGGTCGGATGAGTTCGTATCCGTCGATGATGTCGCCCTTCGCGAGCGACTCGGGAATCGGCAGTGGGAGTTGGCTCACGGCATGCAGCCTACCAGTCTCCGCGATATCGAGCACGATCGCGCTCATGTCGTCGAGCGTGTCGGGTTTCGCGAGTGAGTGCGCGTGCTGGACGATGGCGCGGGCGGCGGAATGCTGGTTGAGGCGCGCGAGGAGATCGGCTTCGGACAGGTTGTTCGAGATTCCGTCCGAACAAAGAAACGCAACGTCGCCGTCGTTCAGGTCGCGCTCGAAACAATGCGGCTCCACATCCGGAGCGAGTCCGATGGCGCGCCGCAGGACGTGTTTCAAATCGGCATCGACGTGATCCTGCGAAAGCTGGTCGAGTACGCCCCCACGCGCCAGGTAGACGCGCGAGTCGCCGACGTTCAGGCCATAGAGCCGCTTGCCCTCGATCACGGCGACCGACAGCGTCGAGACCATCTCGGCGGAATTGAAACGCGCGAGCGACTCCTGATGAAGCGTGCGGTTGATGAGCTTGGTGAATTCGGTGAGCGCCTTCTGCGGACTCCAAGATGCCGGACGGGCCTCGTAGTTTCCGATCAACGACTCGACGATGCGCTGCGACGCCTCTTTCCCGCCCCGCGATGCGCCCGTGCCATCGGCAACCACTGCGATCACCGTTTCATCCCACGCTTTCACACCAAAGGAATCCTCCGACTCCTCCCGGGCCGTGTGGGCGATGCCGTAGCTGGTGAGGTGCAATTTCAAAGGCAAATGCTCAGATGCGCGCCTGTGCCACGGCTCCCCAAGTGGTGCGCCAGCGGGTCTTCACGACCGTGAGACCGACGATGGCGAGCGCGCACAATGCTGCGAAGATGAAGAAGCCGGTCGAATACGAACCGGTCATGCCTTTCGCGACGCCCAGAGAACTCGCGAGGTAAAATCCGCCAACGCCCCCGCCCGCTCCGACCAGTCCCGTCATGACACCAATGTCCTTGCCGAAGCGTTGTGGCAGCAACTGAAACACCGATCCATTTGCCATCCCAAGAGCGCCGGAGGTGAGCAGGAAACAAACGGTATTGAATTGAAGTTGGTGCACCATTCCACCCGCGACCAACGCCACCGCGGCCACGGCATAGAAGGTATAAAGCGAACGAATGCCGCCGATGCGGTCCGCTATGGCACCACCCACCGGACGCAGGACGGCGCCGACAAACGTGCAGAGAGCCGCGAAGTCCCCGGCCTGAACAGCCGTCATCCCGAACTCACTCTTGAAATACAAAACGTAGCTGCTCGCCAGACCGACGAACCCGCCAAAACTCACCGTGTAATAGAAACAGAACCAATGCGCGTCCTTGTCCTTTAGGAGCGTCACATAGTCGGAAAGCTTCTTCCGTTTCACCTCGACTGCCGCCTCCTTGGAAAAGACCGCGTAGACGACGAGCACCACGACCGCCGGGATCAGTGCAAAGCCGAAAACGCTCTGCCAGCCCCACGCCGCAGCGATCCGCGGGGCGAGGAGGCTATCGATCACGACGCCGACATTTCCCGCGCCGGCGAGTCCCATCACGATGCCCTGCATGTTCGGAGGATACCAACGCCCGGCCTGCGGCAACGCGACCGCGAAGCTCGCGCCCGCAAATCCCAGGATCAATCCGAGGGCGATCGTGGCGCCATAGACGTGGAGCCCGGCCAGCCACGCGTAGGTCAGGCCGGCGATGACGATCAACTGAGCAAGAATCCCGGTATTTTTCGCACCGATCCGATCGACGAGAAGCCCGAGGGCGATCCGCAACACGGCGCCGGACAGAATCGGCACCGCTACCATGAATCCCTTTTGCTGGGCCGTCAGATGGAGGGTTTCCCCGATCTGGGCGCCCAGCGGCCCGAGGACCGTCCACACCATAAAACTAAAATCGAAATACAGAAATGCCGTGAGCAAAGTGGGCCAATGGCCGGAGTTCTTTAGAGCGGATATTTTCAAATTGATTGGATGGTGAATTTTGAGCCTGTGATTCGCATCCGGGGCCTTAGCCGCCGCTGTGCCAGCCCCTCCCGATCAGCAAAAGATTTTCGCTTCATAACGTTAATGCACGGCATGAATTGGATTCATCTACGCCGCATTGCTTGGTATTGAGCGGCTTGCCGCGCCGCGAATATTCCACCACACCTCGAAGCGCGACGACCGGGAATGCCCCGAATACTCCCGCGAGATCCGCCGGATCGGCTGCCAGGGAACGTCCCCGCTGTGTGTTTTTGCGCATGCTGGTTAAAGCCGACGCGCACATTTCATTTGCCAATGCGCCGGCGCCTCACTATCTCACTGCCCGCGTTTTTTCAGGGTTCGAGCACTTCACGCCGATCCCGATCGTCACCAAACTTCATCCAACCGAAAACACTCATGTCTCTCACCACCATCACCGACATTCACGCACGCCAGGTACTGGATTCCAGGGGCAATCCAACTGTCGAAGTCGACATTCAACTCGCTGGCGGCGCCGCTGGCAGTGCGATCGTGCCGAGCGGCGCGAGCACAGGGGAACACGAAGCCTGGGAGCTTCGCGACGGAGTCAAGGATCGCTACCTCGGCAAGGGCGTAACGAAGGCAGTTGCCAACGTGAACAAATCCATTGCCAAGGAAATCACGGGCTTCGACGCGCTCGACCAAGTCGGGGTGGACAACACGATGATCGCCCTCGATGGGACGCCCAATAAAGCCAAGCTCGGCGCCAACGCGATTCTGGCCGTCTCGCTCGCGACCGCGCGGGCAGCCGCCAATCAACTCGGCGTTTCGCTCTTCAAATACCTCGGCGGCCCCAATGCGAAGGTCCTGCCAGTGCCGATGATGAACATCGTCAACGGCGGTGCCCACTCTGACGCGCCTGTCGATTTCCAGGAATTCATGGTGATGCCGAAAGGAGCCGAGACCTTTTCCGAAGCGCTCCGCTGCGGCACCGAGATTTTCCACGCGCTGAAGAGTGTGCTCAAAGCTCGCGGGCTTTCGACCGCGGTCGGCGACGAGGGCGGATTTGCGCCCAACTTCACCTCCGCCGACGACGCCCTCGAATCCATCGCCGCGGCGGTGAAAAAAGCCGGCTACAAGTTTGGCAAGGATGTGTTTATCGCCCTCGATGTGGCGGCATCGGAGTTCTACGACAAAACGAAGAAACAGTACATCTTCAAAAAGAGCGACGGCAGCGCGCGCTCCGCGGCGGACCTTGTTTCGTTCTATCAGGGTCTCGCGAAAAAATTCCCGATCATCTCGATCGAAGACGGATGCGCGGAAAACGACTGGGCCGGCTGGAAGCTGCTGACCGATGCAATGGGCTCGACGACGCAATTGGTCGGTGACGATCTTTTTGTGACGAACGTCGAATTCCTACGGAAGGGAATCGAGACCGGCACCGCGAACTCGATCCTGGTGAAGGTGAACCAGATCGGCTCTTTGACCGAGACGCTGGACGCCATCGAACTCGCCAAAGAGAACCGCTACACGGCCGTCATCAGCCATCGCTCGGGCGAAAGCGAAGACACTACAATCGCGGATATCGCGGTCGCCACGAACGCCGGGCAAATCAAGACCGGTTCGTTGAGCCGAACCGATCGCGTGGCGAAGTATAATCAACTTCTCAGAATCGAAGAAGAATTGGGTGACAATGCCGTCTATGGCGGTAAGATGCGCTGAGTGAGCGACCGTTACGGCGACTACCAATCACACCCACAAGAAGGAATATGGCCTTCCCTAAACAAGCTGCTGCTTGTGATGATCGTGTGTGCCTTCAGCATTCCCATCGCGTATTCATTCATGCCCGAGTTGAAGAAACGGAAGGCGGCTGACGCCCGGGTCGACGAGTTGACCTCGCAAATCGAAGGCCAGCAGATGTTGCTGGCCCGTCTCCAACGCGAAGAAAACTTACTCAAGCACGACCCGGAGTACGTGGGCTTGATCGCTCGCGACCGCCTGGACCTGATGAAGGAGGGCGAGACGATCTATCGACTCGACTCTCCGAGGACCTCCGTCGCCAAGCCTCGCGCGACACGATAGCCCCAGCGCTTGCGAGTCCGCGGGCAAACTCATACTCGGCTGATTCGGTCTCCCATTTCGCTTTTTCAATCATGTCACACGATTTTTCCCATATCGATACCTCCGCCCTTCAATCCCGCGTTGCGGGGCTGCGGAGGTATCTTTGACTTAGCGAAACTTCAATCCCGCCTCGCCGAAATCGAAGGCCTCATGGCCGAGACCGATTTTTGGACAATCAAGGAACGCGCCCAACAGCAGGTCGAGGAAGTCTCGGTATTGCGCGGGAAGATCACGCCACTCGTCGCACTGGAACAACAGGCTGCGGATCTGACCGTTCTTCTCGAACTCGCCCGCGAGGAACCCGAGAGCGCGACGGCTTCCGCTGAGGTCGAGGCGGAGCACCGCGAGCTGCTCCGGGCGCTCGATGACTTCGAGCTAAAGATGCTGCTTTCCGGGCCGAACGACCATTACCACGCCTTCCTGAGCGTGCAGGCGGGAGCGGGCGGCACCGAGGCACAGGATTGGGCGGACATGCTCCTCCGCATGTATCAGCGGTGGGCCGAGCGCCACGGATTCGCGACCTCGATTGTCGACATTCAACTCGGGGATGAAGCGGGCATCAAAAGCGCCACCATCCACGTGTCAGGCGAAAATGCGTTTGGATTCCTCGCCACTGAACGAGGAGTGCACCGACTGGTGCGGATCTCGCCATTCGATTCAAACAAACGGCGCCACACGTCCTTCTGCGCCGTCGACGCCATCGCCGACCTTCCAGAATCTGCGCCGATCGAAATCAATCCCGCCGAGATCGAAGTGGATACCTACCGCTCGGGCGGAAAAGGCGGACAAAACGTCAACAAAGTGGAAACAGCGGTTCGCATTCGGCATCTGCCCACTGGCATCACCGCCGCCTGCCAAAACGAACGCAGCCAGGCGAAGAACAAGGCGACGGCCATGCGAATGCTCGCCGCAAAGCTGCAGCAGGTCGAAACCGACAAGCAACGTGCGGCGACACAGGCGGGATATGCCGAGAAGTCGGATAATGCCTTTGGCAGCCAGATTCGGAGCTACGTTTTCCAGCCGTATCAGATGGTCAAAGACCTGCGAACCGGAGTCCAGACGAGCAATATTCAGGACGTGATGGACGGCGACATCGACGATTTTATCCACGGCAAGCTCCGCGGGTTGACCAACGACAAGGGCGCAGCGGACGACCTGGACGATTGATACTGGCCGGGATCTAATATTCCCGGCCCCTCAGCCGTCTCTCCGGCTGACAATTCTTTGACAATCGCGTCGTTGCATCAACCCATCGACAACGTTCAGGCTTCCTGCGCCCCCACGTTTCCACCCGCCATGATTCGCCGCCTGCTTCCTACCCTGGCTTGTTGCGCCATCGCTGCAACGCACGCTGAAAACGAGATTGGTTTTATCGAGAAGTTTGCGCTCTCGCTCAATCGCGCGGCCGTTCTCGAAGAACTCACGCCCGGCACCGAGGACTATTTTTTCTACCGCGCGCTCCATTTTCAAAACACGTCCCAAACGTCAAAGCTCAAAGCGACTCTGGCGCAATGGGCGCAACGCTGGCCAGAGTCGGAGCGCCGGAACGTCATCGAGAATCGTGCGGCACTGCTCGGATACGATGCCGACCCTCAAGCGACGCTGAAATTCCTGCGCGATCGGCTCGGCGTTCCGCTCGCGGACACTTCCCGGGCGCCAGACCAACGGCCTGACTTACCATCAAGATTGGATCCCGAACACATCAAGCGCGCCGTGTTTCTTAATGCCGCGCTCGAAGATGACGACTTGGGCAAACTCGATAACGGCGCCTTGTCGGATCTCATCCGCGAGAAGGTGAAGTTACGGCCCGCTCAGGTCGCCGCGCTGCTCTCCCGACTCACCCGCCCCGATCTTCCCGGTCTGGTGGAATTGATCGCACAGGATTTGAAGCGCGAGGATAGCGGCGGATTCGGAGAGCGCGAAATTCATCACAAACTCCTCCCGGCACAGCTTGACGCTCTCGCCAGGCTGGAACCGACCTTGCGCGAAAACGAGCAATGGGTCCTGGCGTGGCTCGCGACGATGCGACCGAGCGCGGATAGCGATATGGAAAGCAATGTCGCCGAACGAGAGGCGTGGCTTGACCGCACGTGGGCGTTCGTAAAAAGCCTCGCACCGTCATTCAATACCCTGAAGGCGCAACTGCTCAACGTTCGACTCCAGCACGACCGCACTCGCGGCGTGTACGACAAAGCTCGATTCGTTGAGTTTCTCAAACTCCCCCGGCAGGCCGACTACGTGAACCCGCGCCGCAGCACGGACTTCGCTGCCGATTCCGAAGCCGACCGACCGGATGCCCTCGCGTCGAATCTGCCCCGTTGCACCGACGAATCGCTCATCCGCGACTACCTGCTCGCATTATTGCCGGCGGAGCCGACGTGGACGCCGTGGGCGGTTTGGCTGAGCGACAGCTACATCAAACCGATTTTTGCAGAAGCAAAACTCGTCAACGGAATCGGCGACGCCGCGAAATGGGCGGCGCTGATCACGCCCGAAGAATTCGCCGCACTCAAAGATCGAGTCGACGTCGACTTCGCCCCGAATCATCCGCCGATCCTCGCTCCCGGCGACGATGTGGCGCTCACGCTGTTTTTAAAGAACACCCCGCAGATCATCGTCCGAACGTATGAAATCAACTCGCTCTCCTACTTTCTGGATCAAAAAAGACCGCTCGATACTGCCGTAAAACTCGATGGGCTCGCGCCGACACGCGAAGAAACCGTCAATGTTGACGAACCGCCGCTTAAACGCACATCACACGTCTTCAAGTTTCCCGATCTCAAAAACCGGCGTGGCGCTTGGATCATTGAGTTCGTCGGAGGAGGAAAAGCGAGCCGCGCGCTGATCCGGAAGGGGCAATGGCAGCTTCTACAGCAAAGCGGCCCCGCGGGCGAATTGCTGACGGTGCTTGATGAAAAGCACCGAGTCGTGCGCGACGCAACGGCGTGGCTCGACGGGCGCAAATTCGAGGCGGATGCCAAGACCGGCTTCATCGCCGTTCCGTTCGCGAAGAATTCCGAAGACGAGTCACTCGTGATCGCTGACGCAACCGGCGAATTCGCCATGCTCACAGCATTCCGTCACCACAACGAGGCATACCGATTCGACGTTCAGTTTCACATCGAACGCGAGCAACTCCTCGCCGGCCGTGACGCCACGCTCGCGCTGAGGAGCGCTCTTTTCGTCAACGACGCGCAGATTCCGCTGCGGCTCCTGCGCGAAGCCAAACTGACCATCACCACGACAACCCGCGACCACATCTCCAATACGACCGTCGTCAACGACGTCGGGCTCAGCCCTGAAAAGCTGTTCGTTCACAAATTCACCGTCCCGGACCGCCTCGGAAGTCTGACCACCAAATTGACGGCGCAAATCGAAAAACTCAGCCTCGGAGGGGAGAAGGAAACGCTCGAGGCCAGCCGCTCGTGGACGCTGAATGGAATCGATGATACCGCCGCTACCAGCGACGGGAGGTTCTCGCAATTCGGCGAGCGAGTAGTTTTCGAACTCCTCGGCAAGAACGGTGAACCTGTGCCGGACACCGTCGTTGAATTTCATTTTAATCACCAAGGGTTCGAGAACGAAGTGGACGAACCGCTCGTCACGAATGAGCGCGGCCGCATCGACCTTGGGCCGCTCGATGGAATCGAAAGCGTGCGCGCGGACACGCCGGGCGAGCGCGTCGCCGAATGTCATTTTCGCGGCGACCCCAAACCCGTCGAAACGATCCACGCCCGGGCGGGCGACACGGTCCAGCTAGCCTGGACGGAGAGCCACCCGCCGCGCCCCGGGGACGTTTCGTTGCTCGAAACGCGTGGCGATTCTTATGTGGCCGACTTTTCAAAGGCCGTCGCGCTCGTGCATGGTTTCCTGGAAATCAAAGGACTGCCGCCGGGCGACTATTCGTTGCGGGCTGCCGGGCTGGAAACGACGATCCGCATCGCAGCCGGCGACCAGACAGGCCGATGGATCGCGGGTGCGGCACGGACGCTCGAGGTGCGCGACCCGCCGCCCCTTCAGATTGAAAACGTGGTTCTGAAACCGGAATCCGTGATCGTCCAGTTACGAAACGTCGGGCCTTACACGCGCGTTCATGTCGCCGCCACGCGCTTTCTCGCACACGGAAGCATCATGGAGAATCTCGGAGGATTCGAGCGGATGGGCCCCGCGAGCAGTACGCCACCACGCACGCCGACGATCTTCGTCAGCGGACGCGCGATCGGCGACGAATCCCGATACATTTTGGAACGCCGCTACGCGAAGGCCTACGCGGGAATCCAACTCCCCCGCCCCGGCCTTTTGCTGGCACCGTGGGAAAAGCGATCGACCGACACCTCCCCGACCACTCTTTCTTGGGCCGAGGCACCCGCGGCGACGCCTGCGGAAGCTAAACCCGAGGCGCAAGCGTCTCCCGACGCCCTGTCCGTGATGAGTCCCGAAGGCAGCGAGGACGAAGACGGGCAGAACCTCGACTTCCTGGCGCTTCCTTCGGTGACGCTGTACAACCTGAAGCCGGACAAGGACGGAGTGGTGCGGATCGACCGCAATGCGCTGGGGGATCGTCAAAACGTGCAGGTGTACGCCGAAGATCTCCACGGCGCGGTGTCACGAACCGTCGCCTACCCCGAAGTGCCGACAAAACTCCGCGATCTGCGACTGCCGGCGAGCCTCGATCCGAAGTCCGCGTTCACGGAAAAAAAGGAAGTGTCTGTTCTGAAAGCGGGCGAATCGCTCACCGTCACGGACACTCTGGCATCCGAAACCGAGACTTACGATACGCTCGCCTCGATCCACAAACTGTTCGCCACGCTGAGTTCGAACGCGACGTTGATGAAGTTCGCGTGGCTGCTCCAGTGGCCCTCGCTCAACGAGGCGGAACGCCGGGCGAAATACTCCGAGTTCGCCTGCCACGAGTTGAACTTTTTCCTTTCACGGAAAGATCCCGCTTTTTTTGAAAAAGTGGTGCAGCCCAATCTTCGAAACAAGAAGGACCGGACCTTCATGGATGACTACCTCCTGAACGCCGATCTGAACGCGTACCTCGAACCTTGGAGATACGCACGCCTGAACGTGGCCGAACGTGCGCTCCTCGCACAACGACTCCCGGCACAACACTCGAGCACCGCTCGGCATCTTCGCGAATGGTGGGAAACCCAACCAGACGACGCGGCGCGGCAGGATCGGCTCTTTGAAACGGCCCTTCTTGGCCGTGCGCTCGATGCGAGTGATCCCCGGCAGGTCCCCCCGATTGTCGGCTTGCACGCCAGACTCGCTTTTCTAGCGCCTGCCGACGATGCGATCACCAGTCTCGCATCGGACGTCAAATCGCAGGTGTCCGCAGGTGTCACCTTCGCGTGGATGGCGCCCGGCGACCCCCTCGCAAAAAGGAAGATTGCCGGCGGGGCAGGAGGGCGTGACGAAGCGCCGATCGCGCGCGGATTTGGGCGCGATGGGACCCGCGACGAAACCGATCGGTTGGGCAGGCAGGTAGCGACAAATGGCGGCAACAAACTCGGCGAGCTAACCGACCATTTTTTCGCCGACGTCGAGGGCATCGAAAGCGAATCGCTGCGGCTGGCGGTGCGCCCCTATTTCCGGGCACTTGGCCCGACGAAGGAGTGGGCTGAGAACAACTATTTTCAACTCCCAATCGCGGCACAGGATTCGTCCCTCATCACTATCAACGCATTTTGGAGAGACTTCGCGGCGTGGGAAGGAAAGACACCGTTCCTCTCACCCAACATCGCGGAGGCCAGCCACAATTTTTCCGAGATGATGCTCGCGCTGGCGGTCATTGATCTTCCGTTCACCGCTGCCAAACATCAGGCCCAAAAAATCGGCGATCTCTTCACGTTCGTCGCCGGAAGCCCGGTCATCGTCTTCAAAAAACAAATCGCCACCGCGGAGCCTGCTCCGGACAAGATCGACTTTTTGGTAAGCGAGCACTTTTTCCGGCAGGATGATCGTTATCGGGAAGTCGATGGCGAAAAGGTCGACCACTACGTCACCGAGGAATTCCTCGCGGGTGTGGTGTACGGATCGCAAGCGGTCGTGACGAATCCCGGTTCCTCGCGCCGAAAGCTTTCGGTTCTCATCCAGATTCCACAGGGTTCGATCCCTGTTTCTGGCAGCAAGACGACCCAGAGCCGAGAGTTCCTCCTGGAACCCTTCACCACCGCCACATTTGAGTCGGCCTTCTATTTTCCCGCCCCTTCGCAGGAATCATTCACCCATACGCCGGCTCAAGTAGCCAGCGGAGGGCGCGCGGCAGGAAAAGCCAAGGCTCTGTCCTTTAAAGTTGTCCGACATCCTTCTACGGCAGACAAGACCTCGTGGACTTACATTTCTCAATCCGCTGCGGAATCCGAGGTGCTCGCCTTCCTCGCCGATCGGAACCTCGGGAATCTGCCATTGGAACAACTCGCGTGGAGGTGTGCGGCGAGCGCGGTTTTCTTTCGCAACCTCATCGCGCTGCTGGAATCCCGGCATGTTTATTCGGAGGCGAACTATCGCTACTCGCTGGTGCATAACGAACGGTCCGCGCTTCGGGAATGGCTGCGGCACCAAGAAGAGTTTCTTTCACAATGCGGCCCATTCCTCGCCTCCAGCATCATCACGATCGATCCCATCGAGCGCCGCACGTATGAGCATCTTGAATACGCTCCTCTCATCAACCAACGGGCGCACCGTGTCGGAACGGAACACCGGATTGCCAATCCCGTGATTCGCGCGCAGTACCAGGACCTGCTCGCAATCATCGCTCACAAAGCCGCGCTGGATACTGCCGATGAAATGAGCGTGGTCTATTATCTCTTTCTGCAGGACCGGACCGAGGAAGCGCTTGCGCGCTTGCGCGCCATCAAGCCTGACTCCGTGCCGACGCAATTGCAGTTCGACTATTTCCGGTGTGTCGCAGCCATCGAAGAGGAAAGGCTCGCGGACGCGCGAGGCATCGCGGCTCAGTATTCAGATTATCCGGTCGATCGCTGGCGGACGCTTTTTCAAGAGGTCTCCGCTCAACTCGACGAGATCAATGGTCGGGCAGACGCCCAGCGCGGCGGCGCGCCGGACCGCGAGCAGCAGCAAGCTGCTCATGCAGCAAGCGATCCCAGTTTCGACTTCAAGGTCGACAACAAGACGATCCTCCTCACCTGGAACAACCTCCGCGAAGTGAGCATCAATTACCACCTGATGGACCCTGAGTTTCTCTTTAGCGCGAGTCCATTTGCGAATGGGAACTCGAACCGTTTGTCGATCGTTCAGCCAGCGAAAGCGACCCTCATCCCTCTGCCCGAAGGTCAATCGACGCTCGCCTTGCCTCTGCCAGATGAGTTTACGCAGTCCGACGTGCTGGTTGAGATTTTAGGAGCAGGACATCGTACGGCGCGGGCCTATCACGCGAATACTTTCAAACTCTTGATCTCGGAGAACTACGGCCGACTGGAGGTGCGCGATGAAGCCTCCGGTGCGCCGCTTCCCCGAGCTTATGTAAAAATGTATGCGCGCTTGAAGAACGGGACGGTGCGCTTTTTCAAGGATGGCTATACGGATCTGCGCGGCAGGTTCGACTTCGCGAGTTTGAATGGAAGTGAGACTCCCGCTCGGGAGCCAGTCCCCGCCAAGGAGTCAGCCCCGCGGGGTTTTCAAATGCTGCAACCAAACGAACTCTCAGAGATCGCCCGATTCTCCATTCTGGTGCTGAGCGAGACGCACGGCGCAGAAGTGCGCGAAGCCTCACCGCCGAATGAATAGTCAGACACCAGATACCATCCACGCACGGAGCGCGTGGCATTTCCACGAAAGGAGCGCGGCTAACCCAAGGAGGATCACCGCCGAAACATCGCGCCGACCAAAGTGATCCGCCCGCCCGTGCCCGCGAATGAAAGTGAGGAACGCTCCGGTCGGGCAGCCGTAATGGCAGTAGGCCATCGGGACGAAGAGCGACGCAACGAGGCCAACGATCGCGATGATGACGGTCGCCAATCCGGCGGTTCTGAAAAGATAGGCGTCGAACGCCTCCACGTGTGCAAGATCGATTGGCAATCCCAGCATCGACACAATCAACACGAACGCCAGCAACAGCGGAGGCAGCCAGCGGAGGCCCGCGTCGACGCCACTCGGCAGCGCAAACCGCCAACCTTTTGGCGCGAGCCGGTGGAGCAACTCCTGAGCGGCTCCGTGCGGGCAGATGTGCTGGCAATAGAGCGGTTTCCCAGTCGCCCATGGCACCGCGAGCGCAGCGGCGAGCAACAGGACGAGACCCGGAGCCGTTCGCCATGGCACTCCAGATTGCATCCATCCGACGATGAGCGACTGCGCGAGCAAATCTCCCGTGACGAATCCCACATAGACAATGACGAACGTCTGCATGCTTCGCCGGAGCCAGGGACGTCCGTATGTTCCCGTAAACGCGAGCAGACACGCCGCGCTCACGACGAGCGCGAGTCCCACATCCCGCGTCGCGACGCGCCACGACGCGGGTCGAATGGCGCCCGCGGCGTCCGCGCTAGCAAGCCGCCGCTGAATGCCGTCTGCGATCGCCATGCTCGTCATCGATGCGCCGGATACCCCTTCGATTCCAGCTTCTTCCGGCGACACCCGCACGACTTCATCCCACGGTTTGCCGTTCCACGTTTTCAAAAACTCGCGGTCCTCCCGCACATCGCCGACATGTTCCCGGGTGTCTTGCGACGAGCGAATCCGGACGCCGATCACACGCATCGCCGAATCGAAAACGACCAGCGAATCCGTCGCGCCCCGATAACCGACGATCGAGTCCGAGATCGGAGCCGTCCGCAGTGCGTAACCAAGTGGCTGCCCAGTTTCGCCCACGACGAACACGCCAGCCCGTTCACCGGAATCCGCCCGCAAGCCCCCAGTGCCAGGAAGGACCGCACGAATTTCCTCGATCGAGATGGGCGCGTCGCCGTCGATCCGCAATCGCACATGATGAGTACGAATCACCCACGCAATCGCGACAAGGACGGCGAGCCGATAGATCTGGAGCGCGATGTGGCGGGCGCGGAGCACGGATTACGGCACAGGCAGCAACTGCACGACATCCGCGTGGATGTTCCCGTCCGCCAACGCCCCACCGATCGTCACGACCGCAGGTTTTCCCGGAGCGAATCTGAATGTGCCTAGCGAGACGAATCCCTGAGGCAACGACGGAGCGACGCGCTGGTTGATCGTCGCGACCTTTTTACCGTCCGCACTTTCGATGCTCACGGATGCATTCGTCGCTCGATTCTCATGCGGTCCGTAGTTGATCCGCACTTCGAAACGGCCAGGCGTCGAGATCTGGAACTCATATCGCGCTGCTCCTTCCTCCCTGGCGCCGCGGTAAACATAACCCGATCCGAAATACCCGGCGAGGCCAGCGCCGCCGGTCCATTTTCCCGTGAGCTTGGCTTGTTTGTCGTCGAGCACCAATCCTGGAAGCTTCGCCGGATCAAGGCCGGGCGCACTTTCTGCAGCCGCCGGCTTCACCTCGGCCGGCGGTTGATATCCCGCGGGGAGGTGGATCGGTGCGTCCACCGTTTCACGCCGCGCCGCGCCACTAAGGGCGAGCAACTCTTTTAATTCATCGAAATAACGCTCGTAGATCTCACGCGGCGTTGCCTCGCGCTTGATCGCGATCGAGGCGGCCTTGCCGACCACCTCGCCGATCATCCCACCCGTCTTCATCACCCTCACCGTTCCGAGCGCCTCGTGAGTCACGCTGATGTCGCGTCCGGCCATGAACAGGTTGTCGATGTTTCGCGAATAGAAGCAGCGATAGGGCACGGGATAACCGTGCTGGCGATCGACTCCCTTTCCAAAGACCGCTTTCGAGATGAAGGGGTTGTCCGGAAACTTCTTCGCATACTGTTCCTTCGGATAATGCAGATCGATGTCCCAGGTCGTCGGCACGGTGCCATCGGGAAAGGGCTTCTTGTCTGCGATATCATCGCGCGTCAGCACCACGTCACCGAGAAGTTGCCGGCTCTCACGCGTGCCGCCGATGTATGCGATCCATTCGAGTTTGCCGTTCACGTGCTCGGCTTTGCCGTCCTTGTTTTTCATGGCGTTCCACGCGCCGAAAATCGCGCGCAGATTCCAATCGCGCGTTTCCTCAAGACCGTAAATGGGGTGCAGATTAAATCCACTTTCCCAGAACCACTCCGCGTGACCACGGCGCGGATACGGAAAATCGTCCATGAGCATATCGAGCGCCCACGGCACTTCCGGGAAGGATTGAGGCGAACCGGCATCCTCCCACCGCCACAGGTTGGACATTCCCAGATGCTCCGTCTCGCGGGTGGCGTGATCCGCGCCCGCCAGAAACCCGACCGTCGCGTGCCCGGTGCAATCCGCAAAAAGTTTCCCTCCGAAGCGACGCCGCTGCCCGCTCGTAACGTCGAGCGCGACCACGCTGGCGATTTTCTTTTTCGGGGTCTTCATCTCGACGGCGACCACGTGGTGATTGAAAAACAACGCGATGTTCCGTTCGGCCCGCACCAGCGCCTCTTTCTTTTCGTCGCCGAACTCCTCCTTGGTCCCTGGCGACATCTTCGCGGTGTCTTGAAACTCCTCCACGATCTCGCCGAGATTCGGGTAAAGGCCGCGCCGGATGCCGCCCATCGCCCATACCCGCACCTCGCTCGAACCATTTCCTCCCAGCACCGCCCGATCCTGAACCAGAGCCACTTTGCAGCCCATTCTCGCAGCGGAGATCGCAGTCCCCATGCCGGCATAACCGCCGCCGACGACCACGATGTCATACGTCCCGCCGTCGAGTGGTTCGTCGCCGATACCTAGCGTCGCACGTCGCCAACGTTCCAGAGCCCCAGCCTCGGCAGGAGGCGTCGCCGCTGCGTCCTTGGAAAAAAAGAGCGCGTCGCAACGACCGTCGAAACCCGTGAGATCATGGAGCGCGAGCGTTGTCTTCGGCTCGGCGATCTCGACGGTCCCGCCGTCCTGCCAGAACCACTCGGCTCCCTTTGTTCCGAATTGCACAGGCAACGCCTTGCCGCCCACGACGACCTCAAATTTGCCCGGAACGCCCGGCGCTTTCCACCGCGCCACCCAGTCCTTCGTTCGGACGAAAACCTTGTATTTTCCCGCACTCGGGAAGCTCACCGTCGTGCTCGCATCCTTGACTGGCGCTCCAAGTCCGTGGGCGAGGAGATACGGCGAACCCATGCTTTCGATAAACTGGGTATCAAGCACCCACCCGCCGGAATCCGAAAAGCTTTCCGCTTCGACCAATAGCTGATCCGCAGCGAAGAGCGCGACCGGAGCAAACAGGAGAATGGGAGCGAGCAAACGATGGAGCATATTCAGGAGGAGACTCGATGTGAACGTTATGCGGAAATGTAGTCGCGACAACCCGGCCCAAACCCACGTCGGCAGGGCACGGTACCGTACGCTTATTTCTCCACCGGTTTGCCTGCTGCGCTCCAGGACTTAAAACCGGTGTTCAGATGAAAGAGTGTCTGGAACTTTTGCGCCTCAAAAACCGTCAACGAACGGCTACTGCGGTTTCCCGACGCGCAGTGAATGAGGTAGGTCTTGGACTTGTCCAAGGCTTCCAGCTTTTTAGCGAAGTCCGTCCCGAGGAAATCAATATTGGTCGCTCCCGGAATGTGGCCGGCACTGAATTCGTCGGGCGTCCGGAGATCGATGACGACGATGTCCTTCCTCTCCTTGAGCATAGTCGCGGCTTGATCCGGCGAGACGTTCTGCACCGTGGCTGGCGTCGCGGTTTGTGCAAAGATGGCAAGCGCGGAGAAAACGAAGATCGCTGCGGCCGTCTGGAAGGTTTTCATATTCGCAAAATGAAGCGGGAAGCGGGGTGCTGGCAAGGCATTGAACTGACGAACCGAGCCGGCTGGGAACTCAGGCGAGGATTTGCTCGATGACGCTTCCGTGCACATCGGTGAGTCGACGCTCGATGCCGTTGTTGTAAAAACTGAGCCGCTCATGGTCGATGCCGAGGAGATGCAGGATCGTCGCGTGCAAATCGTAAATTGTGGTGACGTTCTCGACCGCCTGATAGCCAAACTCATCCGTCGCGCCGTGGCTGTATCCCGCCTTCACCCCTGCGCCCGCCATCCAGCAAGTGAACCCCTTCGGATTGTGATCCCGCCCGTTGGAACCCTTCTGAAAGGTCGGCATCC
>JAYTDO010000035.1:0-1583 GCA_043735935.1 Chthoniobacteraceae bacterium
TGCTGCGCAGCGAATTGCGCCGGCTCTTCCGCTGGCTCAAGGACAAGGGCGTGACCGCCGTCATCACCGCCGAGCGCGGACGCGAATCCCTGACGCGCCACGGACTGGAGGAATATGTCTCCGACTGCGTCATCGTGCTCGACCACCGGGTCAACGACCAGATCGCGACGCGGCATCTGCGCGTGGTGAAATATCGCGGCGCGTTGCACGGCACGAACGAGTTTCCGTTTCTCATCGGCGAGGAAGGCATCAGCGTGCTGCCCATCACGTCGCTGGCGCTGAACCACCAGGTATCCACCGAGCGAATTGCCACCGGCATCCCCCGGCTTGATGCGATGCTGGGCGGGCGCGGCTTTTTTCGCGGCAGCAGCATCCTGCTCACGGGCACGTCCGGCACGGGCAAGACCATCATCTCTTCCAACTTTGCCCAGGCCGCCAGCAAGCGCGGCGAGCGCGTGCTCTTCTTCTCGTTTGAGGAATCGCCCAACCAGATCATCCGCAACATGCACTCCATTGGTTTGCACCTCGAGCCGATGGTCAAGCGCGGCCTGCTGCGGATTCACTCGGCGCGGCCCTCGCTCTACGGACTGGAGATGCATCTGGCCACGATGTTCAAGGAGATCGCCACGTATAAACCTCACGTCGTCATCATCGATCCCATCACCAGCCTGATGGACCTGGGCACCGAATCGGAAGGCAAAGGCATGGTGACGCGGCTGATTGATTATCTGAAGGCCAGCCAGGTCACCTCGTTCTTCACCAGTCTGACGCAGGGCGGCAAGGCGCCGCAGGAAAGCGAAGCCGCCATGTCCTCGCTCATGGATGCCTGGATTTTGTTGCAGGACTTCGAGGGCAACGGCGAACGCAACCGCGTGCTCTACGTGCTCAAGGCGCGCGGCATGAAGCACTCGAATCAAATCCGCGAGTTCCTGATTTCGGATCACGGCATCGATGTCGTGGACGCCTACATCGGGGCCAGCGGCGTGCTGACCGGCTCCGCGCGCGTGGCGCAAGGCGATCTCGAAAAGGCCGCCCTGCTGGCCGGCCAGCAGGAAGCCGCCCAGCTCCAGCGCGAAGTGGAGCGCAAACGCATGGCGCTCGAACGCCAGATCAGCGATCTGCGATCCGATTACGAAGGCGAAGCCTTGGAGCTGCGGCGCATCGCCGAACAGGTCGGCACGCGCACGCTCTTGCTCGGCACCGAGCGCACCGCCTCCGGCATCTTGCGCCAGGCGGATGCCAAGGTGGGGGCCGGCGCGCCGGGCAAACCCAAGGCGGGGAGGAAAAACGGATGAAAACCAAAACTTTGAAGCGACCTGTCTCCGGCACCCCGCGCCGGACCTCCAAACTTTGGCAACTGCGACTTTACGTGAACGGCCAGACGGACAAATCGCTGACGGCGTTCGCGAACTTGAAGAAGATTTGCGAAACCCAGCTCAAGAGCCACTACCGCATCACGGTGATTGACTTGTTGAAGCAGCCGCAGCTCGCCAAGGGCGATCAAATCCTCGCCATCCCGACGGTGGTGCGGAAGCTGCCGAAGCCGGTGCGAACGATCATTGGCAACCTTTCCGACACCGCGC
>JAYTDO010000036.1:0-13168 GCA_043735935.1 Chthoniobacteraceae bacterium
CTGACCGACAAACAATTCGTCGGCGAGCCGAAGGCGTTGCGTGCACTCCAGACGCTGACGGTCGCGAAGATGCAGGAGCTGTCGGCTCAATTGGTAAACGAAACGGTGCCGAAGCTGATCGAGTTCAAAAAGTCGCTGACGGTCGCGGGGCGACTGGACGAGGCGGTGGCCGTGCGTGGCGCCATTGAGCGTTTGCAAAATGGTTTCGTTCCCGTTTCGCGTGCCGATGCTGGCGCCACGGTGCCCGCGGAAACGCTACTCACGGCTTACGCCGGGGATCGTGCGCGGGCGGACAAGACATACAAAGGCCAGAAGATCGTGGTGCGGGGTGTCGTGGGTGGATTCCGTCAGGACCCGGCCGACGCGAAAAATTACCTCGTCTACCTCACTGGTGGGACGGGCGGCGGGTGGGTGCAATGCGCTTTCCCGGCGAGCGAGTTTACGTTTCGTGAAGACACGCAATTCAACACGGCCGTCCTCGTCATCACATCGAAGGAAAAGGATCCGAAGACCACCCGCTTGCAGAAGGGCGCGGCCGCGGATGTGCGCGGTCAATGCGACGGGCTCGACGAGGTGGTGCGGCTCAGTAAATGCGAGCCCGTGCGCTGAGCGACGGCGCTACTCCCACTCGATCGTCGATGGAGGTTTGCTGCTGATGTCGTAGCAAACGCGGTTGACGCCTTTGACTTCGTTGATGATGCGCGTGCTAATGCGCGCGAGCAATTCGTAGGGCAGGCGCACCCAGTCGGCGGTCATCCCGTCCTGACTTTCGACGATCCGCAAGGCGATGGTACTTTCGTATGTCCGCTCGTCGCCCATGACGCCGACGCTGCGAACCGGGAGCAGCACGGCAAAGCTTTGCCACACCTTGTAATACCACTCGCTGGCCTTCATCTCGGAGACCACGATGGTGTCCGCATCGCGCAAGATGCGAAGGCGTTCGCGCGTAATTTCGCCGAGGATGCGCACGGCAAGACCCGGGCCGGGAAACGGCTGGCGTTGGACGACCTCCTTGGGCAAGCCGAGTTGCGCGCCGACTTCGCGGACCTCATCTTTGAAGAGCTCACGGAGCGGCTCGACGAGCTTGAATTTCATGTTCTTCGGGAGTCCGCCGACGTTGTGGTGGCTCTTGATGAGTGCCGCCGGATTACCGCCGATCGCGACGCTTTCGATGACGTCAGGGTAAAGGGTTCCTTGAGCGAGAAACTTGAATTTCGACTTTCCGCCACGGGCGAGCGACTTCGTGGCGTCTTCAAAAACGCGGACGAATTCATTGCCGATGATCTTCCGTTTCCGCTCGGGGTCGGTGACTCCCTTGAGGCGGCGAAGGAAACGGGCGCTCGCGTCGACGTATTTCAGCTTGATATGAAAATTGTCGCCGAAAATGCGCCGAACCGCTTCGGCTTCGTTTTCGCGAAGGAGGCCATTATTCACGAAAACGCAGGTGAGCTGGTCACCGATGGCCTTGTGGAGAAGGGCCGCGGCGACGCTCGAATCCACGCCCCCACTTAAGCCGAGGAGGACATGATCGGTGCCGACCTTGGCGCGAATTTCCGCACACGTCTGGTCGATGAACGACCCCATCGTCCAGTCCATGCGGCTGCCGCAGATGCCATAGACGAAGTTCTGGATGATCTCCTTGCCGCGAGGGGTGTGGACGACTTCAGGATGAAATTGGATGCCGTAGAATCGTTTCTTCGGCTGCTCGATGGCGGCGTACGGCGCGTTGCTGGTCTTGCCCACGGCGCGAAATCCGCGGGGCATCTTCGTGACTTTGTCGCCGTGCGAATTCCAGATATCGACGATTTCGCCCAGGCCCGAGAAGAGGGCGCAATCAGAGCTCACGTGGAGCTGGCCACGACCGTATTCGCGATGCGTCGAGTGCTCGACTTTTCCACCCAGGTGATGCGCCATCAGTTGCACGCCGTAGCAGATGCCGAGGATGGGGACGCCGAGATCGAAAATGGCGCGATCTGGCTGGGGTGCGGCCTTTCCGTAAACGCTCGACGGTCCGCCGCTGAGGATGATTCCGCGCGGATGGAGCGCCTTTAGCTCGGAGGCGGGGATGTCGTGGCGGACGATTTGCGAATAGACTTGGCATTCGCGAATGCGCCTCGCGATGACCTGCGTGTACTGCGATCCGAAATCGAGGATGACGATGCGAGAGACTACTGGCTCGGCCATGCTAATAGCCAACGCGGGATTGCTCCCGGATCACGGGGTCTTCGGAGTGATCGGGCTGGACAAGTTTTCCATTGCCCGTCATGCCGCGCCGAAACGTCTCCGCGCCGGATGAATCGGAGGCCGACGGCGGGACGTCGCTTTCGCAACCGGTGAGGATGAGGCTGAAGGCCGCTAGCAGGGTGGCGGCGGAGATTGCTTTCATGGGCGCGTTTCATACGGCGGCAGAGGAAGTGTGTCGAGTGGTGACTTTCGCGGCTCGACACCGATGGATGGCCCATCTTCATTTCGCCCGAATGATTCCCGTAGAAATGCTTTTGCACGCTTATCGGAGTGGGGTGTTCCCGATGGCGATGGAGGACGGGGAAATCTCGTGGTTCTCACCGGACCCGCGCACCATCATTCCACTTGAAAGCTTTCACGTGCCGCATGGATTAAGGCGGACTTTGAAGAAGGGACTCTTTGAGATTCGCGTGGACGCCGATTTTGAGGAGACGATGCGCCGGTGCGGCAAGAGGGCGGAGACATGGATCAACGAAGAGATCATCAAGAGTTATGTTGCCTTGCACCGCCTCGGCCACGCGCATTCCGTCGAGGCGTGGCAGGGGGGGAGGCTGGTTGGCGGGCTGTACGGAGTCGCGCTTGGCGGCGCTTTTTTTGGGGAGTCGATGTTTCATGAAGTCACCGATGCGTCGAAGGTAGCGCTAAACGCACTCGTCTTGCGGATGCGCGAACGCGGGTATTCGCTGCTGGATACGCAGTGGACGACGCCCCACCTGGCGCTTTTCGGCGCGGTCGAGATTGCGCGCAAGGGCTACTTGAGGCGGCTTGCCTTGTGCGTCGATGATCCTTGCCGGTTCGCGGATTGACCGACGCTCTGTGCACGGCACATGCTAAATGCATGCCCCAGTTCGATCCGGAAACGCTGATTTACCTTCGCGCCTTGCGCGATCAGTTCCCTACCGCGGCGGCGGCTCTCGCGGCCATCGCGGGGCAGCGGGCCACGCTGACGCTGCCGAAGGGTACCATCCACGTCATCAGTGACGTGCATGGGGAGTATGTGAAGCTGAAGCACATCATCAACAACGCTTCGGGCAGTCTGCGGCCACTGGTAGACCAGACCTTTGGGGACCGCCTCACCGATTCCGAAAAGCTCGAGCTGCTGAACCTGATCTACTACCCGCGGGAAACGTTCATGCAGCAGCATCTTGCCGATGGCGCCGCGAGGCGGGATTTCGTGCGACGGTTCTGTGAGTTGGAATTCGAATTACTGCGCGTTCTCTCGAGGCGCTACGACATGACGACGATGGAGGCTGTCTTTCCAGCGAGTTTTCGTTCTGCCTTCCGCGAGCTCCTTTATGGCGTCTACCTCGAACGCAGCGCGGCGTACTTTGATGCCTTACTCGAGCCGATCGTGCAGCACGGCGGCGAACTGGAGTTTTTGCGCATGGTCGCGCGGGTGATTCGGAATTTGCTGATTTCAGAATTGATCGTCGCAGGAGATTTCGGCGACCGCGGACCGCGGATCGATCGGGTGATCGACACCGTGATGCATCAGCCGAACGTGGCCATCACTTGGGGAAATCACGATGCCTCCTGGCTGGGGGCGTGCCTCGGCAGCGACGCCTGTATCGCAACCGTCCTTCGGTTTTCCCTGCGCTATCGGAGGCTTTCACAGTTGGAAGAGGGCTACGGGATCCCGCTCGCGCCGCTCGAGAAACTGGCGCGAACGGTTTACGCCGACGACCCGGCGGCCCAGTTTATGTGCAAGGGAGACGGGCTGCGCGAACCGGAGCAAATGGCGCGGATGCAGAAGGCGATCGCGATCATCCAGTTCAAGCTCGAAGGGCAACTCATCGAGCGGAATCCGCAACTTCACCTCGCGCACCGCAATCTGCTCCCACGAATCGATCCCATCGCGCGGACGATCACGGTGGAGGGGAAAACCCACGCGCTTCTGGACACGCACCTGCCGACGATTGATTGGGCCAATCCAAATGCGTTGAGTCCTGAGGAGACGGTGTGCATCGAGCGACTGCGCCGCTCCTTTCTGCAAAGCCCGGTGCTCTGGCAGCAGATGCAGTACATCACTAAAAAGGGAACGATGTGGCTCCGGCGGGACGACAACCTCATATTTCACGGCTGCATTCCAGTCGATGCAAAGGGCGAATTTCTGCCGATGGAAATCGACGGCCGCGAGCTGCGGGGGCGGGCGTTGTTCGATGAATTGAACGTTGTGGTGCAACGGGCTGTCCGGACCAACGATCCAAAGTGCCTGGACCTGCTTTGGTACCTCTGGAGCGGACCGCTTTCACCGCTTTTTGGGAAGGACAAGATGACGACTATCGAAGGCTACTTCGTCGCCGCAAAGGAAACCCATCATGAGACGAAAAATCCGTATTTCGAGCTCATCCACGAGTCGTGGTTTTGCGAAAAGGTTCTCGCGGAATTCGGCTGCAACCCAAAGCACGGTCTGATCGTGAACGGGCACGTGCCCGTCAAGATGGAGAAGGGCGAATCCCCGCTCAAACGAAGCGGGCAAGCCGTTACGATCGACGGCGCTTTTTCCGAGGCCTACGGCGACAAAGGTTACACGTTGGTGCTCGATGCAGAGCGAACTTCGGTTGCCTTGCACCATCATTTTGAGTCCGTCTCGGACGCCATCCATGACGGTGCGGACATCATTCCATCGGTCGAGCACATCCGGGTATTTTCGAAGGCGCGCACCGTGGCGGATACGGAGGGCGGGGACCGAATCCGAAATGAAATCGCGGCCCTCGAAAAGCTCATCGAAGCCTATGAAAGCAACGCGATTCACGAACGGGTATGAGTAGCTCTCTTTCGGAAGGAACCGGTAACGCGCATTCGAGGGAGGCGGCCAGAGCCGGGCCGAGCGGATTCCGGTCGAATTTCCGGGCGCGTGAACTTGCTATCTGCGCCGACACGCGGCTAGAAACCGATGCCCCGATGCAACTCCCTCAAAAATCGCTCGTCATCCGAACAGCGAATGTCATCGACACGCCTCTTTCGATTACGAATTACCGCAAGCTGGTCCGGTTGTGCCTGAGTCGGGAAACCCTCCCGGAGCGGGGCAATGTGACGATCTGCTTTGCGGACTTGAATGTCCTCTTCCTCCGCAAAAAAGACGAGGCATTCGCGAGGCTGACCGATGAGTCCGTGGATCTGTTCATTCCCGATGGAGTATCGCTTCGGCTGCTCCTGGCGAAGAAGGGCATCCCGCTCGAAGGCCACATCACCGCGGGTCGATTCATGCGGCTTTGCTGCATGCGTTCGCCGAAAGACGTGCGGCACTTTATCCTCGGTGGTTCAGCGGCACAGGTCTCGCGGCTCGTGGAAGCGCTCAAGAGGAATAATCCGAATCTCGACATTGTCGGTTGTCACCCAGGGTCCTTTTCCGAGGGAGACGAGGAGTCGCTCGTGAAGGAAATCAACCTCTCCAAAGCGAATGTTTTATGGAACTGCCTGCCAACGACGCGGCAGGAGGAATTCACTCATCGTTGGAAGGGGAAGTTGGAGACCAACTTCACGCTGCTGGTGGGGGCGGGTTTCGATTTTGAGCATATCCTCGCGCAGGTGGCTCGCGCGAGTCGGCGCGCCCCGGCGCCGGGAGTGAAGCGCCTCGTCCGCGTGGCCGCTCACGGGGTGCGTCGAGCGGTTCAGTTTCCCGCCATTTTCCTGATGCTGCACCGGCAGCCGCCCGATCCAGCGCACGCCGGCGGAGATATTTCGCATCGAAAATGGAGCGCTGGCTCCGATTTCATGTGGGCGATGCGACGGAGGATGCGTTCGTTGGTCGTTCGTGGGCGCCATCGCTTTCGGGAATCGGCCCGCCATGCCGCGAAACGTGCGCTCGACCTGACCGGGGCCATCGCCGCGCTCATATTGCTGGGGCCAATCCTTTTCATTACAGGCTTGCTGATTTTTCTCGTCGACGGTCGGCCAATCTTTTTTGCCCAGCGGCGAGTCGGAAAGAACGGGGCGGTTTTCCGGTTGTGGAAATTCCGAACGATGCGCCGTGATGCTGAACTGATCGTCAGCAGCGCGCAGGCCCACAAGATCGAGCAGGATGAGCATTTCTTCCACGATCCGGACAATGAAACCATCATCAAATTCCGGCGCACATTGCTCCAATACTCGCGTTCGACGAAGTATCCTCGTGATCCGCGCATCATCACTTTCGGGCGCCACATCCGCCGCTTCTCGCTGGACGAATTACCGCAATTCATCAACGTCCTCGGCGGCACGATGAGCTTGGTCGGACCGAGGCCGTTCGCGACTTATGAGGTGGCCGATTATGGGCCACGTCACGTGCTGCGGCATCGTGTTTCCCCCGGTATCACTGGGCCGTGGCAGATCAGTGATCGCAACAAATTGACGTTCGAGGAATCGATCGAATTGGACCTGCTTTACATCAAGAATCAAAGCCTCGCCGGAGACTTGACCCTTCTCCTTAAGACCGTCCCGGCGGCGTTTGGCAACCGGGGCGGAGAGTAAAACCATGCGATGCGCATCAATCATCGACCGGCAGCCGCACCATTGGGTGGACGATCAGCCGTTCCTACTTTGGGAAATCGGAATGAAGACGATCCTCGAACATTGGGCGGATCAGCTTTACGAAACAAATCACCGGCTAGTCCTGTGGCTGGATGAGATCGATTCCCGCGTCCTTAATTTCGTCAGCGGCACGTTCCCGCTTTACCAGAACGTGACCATCCGGATCGGAGTCCCAACCGGCACTGTCGAATGCTGCACCTTTATCGACGACGAGGGCAACATCGTCGTCCGACCCGGCACAGAACTGACCCGATACCTGCCATCGCGCCCCGCTGCCGCGACGTGGTTTAAGATGGTGAAGCGGTGGCTTGATAGCCTCAAAGCCAAAGGCAGCGTGGCCCCGGAACTGGAGCGGGAGATTCAACCTGGAGTGTTTGTCGGGCATCATTGCCGCATTGCATCGGACACTGAATTCATCGGCCCGTGCTGGATCGGAAGTGGGTGCGAGATCACCGGGGCGCGCATCGGCCCCTACACCGTGGTGGGCGACAACGCGATCGTGTGTCGGGGAACTACCCTGGTTGAAACCTATATTTTGAGAGACACCTTTGTCGGCGAAAACCTCGCCTTGAGCGGGGTCATCGTCGGAAACGAAAAGCTTTTGGATTACCACACCGGCGTTCGGACTTCGATCTATGACCGGTCTTTGCTCAGTACGATATCGCGATGAAACGGGTCCATCGTTATATCCACGTCGCGCGCATCGGCACCCCGGGCGCTCCTCGGGTCTCAAATCTCGGGCGGCCAAACGTGGAAATGGAATTGCCGACCGCGGAGCAAATCAACATGCCGTCGGGTTCGGTCGCATTGTATGTGACGATCTCCGCCGAAATCCTCGATCGCCGCGTGGCGCGCGAGGGCCGCAGCATTTTGCGCAGTTGCATTCAACGCGACTACAATTTCATCCTTCTCGACATGAATCTCGTGCGAACGGCGGACTGCGAAGGACTGCGCTGGCTTTCGCGTCTCAAAGAGGCGGCCGACTGGTATAATGTCACTTTGCTTACCCGTTTGAGTCCGGCACTTTCGTTGATTATTCGTTCGGCAGGATTCGCGTTGCCCGAATTCGCTCAGGCGCGGGTCCTTGCGCCAGCGCTTGATTGACCGGTATGAATTCAGCGGTAATCCGAGTCTTGTTCGTGGGAGGAAGCGAGGCTGCGTTCGCGGAAGGGCGCGCATTGCTTCAGGAAGAGGGCGGAACCGTTTTTGAAGCCGCATGGGAGCCTCATTTTGAAATAGCACGAGAGCGTTTGCGCGCGAACGCATTCGACGTGGCGCTGGTCGGCGCGGATTTTTGCGGAAATCGAGACTTCTCTCACGCTGCCGCGCTGCGCTCCGCGGGTTGTTCAGTCCCTCTCGTTGTTTTGACGGCCACGGACGATCGCAGCCTTAATGAACAGTCTCGATCGCTCGGTGCCACGGTGTATTTCCTAAAGAACGACCGCGGCCTGGAGACGCTCCCGGACGCGGTCCGCCAGGCCGCCTTTTCGCGTTCGGGCGACTCGGCTCGTTACGATGAACGCGGATTGTTGCGCTCGGTCATCGAGACGATTCCGGATCGGATCTACGTAAAGGACGTGACCGGACGTTACGTGATCGACAATGCGGCGCATCGAAAGTTCATCGGAGTCGAGGGACCTGAGGATGTGCTTGGAAAGACCGCTTACGACTTTTTCGATCACGAAATTGCCGCCAAGTTCGACGCGGGAGACAAGGCTCTCCTCCGCTCCGGAGAGCCGGTTCATGAGCGCGAAGAGATGGCAATGGACGAGCATGGGCGTGAGATATGGATGCTCACTTCGAAGGTCCCATTGCGAGGGGAAGCTGGGCAGATGATCGGAGTGCTTGGCGTGAGCCGCGACATCACCGAACGGAAGCGCGCCGAGGTCGAACGCGAATGCAACGATCGTGCATTGCGCGAGGCGCTCGCCGAGTTGCAAGCCTCGCATGAGGAACTCAAGGCGACCCAATTGCTCTTGATCCAGACCGAGAAGATGGAGTCGATGGGGCGTCTCGCCGCCGGCGTCTCCCATGAGGTCAAAAACCCGCTCGCGCAGATCATGCTCGCCGCGGATTTTCTAAGGGACTCCGTCCCGGCTGATAACCCCGATCTTCAAGCTGTGCTCGGCGATATTCGGGAGGCCGTAATTCGCGCCGATAAAGTTGTTCAAGGCATGCAGGATTTCTCTGCGCCGGGCGAATTTTGCTTCCGGCGCCACGATATCAACGAGACCGTGCGGCAAGCATTGGTCCTGCTGAAACCCGAAATGGTTGTCAGTCACATTGAAGTCCGACCGGTGTTCGGGGATGGACTCCCAGCGATTGAGTTTGATGAAAACAAACTATCCCAAGTCTTCGTCAGTCTTTGCACCAACGCCGTTCAGGCCATGCCGAAGGGCGGTGTGCTGTCGATCAAGACCTCGCTAGACAATTTGGCCGAGAGTGCGCCGCGCGAGGGTGGAAAAGCGAAGGATCGCTTACGTGCGGGGGATCACGTGCTCGTGGCCGAGTTCGCCGATACTGGTCACGGTATTCCGCCCGATAAACTCGGCTCGGTATTCGATCCATTCTTCACGACGCGACCGACGGGAAAGGGAACAGGACTCGGCCTGACGGTGGCGCGCAAGATTGTCGAATTGCATGGCGGACGGCTTGTGGTCGAAAACATTCCCTCGGGTGGCGTGAGAGCCTCTGTCATTTTGCCGATCAAGAACATTGAGTCCGCGCCACCGGCGAAACTTCCAGCATTATGAAAAAGCGAATCCTCATCATCGACGACGAACCCGGCATCACGCGGCTTGTCCGCCTAAATTTGGAACGAACCGGCAAATACGAGGTGCGAGAAGAAAACGATTCCGTCCGCGCCCTCGCCACCGCGCAAGAATTTCAGCCGGATTTGATTCTTCTGGATGTCGTCATGCCAGAGCTCGACGGCAGCGATGTGGTGGCGCGTCTAAAGACGGATGCGAAGCTGAAGAACGTTCCGGTCGTTTTCTTGACTGCCACGGTCCGGAAATCGGAGGTGGATTCGCACGGCGGCATCATCGGCGGATTTTCATTCCTCGGAAAACCAGTCTCCGCCGCAGAGCTAATGGAGTGTGTCGATAAGAACCTGGCGGTTTAACCGGAGCTCACGAAGGGCGATTGAACCGGGAGAGCGCTACGCGGGCGATGAACTCGGGATTTCCGATGACGTAGCGCCGCCAGAGCCGCGTCGGCTCGTGAGTGAGGCGATGGAGCCATTCGAGGCCCACCCTTGTGCACCATTCTGGGGCGCGCGTCCGATTTCCAGCGGCAAAATCAAGGTAACCTCCCACGGCCACGGCGATGCGCGCCCCGGTGGCAAGGATGTGTTCCGCCAGCCACTTTTCTTGCACCGGATTCCCCATCGCAGCGATGATTAAATCGGTGCGCGCGGCGCGAATCTCGGCGACCACTTTTTCGGGCGAATGGCACGGCGTGAACCCGTCACGGGCACCCACTACATTCAGGCCTTCGATTTCGCGCATGAGTCGCTCCGCGGCTAGTTCAGGGACTCCGGGCGCGCATCCGAGAAAAAAAACGCGCCAGTGATTCTTTGCGGCCAATGCGAGGATGTGCGGACTGAAATCGGTGAAGGTGATGTTCTTTGGAAAGCGCTTCCCGAGCATTCGCGCCGCGATGCCGACGCCGACGCCGTCTTTGAAAACCAAATACCTCTCTCGCAGCAGTCGACGATATTCAGGGTCGCGGCTGGCGAGATTCAAGGAATGGGCATTCACATAAGTGACGAGACCGGGCTCCGCCTGTTGCGACAATCGTTCGATTTCGTCGAGCCCCCCTTCGATCGAGATGCAGGCAATCGGGATATTCAAAATCTCGATCCTTGGAATCGCCGGGTTCATCGCGAAGCGTTGGGCACCGGCAGGAGGGAAACTAGGAGCGAGATCCACGTCCGGAGGCCTTCCCGCACGAGGATCCTCGGGTCCGTCTTGATGGCTCGCAACATGAGACGCCGCGCGGCAGGGAAGTTTCGCGAGGCGATGGCACGCCGGGCGTAAAAGCGCAGTTGAAAAGCTTCCGCGAGACTCGCAAAACGTGCTGCCTGCTTGGGCGCGTATTCAAAGGATTTTTTCCAGGCGCGCTGCGCCGACTCGTGCTGTTGGTCGTATTTGTTCGAGAGACTTTGGGTATGGACTCTGTAAAGGGTGAGCAACTCAGGGATTCCCTCGAAGCGCCATTTTCCAGGCGGCGCGAACGCGATGCGGAGCCAGCAGTCGACATCCTCATAGCCGAAAAGTCCTTCGTCGAATCGATGGAATTCGAAGACCTCTCGGCGAAAGACGGCGGTGGATCCTGTGGTGATGGGGTTGCGGCAAAAGAGATCGTAATCGCTGAGATTCTTCGTCTTCGGAAAGCGTCGATGGAGATTTCCGCCGTTCGTATTGATGAATTGCGTTGCTGAGTAGCTGACGCCGATGGCCTCGTCCTTCTCGAGATGGGCAACGTGCTTTTCAATCTTGGTCGGATGCCAGAGGTCATCGCCGTCTACGAATGAGACGTACTTTCCGCGTGCATGGTCGATTCCGAAATTCCGAGCCGAAGAAAGGCCACCGTTCGGTTTACTGAGAATCGTGATCCGTTCATCGCGCACCGCAAACGCCTCGGCGATAGCCGCGGTTTGATCAGTGGAGCCGTCGTCCACTACGAGGATCTGCAATCGCTCGTAAGTTTGAGCGCAAACGGACTCCAGGGTCTCAGTGAGGAATGCCTCGGCATTATAGCAGGGGACAACGACGGTGACTACGGGCTCGGTTTTCATGGGCGGCTAAATCACCGCGAGTGCACGGCGGTCGAAAATGATCGAAAGCGAAAATCCAACCAGGAGCGCGCCGAAAGCAGCGAGGACAATTCGCGCGCTCCGCTGTGCAACCTCCGGTGCGGCGCTCACTCGTGGGGCGTCGAGCATGAAGAGAGATGGCTCAAAGACGTCCCGGAAAACCATCAATTCGCGGCGCCGCAATTCGATGTTGCCGAGTTGTCGGCGAATCGCCTCCCGTTTCAGCAGCAACGACTCAGATTCCGGTGATACGCGAACCGCTTCAATCGCCCTCGACCGTTCGACCCTCGCTTGATCTCGCGCATCGAGCAGTTGTCCCGCGGTTTCCATCGCTGCGAGTTGCGCCCGGATCTGCGCGACCTGCCCTATGAGGTAGGACTGCAACGAGTGGTAAAGCGCTGCGAGTTCGGCTTTCGTGCTTTTGACCTGCGCGCTGTTTTCGCCGTACTGCGCCCGGCTGCGGGCAAGGTCGCTGCTTCGTTCGGCGATGCTTCCGCGAAGGACTGTGTAGCCGGCCAACGTTGCGATGGCGTGCTCACCGCTCACGCTTCGCGAGACATCGTCGAGTTCCCGCACCTGGCGCTCGACATCGCTCGATTCGATCGCTTCGAGACGGGCAAGCGTGGCGCGTAAGCGGCCCTTTTCAGACGCGACGTTGACGAAGGCGCGGTCCATTTCTTCGTTGAAGCGTCCGGCCCCGGCAGGTTTCTGAAGTTCCATTGATTCGAGTTGCGCTGCGACGGTTTTACTCTCGGCCTGTAGGGCGATCATCGCATCGTCGAGGGACGCCAGAAGGGTGTCTGAGAGTTGGACTCTCCGGTCATGGCGGATTTCCTCGTTGGCAGAAAAAAGCGCGGTCGCCAATGCCGGTGCCGTCTCGCGGGAGGGCGATCGCACGATCGCCTCAATGACTGTCGTTCCAGCGATCAGTCGGACTCCGATGCGACTGGCCGCTTCCGCCACCGCGGCATCATCCGCGGGCAAGTGCAGCGCTTTCAACGCCCGGCGGATCGTGCCAAGGCTTCGGAGTCGGGTAACGATTTCCGTCGGCAACATGCGATCACTCCCCGCGATGGAGACGCGTGCGACTTTGGCGAGGCCTTCTGGCGAAACTTCCGTTTTGCTGATCTCTGCGGCCGCGCGCGCGATGAACATCGGGCGAGTCGTCGCGATGGAAGCCAACGCAGCGGCGAACGAGCACGCGGCGATGCCCCACGCGAGGAGATTCCGTTTACGGTTGAGCATACTCAGGGCGTAACGGGTCGGCCACGTTGGGGGTTCTTTGTTTCCATCGCAGCATGCAGTGGCAAAATCCGAGGATCGCCCCGAGCAGGGCGAGAGCGGCGAATGTCGCGGCGGGACGAAGCCGAGAGGGACCATTTGGCACCGACGGTTCCGAGAATAGGTAAAATGTCGCGGGGCGTGCTGCTGCGAATACCATGAGTTCGGTCAACCGCGTGGAGAGTTGCGCGTAGGTGCCTGCCAGCGCTTCCCGGCGCGTCATCAGCGAGGCGTGTTTGGGATCGAGCGAAAAGTCGCTTTGCCGAGCTTCCATTTCCGTCACCCCGATTTGCTTTTCGATGATTTTTTGCG
>JAYTDO010000037.1:0-2219 GCA_043735935.1 Chthoniobacteraceae bacterium
CGAGGCGGGAATGATCGTCGATGGCGATGTGGAGGAACTCCCATCCTGCGCCGCGTGTGTGGTCGCGCTGGTCGCCAGTGACGCGATAGCCGGTGCGCACGATGCGAGCGAGCTTTTTGATATCGAAATGGATGAGATCGCCGGGGTGTTCACGCTCGTAGCTGGTGATGGGCGGAGGCGGCGAGAGGGTGGCCAGCCGGGAAGCATGGTGGCGCAGGAGGCGGGAGACGGAGGCTTTGGAGAGCTTTGCGGCGCGTGCGATCTGAAAGCCCGGCAGCTTGCGGCGGCGCAGAGCCAGGACCCGGGCGACGCGCAGCGGGTGGATGGTTCGGGGGGGAACATTTTGGCCGCGAAGAGCGGTCCTGAAGGCCATCGGGCCCCTCGGCGGCAAAGCGCGCGAGCCACTTGAAGACGGTGCGGGTGGACACGCTGAAAGACGCGGCGACGGTGGCCGCAGGCTGATGGAGGTCCACGATGCGATGGACGATCTCGGCTCGACTGAACGGCGTGAGCCGGGCCTTACTGTGCAGGTTCATGCGGCGGTGGTTCTTGGTTTGGTGTTGTGTGACAACCCCACCTTTCCAAGTCCTCGCCGCATGAACAACCTATTGGAACTTCACAGTTAGGCGCTTCTGAGCGCCCACTGAAATCCTTGAGGTTTTGATCGAACCGATTACGCTCTGCTCATGCCATTGACCATTGACCAAATCACCACCGAGGCGATGCAACTCTCGGTTTCCTCACGCGCGGAACTTGCCGAGAAGCTCGTCGAGAGTTTGGACTTTACCGAGGATGACGACATCCAGCGGGCGTGGGCTACAGAGGCAATTCGACGGCGCGACGATGTCCGTTCCGGTAGAGTCCAGACCATTCCGGGCGAGCAAGTGCTGGCCGAAGTTCGACAGATGCTCGGTCGATGAGATATGAGTTTCACCCAGAGGCCCGCCTCGAATTCCGCGAGTCAGCAGCTTTCTACGAGGGCTGTCGTCCCAGACTTGGCGTTGCGTTCACCAACGAGATCGAATCAATTCTGCGCCGGATTCTTGAGGCTCCCGACCGATGGCCCATTCTCGAGAAGGACGTTCGCAGGTGTCTCGCCCGCCGGTTTCTATACGGCATTCTCTACACCATCGAGACGGACTACATTCTCATCATCGCAGTCATGCACTGTAGCCGGAAACCAGGCTATTGGCGCAATAGACTTCCCGAACGAAGCGCCTAACCATGCGCTGCAGCGAACCGCTCCGCACGTCACGGCCTGTGCTTCCCACCACCTTCGCCCCCGCCGCCTTCGCCCGCGCACAGGCCGCGCCGTGCTCCGCGGTCGCTGAGCTTGGGGTCGTTAGGCGATTCTGCGCTTACTCTATGAACCGCGCCTTTCTCGTCAGCTTACTCGCGGCCGCCATCTTCCCGGCAGTCGCGACTTCCTTCGCTGCCGAACCGCCGCTCGAAGATTGGTGCCTCGACTTGCTGCGCCAAGCAAAGGAACCCACATCCATCCGCAATACCGCCGGCATCGAACACTTCCGCCTCATTTTCAGCCGGGCATTCTCGGTCCCCCTCGTCGTGCGCGTCACGAAGGCAGGAGACCGCGTCACACTTCGCTCGGTGCTTATTCGCCGCTCGCGTGCCGGACGCGCAAACCAAAGATTGGAACAACCTCACAACGTTGGCGAACGCCGCAAATTTCTGGACGCTGCCATACGAGGACACCGACCGCGGCCTCGACGGCACCTCTTGGGTCATCGAGGCATCTCGCGGCGACGGCACTTACCATGTCGTCACGCGTTGGAGCGCCTCCTACAACGCGAAGGAGTGGCAGCTCACAGGCTTCGTCGCACTCGGGAATCACCTTTCCAGACTCTCACCACACAAGCTTCAACTTCATTGAACGAATCGCCTAGATGGTGTCATGCACTTTTAGCCGGGCGCATTACAGAAATTATAGCTGTACTTTTTGAGACACTTGGTGTGAAACCCTTGGGATGGCAGACAAAACCCAAGGCACCAAGACCAATTACCCAACCGATGTGAGCGACGAAGAATGGGCGTTCTGCGCGCCCTATCTGACCGCTGATGAAAGAAGACGCCCCGCAGCGGGAACACTCGCTGCGGACCCTCTGCAATGCCGTGCGCTCCATGGTGCGCGCCGGCTGCCCATGGCGCATGATGCCCAACGATCTGCCCCCGTGGTTCACGGTGCCTCAGCAGACCCAGCG
>JAYTDO010000038.1:0-5583 GCA_043735935.1 Chthoniobacteraceae bacterium
ACAGGGTAGTTGGCGTGCTATTATCCATGACCCCTATGCAACGAACTCCCCACATCCTTCGTCATTCGATCGCCGCCCTCCTTTTGACGGCGGGACTCGTCCCCGCCAAGGCGGCGACCTTCACTTGGAATAACGTCACTGGGAACTGGAGCGTGGGTACGAACTGGTCGGGAAACGTGGCTCCGGCTGGAACGAACGTCGCGGACGTTTTGGTCTTCGGTGGGGATGTGGGAATCACCCCTGGCGTGTCGCCAAATTACACGTCCACGAACAACTTGGCGGTATCGCCATTTCTCCTCAATGCGGTCACCATGAACGCGACGAACGTCAACGGGCAGCCGTCCGATCCGCCGCAGATCGTCGCTGGCACGACGCCGCTGTTTTTGACCGGGGTCTCGCCGACGTTCACTCAAAACGGCGCGGGTGCTGTCACTTTTAATATTCCGATCCGCTTGAACGGCGGCCTCACTGTGGGCGGGACGGGTACGGGTGTGGTGACGTTTAACAAAGCGGTGTCGGGATTCGGCGACATCACCAAGAATGGCGCGAGTACCTATCGCTTCGGGACGGCGGCAGTTAGCCCTGCCGTTGCACCGTCGGACAATACGTGGATCGGCACGCTCTTTCTGAATGGCGGCACATTTCGTTTTAATAATAACGCGCAGTCCGGCCAAACGGCATTCCGCTCGAATCCCGTGGTGATGTCCACGGGCACGGTTTTCTCCAGTTCGTCCGCGTTGCGGTCGGGTAACCTGAGTGGGACGGGCGGGCTTATCGAATCCGTCGTGACGGCGGCGAATGCGGACACTGAAGACATCGTGTTGACGACTTTCACTTCGACTTCATTCCCCGGAACGGTGCGAATCGGTCCGCCCCTGGGGTCCGGTAACGATAACGGCGCACTCGCCGTGCGCGGGACCGGCGTGCAAACTTTGACCGGCACGATGGAGATCGACAAGGATGTGGCCGTGACTGCCGCGCTCACGCTCGCCGGCACGGCTAGTCTCGGAGCGCAAACGAAAGGCGCCATCCTGATGACGGGCGGCACTTTTACTCTCGATAATAGCGGCACGAACAACAACAACCGCTTGCGCGACGGCGGGACCGGCATCGGGTCGACCGGCCTGGACTTGATCGGTGGCGGAATATTTTCGCTCAGTGGAAACTCGGGTGGCACGACTGAAACGGCGGGTCGTTTGCAACTTGGCACCATCACCACGGTAGCTCCCATTCGAGAGAAGCCCCGGGGAGGCCATGTGGTTATCAATGTAACTCATCGCGGAGGAACATCGTTCCCCACGGTGCTCACGTTTTCGATCTATGAGCGCGATGCTTCGATCGCACAACCGTTCTCGACGGTGGAGTTCACCGCCAATGACGGCAGTGGAACCAAACTCGCGCTCGGGAATGCCGGCGCGAATCCGCGTGTCGTAATCACCACGCTCCCGGTCGCTCCGGTGAACGGGTTGCTTACCAATACTGCAGGCGCCTCAGCGGTGGGGTGGGCGACGACGCGCACGCTGACAGGCATCAGCTTTGCGACGACCGGCGCCAGTGGCATTGCTCCCACCGCGACGACGGCCTTTCCCGCGACGAGCACTCCGACCGCGAATGCTCTGTTGAGCGCCAGCGGCACTGTGCCGACCGGCACGTTTGGGCTCAACTCCCTCCGCATCCAATCGGGTGCCGGCACCCAGGCGCTCACCATCAACGCGACTGGAACCCTCGCGACAACGGCCATCCTCCTCTCGGGGGCGAACGATTACACAATTACCGCAGGAACCATCGGGGGCTCGGCTCCGCGTTATTTTTACGTCGATCAAGCCGTCTTGACCGTGGCTTCCAGCTTGGGAACGACGCAACCGCTGGTAAAATCCGGTGCGGGCGTCCTCGCTCTCTCGACGGTCAATAACAGTGCCGATCTTCAAACGACGGTCATCAATCAAGGGACGCTGCGTGCCACGCCCGGCACGCTTCTGCCGAATGGCGAATTGCGCCTGCGTGGCGGTGTGCTCGAAATCACCGGGGGCGGCACATTTACCCGGGAGCTTTATTTCGGCGCCACTGATCCGGCGACGGGTGCGCGGACGATCAACTGGACGGGCCTCGAACTGAGCGGCACGCCTACTGCGTTGAACACGCTGAAGGAAGACCGGGGCAGCGGTGGTTTCGCCGCGTTCGGCGCCGACGCCTCCGTCACCATCACCCAGAATCCGGCGGTCAGCGTTTTGAGTTGGGAGGATTCCGGATTCCTCGAAAGCGGATACGCGCTCATCCTCGGCAGCCCGACCTGCGATCGCGTGATCACTTTCACGAATAACCTGAGCGTCTCCTCGACCGAAACGACCGCGAACTACAACGCCCGCGAAATCCGCGTCGTCGACAACCCGAGCGTTTCGACCGACTTCGCGAAAATGACCGGAGTCATTTCAGGAACCCTCCAAAACGACCTACTCAAGACGGGGACGGGGACCTTGGAACTCACAAACACCAATACCTATCTCGGTGCGACTCGTGTGAGTGCAGGGACGTTGCGCGTGAGTGGCAGCATCGCCTCGAGTTTCGCCACCGTAGTGCTCACTGGCGGCACGCTTGCCGGTACGGGTACCGTCGGCGCGGTGCTTTTGCAAAGCGGCGGTCGTATCGCACCGGGTGTCAGCGGTGTCGGCACCCTGACCGGGGGAGAGCTTACGTGGAAGAGTGGCGGAATCTGCGCCTTCGATCTCGGCTCCGCGAATGCGGCCGATAAAATGGCGCTCGGCTCGGCGGCGCTGACAAAGGATCCATCTGGCGGAACGTTCGCGTTCGACTTCGGCGGCACGGGCGTGACGGGCCAAACCTATACGCTCGCGACATTCGGCAGTACGACATTCAGTGCGGGCGATTTCACCGCTACGAATCTCGCCTCCGGGGTCGTCGGGAATTTCCAGATCAGCGGCGGTTCGCTCATCTTCTCGACCGTACAAAGCCCGATCGATACCTGGCGGGTGACCTACTTCGGCCCAGGTGCCGGAAATAGTGGCAACTCGGCAGACACCGCGGACCCGGATTTCGACGGTATCCTGAATTTGAATGAGTACTCGCTGGGAACCAATCCGATCCAGGGAACTTCTGCCTCGCTTCCCGCCACCGCGCGCAGCTTAGACTCCACCACATTCACCTTTAACCGCAACCTCAGCGCCACCGACGTCACGCAACTCGTTCAGGTCAACTCGGGCCTCGTGCCTGCGAACTGGACGACCATTGCCACTCACCCCGGCGGTGGTTCGTGGACCGGATCAGCGGGCGTGACCGTGAATGAAACCGGCGGCGGCGCGGTGACCGTTACCGATGCGACCAATGTCACCACGGCAGGACAGCGCTTCTACCGCTTGATGACGACCCGGCCCTGATCGCGGATCGGGCTAAGTCGGCACGGCGAAACGAACCTCGCGGCTGAGCATCACATCTCCGTCAAACTCGAACCAGCCGAGGAACGACTGGCCGTCGAGGACTTGCGGCAACCAGTGCCGGTCGTCCGCCCACATTTCCTCGTACGGGACGGAATCGAGCGGTACCCAGAAAGGCGCAGCCTCGACGGTTTCGACCGGTTCACCCGCGAGGTCGTGCGCCACGAAAACCGCGCATTCGAGACTGTAACCATCCTTGAACTCAAAGTGCAGCATCCCGCGTTCGAAGATATCCAGCGGCGTCACTCCGACTTCCTCCTGCACCTCGCGGATCGCTGACTCCAGCATCGTTTCGCCCGGCTCGATCTTGCCGCCGGGGCCGTTCACTTTGCCCGCGCCGAGGCCGCGCTTTTTCCGAATGAGCAGCACCCGTCCGTCTTTGACGATGAAGCAAAGGTTGGCCCGCTCGCGCGGAACCCAGTTTTTCCAATCCATGTGTGCAGCGACATTAATGGGCAGTTTGACGTTTTCGATTTCTGATTTGAAAAATTCCGCATTCACTCCCTCGAAATGAACTCGACCACCGCTTTTCGTATTTCCGCAGGATTCGGTTTTTTCGCGGTCGCACTGGGCGCATTCGGCGCTCATGGATTAAAGGACGTCCTCGTCCAAAACGACACATTGTCCGTCTGGCAGACGGCGGCGCTCTATCACCTTGTCCATTCCGTCCTGCTCCTTGCGCTCGCCTCGCGCGAGCCGTTGCGGATGTGGGCGTGGCGTTGGTTTGCGGCGGGCATCGTGATCTTCAGCGGGAGCCTTTACGCGCTCGCGATCTCCAATGTGAAGATCCTCGGTGCGGTCACTCCGCTCGGCGGAGTTTGCCTTCTCCTCGGCTGGCTCACGCTCGTCTTGAAACCCCGGTAAGGGTCTCGCTTATCACCGTGCCGCCGCCCGGTTCGGCCCGCCGTTGGTCGTCCCGAGCGCCAGTTGCGCCTCCTTCTTAGCCGCGTCGTCCTCCTTATCCACGGCCGGAAGTTCGATCACCGTCTGCCATTGCTTCGCAGCGAGATCCGCCCGTCCCATCGCCTTATAAACGTGCGCGAGTTCGGCGTGGTGGATGATCCGCTGCGGCGCAAGCTCCGTGGCTTTCTTCAGGTACTTCGCGGCTTCCTCGTTGCTCGCCTTCGGCAAGCCGCCATACACGATTCCGGCCATCGCCTTGAGCACCCCGTTCACATTCGAAACTCCGAATTGCCAGCGCCCAAGCACGTGCCAGGCAAAGTCGTCAGTCGGATCCAGTTCGATCGATTTCAGGGTCTCATCTCGAATCGATTTCGAGTATTCGATCTTCACCTTGTTCCCCACAAAGTCCGTCAACCGTCCGTAGCTGATCGCGAGATTTAGCCTGGCCTTCGCTAGCCCTGGGTCCAGTTCCACGGCCCGTTTCGCATAGTCCAGCGCCTGCTCCGCCATCTTTCGCGCCGCGTCCACCGGAGCGGTCTCGGCGATCAAATCCCCAAACTGCTTTGACATTCTCAGCACCACGCCCGCGTTGTTGGGTGCGATCCGCTCCGCTGCCCGGTAGCTCCCCAGTGCCGCGCGAGGGTGATGCTGCCGTTCATGCTCGTCGCCCTGCGCGACGAAGGCACTCACTCTCGGGTCTTCGGCGAACACGCTCGCGGCGAGCAGGAATGGGAGGAAGGCATACGCTTTCATGGCGACGGCTACCTTTTGAGTAGCAGTTTTCGTGTCACTCCGCTGTCTCGGGAATGTAAATATTCGCGATCATTCTTCCGTTGATGAAACGGGCACCTTTCCGGGGCGCTGCGCGCCTCAGGTCGGCAATGGCACACAGGCGCAGAATAGATTCCGGTCGCCCCACACGTTGTCGATCCGTCCGACCGCGGGCCAGAATTTGTGCTCACGGCACCACGCGGCCGGATAGGCGGCTTGTTCGCGGGAATACGGATGGGTCCATTCCGAGGCCGTCACACTCGGCGCGGTATGCGGGGCGTTTTTGAGAGGATTATCGAACGGATCGCTCGTGCCTTCCTCGATCGCCTGGATCTCGGCATGGATGGAAATCATCGCGTCGCCGCCCGGTCGCGCGCACTGCGCTGACTGACACCCAGGTGTTCGACAAAAACTACCACCAGGAAGCGGCGATTCCGACGAACGCGGGCAGTGAAACCCA
>JAYTDO010000039.1:0-4266 GCA_043735935.1 Chthoniobacteraceae bacterium
TCCGGCGCAGGGCGAGGTTGGCGGGATCTCGGGCGATGGTCTTTTCCCAAGCCTCCGTCGCCTTTGCCGGTTCGTCAGCCGTCAGCCACGCTGCGCCGAGCTGGAGGAGGATGTCGCTCTGCTGGGGATCGCTTTCGGGGAGCACTTCCGCCGCCTTTGCGAACGCTTCCGCCGCCTCGCGGGGGCGGCCGGCGTCGCGATGGAGGGTGCCGCTTGCGATCCACGGCTGCGCGTTCTTTTCGTCCAGCTTCGCTGCCCGCTCGTAGGCGGCCCCGGCTTCGGCGGGCCGCGCCGCCTTTCGTAGAAGGTGGCCGAGGACCATCTCGGAACCGAACGTGCCGCCGGCTCGATATTCATCGATGAGCTGGGCGGTCGTGTTCTGATCGACATGGATTTTCCACAGCCGATCCAGTGCTGTTCCTTCCGACGGATTCGCGGAGAGCATCTGTTTGTAACGCTCGATCACCTTTGGATTGGGCGTTTCTGCCCAGGCCGGGATGCAGGCGCAAAAGATGGAAGCGGCGAGGATGCGGCGAACGATCATCTGCTCAAACGTGCGAAATCCAGCGGACTAAAAACATCGTGCCACTATCGCGAGGGCGGCGAGAAAGACAACCAGCCGCGATCTCACGCATCGGTGCGAGCGCGCAGGATGTCTTCGAGGCGCAGTCGCTCCTTTTCAAAGCTCGCATCATCCTGGGTGGGCGGGACCTCGTGGAGAACGTCGAAGATCACGGTCGCCTTCGAGAAGGGTTTGGGAATCATGAAGGCGTCCCAGCTTTTGAGCTGCCAGTAGCGAGAATACGAAACGTGGACCGGCGTGATGGGGGTGCCGGTGATCTGAGCGAGCTTCACGATTCCGGGACCGAGCCGGTAACGCGGGCCTCGCGGGCCATCGGGTGTCATCGCGATCGTCACCCCAGCTTCGACGGAGCGTCGCAACTCGACGAGCGCCCTGGCGCCGCGGCGCGAACTCGAGCCGCGGATGGAGCCGATCCCAAACTTTGCGATGAACGCGGCGAGGATCGCTCCGTCCTTGCTCGCGCTCGTGAGCGCGGTGCCGGGCTGGCCGCGAAAATGGCGCTCGAAAATATAGGGAATCAAAAAGAGCCGATTGTGCCAGAAGGCCCAGATGATCGGTCTTTTCTCGGGCAGGGTGCAGACCCCGGCGGGGTCTTCGAAGCGGATGCGGAGTGTGGCGATCAGGGCGCGCATCACCCATGAGCCGACGTTTGCGAGGATTTGCGCCTTTCGCTCGGGATTCACTCCGCGTTCTCCGCCCATCGATACGTGCCGGGGTTCGGCAGATCGAGTTGATCCAAAATCCGCGCCACGACGGTATCCGCCACGTCGTCGATGGTCTTGGGGAGCGAATAAAAACCCGGCGATGCGGGCATGATGACCGCGCCGGCTTCCATGAGCGTCACGACGTTGCGGGCGTGGATGAGATTCCACGGCGTCTCGCGCGGGACGAGGATGAGTTTGCGGCGTTCTTTCAGAAAAACATCCGCGGCGCGCAGGATCGTCGAGTCGCTCGTGCCCGCGGCGATGCGGCCGAGCGTGCCCATCGAGCACGGGACGACGACCATCGCGTCGAATCGCGCCGAGCCGCTGACAAACGGCACGTTCATCGACTTGTCGCCATGCTGCTGGACGCCCTCGGGCACCGCGAGCGTGCCGATTTCCTCGGCGATGACCTGCTTCGCGAAGGCGCTGAGAACGAGGTGAACCTCATGGGCTCGCGAGTCGATGCGCGCGAGCAGCCTCTGCAAATAAACCGCCCCGCTCGCGCCGGTCGCGGCGACGACCAGCTTCATTTCGGCTTCGTCACGTTGCCGGGCAGGGGAGGCGTGGCCGCCGCTTCCTTCTCGGCGGCGGCGTTTTCCGCAGCCTGTTTCTTCAGGTATTCCTTCATCGCCGCATCCCATTTTCCCCAGTCAGTGCCGTAATCTTCATCGAGAAAAATCTGGAGGTCCGTCGCGGCCTCCTCGTGGTGCGGATGATTCGGAATTTTGGCGATCTCCAGGAGCACGGGCAGCTTTACATCGTCCTCGCGATTCATCAGGTCCGTCACGAACACATCGAGCACGTCTTCCGGAAGGCTCGCATTTTTCACCAGTGGCAGGACGCGGCTGTAATCCTTGTCGAGGATCAGATTCGAAATGTGCTGTGCGGCCTCCGTCTGCCCGTCGGCGGGAAGGGTTGGCAGCATGTTGATGAGCATCTGGGCAGTCTGCGTCTCATCGGCATTCGTGCGGAGGACCTGGTCGATCTTGATCTCCCAATCCGCGAGCGGCTTCACTTCCTCGGCCGGTTTCTTCGGCTCCATCTTGGTGGGATCGACGGAGGCGGGCGTCGCGCGGGCGACCACGGCCTTCGGCGTCGTCTTCACCGGCTCGGTGGGCGCGGGCGTTTCGGTGGCGAGAGGCGCCGCGGGCGTCGTCGGCTGCGAATTCAAAAACCAAACCGCGGCCCCGCAGATGGCGAGGACGATGACTGCGAGAATGGAGAGGGAACGATTGTTCATGGCACGGAGAGTTAAGCCACTGTCCGGGCAAATGCCAATGCCGCAGGTCGGCACTTTGCCCTTCCTCGGCCCGGCGGGCGCTGATAACCAATCAATCCATGCAAATTCGCGAGACTGACGACGCCGGGCTACCGGTCATCCATATCTCCGGCGAGGTCGATCTGCACGGCTCGCCCGACCTGCGGTCGGTCCTCCAGCGATTTGCGAAAATGCGGCCTGCCGCCATCGCGCTCGATCTTACCGAAGTCACCTACATCGACTCCTCCGGCCTCGCCACCATCGTCGAGTATGTCCGCTCCTCGCACGCTTTCAGTGGCCGCATCGCGCTGGCGGGTTTGAATCCTCGGGTCAAAACGATCTTCGATCTCGTCCGTCTCGGCGAAATCCTCCCCATCGTCGCGACCCTGGCCGACGCGCGCGACGTCCTCGGCGTGCCTCCCGCTTGAAGGCCTACCTCGCGCTCAACGGCCGCATCCTTTACTGGACGTTCCTCGGGCCGTTTCGCGGTCATCCGTGGCGGATCGCACATGTCTTTCGGCAGATGATCCTCATCGGCGTGCAAGCGCTGCCGATGGCCTCGCTCACGTCCTTCAGCATCGGCCTCACGCTCGCCATGCAGTCCGCAGCGGAGCTGAAAAAGCTTGGCGGCGAAGGTTACATCCCGGGTCTCGTCTCTGTCTCGCTGCTGCGCGAACTCGGCCCGCTCCTCATCGGCGTCATCGTCATCGGTCGCAGCGGTTCGGCCGTCACCGCGGAACTCGGCACGATGAAGGTCTCGGAGGAAATCGAAGCCCTGGAAGTCATGGCCATCAATCCCGTCCGCTTCCTCCTCGTCCCACGCGTCCTCGCCATGATGGTCATGCTGCCGACGCTCACCATCTTCGGAAACTGCATCGGCATGGTCGGCGGCTGGGCCGTCTGCAAGTCGGCCCTCCATTTCTCCACGCCCGCCTACATCATGCGGTCGCTCGAATTCGCCGACGCATTCGACCTCTACTCCGGCCTCATCAAAAGCGTCGTCTTCGCGTGGTTCATCATCACCATCGCCTGCCACATGGGCTTGAAAGTGGAGGGCGGCGCCGAGGGCGTGGGCCAGGCGACGACCGGCTCGGTGGTCTGGTCGCTCCTCACGATGCTCGTGGCGAATGCGCTCCTCACCGCGCTCTTCTTCTTCGCCACATGAATACGCCCGTCATCGAAGTCACCGATCTCGTCCGCGAGTTTCACGGGCGCCGCGTGCTCGACGGCATTTCATTCACCATCCACAAGGGCGACACCATGATCATCATGGGCGCCTCGGGTTGTGGGAAAAGCACGCTTCTCCGGCATATCATCGGCTCGATGAAACCGACCAGCGGCTCCGTCAAACTCTTCGGCGAAGAAGTCACCACGATGGACGAGCGCGCACTGGCAAAAGTGCGCCGGCGTTTCGGCGTCCTTTTTCAAAGCGGAGCACTCATGCAATCCATGACGGTCGGTGAAAACGTCGCGCTTCCCATCCAGGAGCATACGAAGCTCGCGCCGGAGATCGTCGACCTGATGGTGAAGATGAAACTCGAACTCGTCGGCCTCTCCGGCTTCGAACACCTCAAGCCCGCCGAGATCAGCGGTGGCATGAAAAAGCGCGTCGGCCTCGCACGCGCCCTGGCTCTCGATCCCGAGCTGCTTTTCAGCGACGAGCCGACCGCCGGCCTCGATCCCATCATGACTTCCGTCGTGGACATCCTCACCATCCGCAC